>CAZPQC010000033.1:1161-31327 GCA_964588525.1 uncultured Spirochaetaceae bacterium
GGCTGCCTGCGCCGCTGCAGCGGCCGGGGCAGCTGCAGTAGAAGCGGCCGATGCCGCCTGAGCCGGGGCTCCAACCCGGCTTAGGGCTTGCTGCACGTCCCGCTCCAGAATGCGGCCTCGGGGACCGCTGCCTCGACCTTCGGGAAGGGAGGCCAGGACCTGCTCGGGATTCAGCCCGCTCTTTTCAGCCGCTCTACGGGCACGGGGAGAGATGGTAACCTTCCCTCCCGCCGTGGCCGCACCAGGAGGTGTTGCCTGCACGGGGCCCGAAGCGCCAACCTCGGCCCCTGCCGTGGCGGCGGGAGATGCCGGGGCTGCCTGCACCGCAGCCTGCTCGGCCGAGGCTGCCTGAGGCGCGCCTGCCAGACCCGCAATATCTTCCCCGGGCTGTCCGACGATCGCCAGGGGGGAGAGAACCGGGACATCCTCACCCTCTTGGTGGAGAATTTTCAGCAAGGTCCCGGCGACGGTGGACTCGACCTCGAAGGCCGCTTTGTCCGTTTCCACCTCCACGAGCACCTCCCCTTCGGCAACCTCATCCCCTTCCTGCTTCTTCCAATTGAGGACCAGGCAGGTCTCAACCGATTGCCCCTGCCTTGGCAAGATGATCTGCTCTGCCATACACTCACTCTCCTCTATCTTTAGTCTCTTTGTTCAAACCTGGATGACCTCTACGCCCGCTTTCCCCAGCTCCGCCTGAGCGGCGGCCGGAAGCTCCCCGTCGGTGATCAGGGTTTGGACCCGCTGGACGGGCAGCACGCGCACAAAGCCGATCTTGCCGAACTTGCTCGAGTCAGCCACCAGGACGGTGCTCTCCGAACGTTCAGCCATTTTTCGAACAATTTCCGCGCCTTCGACCAGATGCGTGGTTAGCCCTCCCTCCATGGAAAAACCGTCGGTCCCGACAAAGGCAAGACGGACATGAAAGCACTCCAGCTCCTGCAGAGCTATAGGCCCCACGAAGGATTCCGTTGCCGGCCGGAACTCTCCACCGACCACGGTCAGGTGAATTCCCGGATTGAGCCGGGCGAACGGCAGGATCAGGGAGGAGTTGGTCACGATGTTGACGAAACGCTTGCCCAAAAGGTACTTGGCGATCAGTGAGGTGGTGGTTCCGGCCTCGATCATGATCATGTCACCGTCGTTCACCAGACCGGCCGCAGCCTGGGCGATGCGGTTTTTCTCCTCTACCCGCAAATTCTGACGAACCACCACGTTGGGATGAAAGGCCGGAGCGGCACCTCCTCGAGTACGGACCACCACACCCTTCTTGGCCAGGTTGTTGAGGTCACTGCGGATCGTCACCGCCGACACGCCGAGCTGCTCGCTCAGCTTCGACACGGGAATGCCCCGGTCTTCGGCCAGCAGGCGGACGATCTCCCGCTCTCTCTCCGTCAGATTCGTGTTGACCATATAACGATTTCTTTCATTACTATTACTATTATCTTTCGTAATAGTTTTCTTTTTTAATTATAGTACTTTCTTTCCGATTGTCAAGATGGATTACAAAGAGGATTCCAAAAAAATCGATTGATTCGAAGGGATTTCGAAGGGATGAGGAATCGTCGTGGAATCATAGTGGCGGATTTAGCCGTTCTTGATCTCTATGGCGCCGAGCGGACAGGCGGGTACGCAGGCACCGCAGCCTACGCACATCTTGATGGAAAGCAGTATGGGCGATTCCCAAGGCTCCTCCTGCTCCAGCAGCTTGTGGCTGCAAGACCGGGCGGCCTGGCACAGACCGTGCTGCGCATCGCAGACCATGGGATCACATTTTCCGAAGTCTACATTGGCGTATTTGTTCACGGCCGTGGCCTCAACTGTCGTGGTTCCAACTGCCGTGATCTTAACTGTCTTGGTCTCAACTGTGGTCGCTCAGAAGTCTCTATATAGAAAAATCTCTATGAATACAATGAATACAATATAGGCAAAGTCGGGGAAAGATGCAATACACCCGCACCCTCATTCCTTCCCCCGGAGCCGGACTACCCGGCGGGGAAAAAGACAAAGAAGGAACGTTGCCGCAAGCGCGGAATCCTCCTATAGTGTAGCTCAGTATGAAATACAGAAGACTGGGCAAGAGCGGGTTGGAGGTTTCGGTAGTCGGCATCGGCACCTATCAGTTCGGCGGCGAATGGGGCAAGGATTTCACCCAACGGGAGGTCGACGCCATCCTTGGGGCAGCCGCGGACTGCGGGATCAACTTCATCGACACGGCTGAGTGCTATGGAGATCATCTGGCCGAACAGCTCGTCGGGGACTACCTCAGGCACAGCCGCTCCCGGTGGGTCGTGGCCACGAAGTTCGGACATCGCTTCCGCGGCTTTCAGGATCGCAGCCGGCTGTGGCGCCCCGAGGAGGTGCGGCGGCAGATCGACGATTCTCTCCGGGCCCTGCGCAGCGACTACATCGACCTCCTTCAGTACCACTCCCCCTCCAGCGAGGAATTGCTGACTTCCGGGCTCAAAGATCTGCTCGAACTGGAGGTGCGGGCGGGCAAGATTCGCCACATCGGCATCTCCCTCAAGACGGATCTGTGCCGGAGCTCGGATACCTTCCAGGTTCGGAAGGCCCCGGAGCTGAACGTCCAGGTGATGCAGATCCTCTACAATCGCCTGGAACGAACAGCGGAAAGCGGAATCCTTCCCCTCTGCCGAGAGCTGGACCTGGGGGTGATCACCCGGGTACCCCTGGCCAGCGGACTGCTCAGCGGCAAGTACGAGAGCGGAATCAGCTTTCCCGACAACGATGTTCGAGCCCATCGGGAGCGCTCCGAACTGGAGGAGATGCTGCGGGAGGAGGAGCGTATACGGCGCGAAGAACTTCCCGAGGGGATGTTCCTCTCCAGTTGGGCCCTGGCCTGGTGCCTGAAGCATCCGGCGGTCAGCTGTGTGATCCCGGGCTGCAAGTCCGTCCAGCAGGTCCTGCAGAACGCCCAGGCCGCGGAGTTGCTCGAAGAGACCCACCCGCAGGACCTTCCCTACGACCCCGAGTAGCATGAGCCTCGACTGACATGAGCGATAATCTTTTGCGGGAAAAAAGGGAACGGCTCGTCGGTCTGGCGTTTACCACGGCGGCGTTTCTGTTCTGGGGGCTGTACCCGCCGTACTGGAAGCTTCTCGTCGCGGTCCCTCAGTTCCAGGTAATCGCCCACCGTGTGGTTTGGAGCTGCGCCTTCACGGCCGGCATCATCACGGTTCAAAGACGCTGGGCCGAGGTCAAGAAAGCACTGGGATCGCGGAAAAGCGCGCTCACCCTTCTGGCTTCAGGTGTTTGCGTTGCCATCAACTGGTCGATCTACATCGTCGGGGTTTTGAGCGGAAAACTACTGTCCGTGAGCATGGGCTACTTCATCAATCCGCTGGTGAGCGTGCTGCTCGGAGTCCTGGTGCTGCGTGAGCGGCTGCGCCTCTGGCAGATCGTGGCCGTGCTCTGCGCCTTCAGCGGCGTGCTGTACATGTCGGTGGGCTCGAGCGGCGTGCCCTGGATCTCCCTCGCCCTGGCCTTTTCCTTCGGTCTTTACGGGCTGCTGCGCAAAACAGTGGGCGTGCAGTCCATACCCGGGACCTTCGTCGAATCCCTTCTGGTATCTCCGATCGTAATCGCCTACCTCCTCTTCGAGGGGATACGCGGAAACAGCGCCTTCGGCAGCGCCGATGCCCCGACCCACCTGCTCCTCATAGGCGCCGGCGTGGTTACGGCCATACCCATCATCTGGTTCGCCAACGGCGCCCGCCGCATCCCCCTGTCCCTGGTCGGTTTCCTCCAGTACCTGGCACCCACCTGCCAGCTGCTGATGGGGGTCTTCCTCTACGGGGAGAGTTTCACTCCCACACACCTGGTCAGTTTCGGTTTGATCTGGCTGGGGATCATCATCTTCACAGCCTCCACCTTCCTGCAGCGAAACCCCGGTCCGGCAGGTTCCACGGCGGAAACATGAACCTGCTCACACCGCATCTGCTCGGCACGAACGAATATCGGCACAAGGATCGGCGATAAGGCAGAGGAGAGGCACAATTTTGAGGGTTCAGGAGATCCGGGCCAAATCCATCCTGATCAAGCGCAAGTACATCGATTCCTGGTTCGTTTCCCGCTACGGCATGAACCTGTACCGGGGCTGCCTTCACAACTGCGCCTACTGCGACGGCAGGGCCGAAGGCTATTACGTGGAGGGGGAGTTCGGACAGGATGTCTGCGTCAAGATCAATGCACCCGAAATCTTGAGACGGGAACTGGATCCGGCGCGTCGACGGAAACCCCTGAAGGGGGGATACTTCTTACTGGGGGGCGGTGTCGGGGACAGCTATCAGCCCCTGGAGGAAACCTACGGCCTCAGCCGCCGAGCTCTGGAGCTGATGGCCGGGTTCGGCTACCCCGTGCAGATCCTTACGAAGTCGACCCTGGTCCGCAGGGATCTGGATCTGCTGGAGCGAATCAACAGGCGCAGCCGGGCCCTGGTATGCTTCAGCATATCCTCCGTAGATGAGCGGATCAGCAGGATCTATGAACCCGGCGTGCCCTCCCCCGCAGAAAGGCTGGAAACCCTGAAATGCATCAAAGCCCGCGGCATCCCCTGCGGCCTGTTCCTCCTGCCGGTCATCCCCTTCGTCACCGACACGGAGGAGCTGATCGGACGGGCTCTGCAGGCGGCGACGGATGCGGAGGTGGACTACCTGATCTTCGGAGGTATGACCCTAAAGGAGGGGCGCCAATCCAGCTACTTTCTCAGGCACCTGTCCCGGCATCACTCCGAGTTCCTGGCTGAATACCGGAAGATCTACAGGGGGGATCGCTGGGGTCAGGCCACTGGTGAGTACTACCGCAGCCTGCACGAACGCTTCCGGCGGATCGCCTTCAAATACGACTTACCCCTGCGCATGCCGCCGGAGCTGTTCAACGATCTGCTTGATGAGCGGGATCGGGTCGTGGTGATTCTCGAACAGATGGACTATCTGTTTCGGCTGCGGGGCAAGTCGTCGGCCTACGGGTATGCAGCCCGGGCCGTCGCCCGGCCGGCCGAGCCGATCCGGGAGCAGCTGGCCGCAGGCATCCCGCTTCCCGGTGTCAGCGGCAAAGCCCGTGCCCTGATCGAAGAGATCCTGGCAACCGGCACCGCCGTGGAGTACGAACAGCTGCTGCACAGTTAAAAAACCCGGCCTGTCGAGGGATTCGAACAAGCCGTGGCTGTGGGCTCTCCGGGGCTGTGGGCTCTCCGAGGCTGCGCGCTCTTCGGGACGCGCTCCCTCCGCGTCTTCGCGTTCTTCGCAGAAAGCAGGTCTATCCCACCGGCGAGGCCGCCTTGCGCTCCTGCGTGTCGGTTCCGGTCACGTCGGTTCCGGGCGCGCCGTCGCCCTGCGTCGGCTTCTGCGCCGGCCTGTAGGGCGCCCTCCCCGCCCTTCCCGCCCTGCCCCGCAGATAGTCGACCAGGGGCTGGGAGATCAGAGGCACCACGCCGGGCAGCAGGTGGGGAAGCAGGTTGTCGAAGGCCCGTGGCATGAGATCGGGCATCTGCTCCCGCATGAAATCCGGCATGGGCACCCGCTTGCCGACCGCCTGAAGCATGTCCGGCAGAACCTTGGGCATCATGGCCGGCATGAGCAGGGGAAAGAGAACCGGGAACAGGGACTTCATCGCCCCCAGAAGAACTCCGCCCACGGGCCCCAGCTTTCCGATGAAGCGCATCATCCGGCCCATGCCCATAGGCATGGCATCTACCAGTTGGGGAAACAGCTCCTGCATCAGGCCCGCCATGTTCTCCGGCAGCATCAGGGCGATCATGGCCTCGAAGGTCGCCCAGGAGGACAGCACGTGGCCCAGATCTTCCTTGACCTCATACCCGCGGGCCTTGGCCAAAAAACTTGCCAGGTCGGTCACCTTGACGTCCATGTTTCTCTTGTCCGCGCTGACCCGCAGCTGGAACTCGCAGCAGGGGCAGAGGGCCAGCACCTCGTCGGCCCCGGTCTGTTTGACCTCCTCCAGCTTCATGGCGCCGATGTCGTGGGCCACTTCGGGCTCGGAGATCAGGGTCAGGACCGATCCGCAGCAGTGCCCGTGCTCGCGGTTGTGCTCCAGTTCCCGGAACTCCACTCCGGGTACGGCCTTGATCAGCTCCCGCGGCGGCTCGTACACGCCGCCGGCACGCCCGATGTGGCAGGAGTCGTGCCAGGTGACCTTTTTGTTCATATGGTTGAAGGTGAGCTTTCCGCTCTCAAGGGCGGGCTGCAGGGCCTCTGAGTAGTGCAGTACTTCCAGGTCGTAGCTGAGGCCCAGCTTTTCCGCCCATTCTTTGTAAAAGTGAGACCAGGACAGCCAGCAGGCGGGACAGCTGGTGATCACCCGCTTGGCGCCGCGCTTCTGAGCCTGGGTCAGGTTGTGCTCCACGATCCGCCCGAACTGCTCCCACTTGCCGGCCGCCAGCATGGGCAAACCGCAGCAGCACTCATCCTCGCCCATGTGGGTAAACTCGATGCCGGCGTCTCTGAGCAGCCGAACCGAGGACTGGCCGATGTCGTTCTCCACGAACGAAGCGGTGCAGCCGGCGAAGTAGAGGGTCTCCCCCTTCTCCCGGATATGGGGCTTCACGTCTTCGGGGATCCAGTCGGTGCGGTTTTTGCTGTAGTAGGCCCAGATGTTGAGGTTGTCCTCGAGAGAGGCGGACATGATCTCGAAAGGCGGGATCGTCATCTTTCCTCCCTTGTCGATGGCCAGCTCCCGCAGCTTCAGCCACGAGGGCTCTATGGGCAGCTTCTCCGAGCACATCACGTTGCACAGCTCGCAGGTGGTGCAGACCATGAAGGTGTTCACCGCCTCCTGGTCCAGTTTCTCCCTGCCCTCGACCAGCTCGCGGATGAAGAACCACTTGCCCCTGGGGGACTGGCTTTCCCACATGCGGCCGTAGTACTGGTCGCACTCGTCCACGCAGTATCCGCAGGAGGAACAGGCGTAGGAGTACCATACCACCTCGGGGGGGATGCCCTTGACAGGACGGCTGCCGATGCGTTCGGCCAGCTTGACCTTCGAGAGATTGCCGAAGGGCCGCAGCAGACTTTCGAAACGCATGGCCAGCCCGATCATCCCGGACAGCTTGCTTCGCAGCACTTTGCCGGGATTGAGAATTCCAACAGGATCGGTATCCGCCTTGAAAGCCGTGAGGGCGTCCAAACGCTCGCGACCAAATACCGAGGGCGCCTCACCCGCGAAGTACAGGCCCGTCGAATAAGCGCGGCCTCCGTGGCGCTTGGCCGTCTTGGCAACTGTCAGGTAGAGGGGGAAGGTCAGGCTGTAGCCCAACCGGCGCTGGTCCTGGGGAATGAAGCCCAGCAGCACGATCTCGTCCCCGGAAACCCCCATCCCCTCCAGGGCCAGGGGCTGGCGGATCTTCGCCTCCAGTTCCTCGAGCACCTCGGCCAGGCCTGTGAGGGGAAGCACGGCCTCAGCGGGCACCACGGAGGGACCCAGCCGCTTGACCTTCATGATATGGAAGCGCTCGGCCCATTCGTGTTCGGCCAGTTCCTGGGACAGCATCCGTCCACCCGAGTTTTTCACAACTTCGGCGATCACCTCCGCCACTGTGCCCCGACCGTCCGCGGAGGCTTCCTTGCCGTAGGCCAGCAGGACCAGGTACTTCTCCGGGAAGATCACCCGCTCCTCCGCCGGATGATCGTGGTGGGTTCGAAGCGGCGCCTGATTGGACAGGCGCACCATATCCGGGTTGACGAAGGATACCGACCAGACGTCCATCTCCTCCAAGGAAGCGATGAAACGAGCCATGTGCCGCGCCGTGTCGAAGGCGGCCAGGCTCATTTCCAGCTCCAGAGCCGGCATGGTCTTGAGGGTCACCTGGGTGATCACTCCGGTTATGCCTTCGGCGTCGGCGACCATGGAGAGCTCCTCTCCGGATACTTCTCTGACAGTACCGTTTCCCAGCACGACCCGGGCGGACACGACATTCTCGGAAAACCAGCCGTACTTCCACGAGCCGAAACCGGCGCCACCCTGGGCCAACCAGCCGCCCACCGTGGAAGACGGATACGAGGAGGGATACAACCGGATGGTGAGCCCGTGCTTCTTCAGGTATTCATCGAGCCGCTTCCAGGAGATCCCCGGCTGAACCGTGACCTCCTCTGCCTTCAATGACACGATCCCGCTCATCCTCACGAAATCCACGACCAACCCGCCCTGTACGGGCAGAACCCCTCCATAACCGGAGGTGGATTTTCCCCTGGGAACCAGAGGCACCTTCTCCCGGGATGCCCACTGAACCAACCTGAGGACTTCCTCCTCAGAAACCGGCTGGACCACCCCGGCGGGCATGGTGTTGCCGAGGAAGGGTTTGATCAGACTCGGGAGTGATCCGACATCGTGGCTGTACATGCTCCGTTCCCGCCGGGAGACGTTCACCCTGCCCGGCATAAGCTTTTCCAGTGTTTGGACCTGGACCTCGGTTGCAGCTCTCATGTAAAATCCTCCAATACAACAGAATTGTGATCGATTTCAGCCCGGCAACAACAATATGTCGAAAATCAAATATATGGGCTATTATAGATAAAGATTTTACTATATAAATAAAATTCAATCAAGTACCCCGGGTATTTGAGGCAGAAAAATGATCGGCGAAACGGTTCTTACCCATATCATGCGACGGCGGAGCGACTCCATCCTCACCTTCTCCGCGAACCGTGCGTCTTCCGAGCTGCAACCGCCGTCTCCACAGCCCGGCAAAGCCTACCTGCTGTATCTGCATATTCCCTTCTGTGAACAGCTCTGCCCGTACTGTTCCTTCAACCGAATCGCCCTGGACCGTCCCCTGGCCGAGGATTATTTTAAGGCCCTCGAGCAGGAGCTGAGGATCTACCATGACCGGGGCTACGTTTTCGATTCCATCTATGTGGGGGGCGGAACGCCCACGATTCTTCCGGACAAACTGAGCTCCCTGCTCAAGCTGGCCACGGAACTGTGGCGCATCGTCCGCATCTCCGCGGAGACCAATCCGAACCACCTGGATCCCGATATGCTCGGCCTGCTCAAAGATCTGGGAGTCAACCGCCTGTCCGTCGGGGTTCAGTCCTTCCAGAATCCGGTGCTCAAAGCAATCGGCAGGTACCGACGCTACGGTTCGGGCGAACAGATCCGGCGCCGGCTTCGATCCGCGCAGGGGATCTTCGACACCTTGAACGCGGATATGATCTTCAACTTCCCCATGCAGGACGAGCAGATGCTGGCTCGGGACTTGCAGATCCTAAAGGGTTTGGACGTGGACCAGGTAACCTTCTACCCGCTGATGGCGGCTAGGAAGGTACGGGGAGAATTGTCGAAGCTCGGAACGATCCGTTTTTCCCGGGAGAAACGCTTTTACGGCAGGATCTGGAAGGAGCTTTCCGTCGGTTACCGGCCTTCCTCGGCCTGGTGCTTCTCCCGCAGGAGCGCGGCAGCTGCGGCCGGCAACAACCTCATCGACGAGTACATCGTGGGAAGCGAGGAGTATGCCGGGCTCGGCTCCGGTTCCTTCGGCTACCTTCAGGGAAGAATTTACGCCAACACCTTTTCCATCCCCCGCTACATCGAGTCCCTGCGCCTGGGACGGCTGCCGATTCTGGCCGCAAGGCGTTTCAGCCGGGCGGAACAGCTGCGCTACGACTTTCTCATGAAGATGTTTGCAGGCAGCCTGGATCTGCGGCAGTTGAAGAGCAAGTACGGCGGGTCCGTGGAGCCGGAACTCTGGAAGGAACTGCTGTTTTTCAGAATGAGCGGCGCTGCCCGTCGCCGCCCCGGCGCGCCCCAGGTTCTTGAACTTACTCGCAAAGGGTATTACTTTCTGGTCATTCTGATGCGGGAGTTTTTTACCGGGGTCAACAACTTTCGCGAAGCCTGTCTGGCCGCGGATACCCCGGGAGGAGATAAGAGCCTTGGTCGCTCTGTATAAATTCTTTCGATCGATTCGCCTGGCCGTGGTGCTGATCCTGGTCATCGCGGTTCTCTCGATTGTCAGCACATTGATCCCGCAGGGAAAGGATGCGGCGTTCTACTTCCACTCCTACGGCGCCTTCCGGGCACGAGTCATTCTGACCCTCGATTTCGACGATTTCTTTCGCTCGCTTCTATTCCTCATCCCCGTAGGTCTTTTCTTCATCAACCTCTCGGTATGTACGGTCGACCGGCTGGCGAACCAGGAACGCCGAAAAGCCAGGCGAAGGCACGGGCCCGACCTGATCCATGTCGGTCTGCTCCTGCTGATCATCGGAGCGATGTTCTCCGTATTCGGTCGAATCGAAAGCCTGGTATACATGGGAGCGGGAGACGAGATCCAGCTGCAGGGACAATACCTGATCCGGCTCCTCAATTACGAATATGAGCAGTACGAGGACGGCCGGCCCAAGGACTGGATCTCCACGGTGGAGGTACACCGGAACGGTGAGCTCCTGTTTGCCTCGTTTCCGATCGAGGTGAACAAGCCGCTGAGGATAGGCGGGATCCGGATCTATCAGACATCCTTCGCCCGGGAGGACCGGGCTTTTCTGCGCGACCGGGACGGCATCAGCAGACCGATCAGCAACGGCCAGGGCTTCGAGATGGAAGGAGCCGTGGTGATCTTTCGGGGAATCGAAGGCCATTCCGCCGTATTCGAGCGGTGGGAGCAGCATTCCCGTACTGCAGTCTACCGGGCCGCAGTCGGAGAGAGGATCGGCGAATATACGGTAGCGGAACTGGGCAGCCGGGATGTCAGCGGATTGAAGGCGGTGAAGGATCCTGGCTTCATTCCCGTTGTCATTGCACTGATCGTCGTGGCCGCGGGACTGACGCTGACATTCATACAGAAGGGAAGGGACAGAGACATATGATTGCCACCATCGCTTTCGGAGCGCTGATCGTTTCGGCTGTGATTCAGGTGATCTACCTGCTCCGCAGGGAACGAAGGATCGACCCCTTCAGCCACTACATCCTGTTGGCCGCGGCCGTGCTGCTGCTGGCCGTCACGATTGACAGGAGCATCCGCATTCGCTTCGTTGCCGTGACGAATACCTTCGAATCCCTCGTTTTTTTCTCCGCAGCCATTGCACTGGTGCTGTTCGTATACAGGTTGAGGTCAAAGGGCAAGGCCATCCCCTATATCAACTTCGGCGGCACGGTCGTGGCGATCGCCCTGCTGGCCATCGCCTCCTCCCCGATTGCACCCAGGGAGGTGGTCCCTCCGATCCCGGCCCTGCAATCCTACTGGCTGGTGCTGCACGTGACCCTGTCCTTCATCGGAGAATCCTTCTTCGTGGTGGCCTTCATCTGCGCGATCTACTATCTGGCATCCCGGAATGAGGAGCGCAGGAAGAGTCTCGATCGGCTCACCTACAGCACTATAGCGGTCGGCTATCCGATTTTCACGGCCGGAGCCCTGATATTCGGAGCCGTCTGGGCTCAGACGGCCTGGGGAACCTACTGGAGTTGGGATCCCAAAGAGACCTGGGCTCTGATCACCTGGCTGATCTACACGGCCTACCTGCACACCCGTTTCGTGAAGAAATTTCGCGGCAAGGTCTCCGCGGTTCTGGCGATCGTCGGCTTCGCCTTCACGATGTTCACTTTTTTCGGAGTAAACTACCTGCTGGCGGGCCTGCACAGCTACGCTTAAGGAGCCCGTTCTCCAGCCGATCGTCCGGACCCTCGGAGAATCTCATCGTTTTTTTTGGATTTCTCCAAAGATGTGCTACATTGGGTAGAACCAACCTATCAAGTAAATAATCCAAAATCGTAAAATTCTTGTTCAGAGAGGGACCAACGATGGGCAAGGCAGGTCTATACACTGTGGCCCGTTTCCACATCAGGGTGAAACTGGTATTCATCCTGGTCATCTTGCTCCTGGCGGCCGGAGTGTCGATACAGGCCCAGGAGCAGAATGGGACGGTGATGCGCAGAGGGTTGATCCTGCTCCTGGATCGGCCTCAGGACCAGGAAGTGGAGCGGTTGTTCCAGAGCATTATCGCCCAGTCGATACGCTGGAATCTCGAGCGGAAGAATCTCGGGGTCATCGAAAAAGACGCTCAATCCTACGCGGTAGACGGAATCGCGGATCCCTTCCAGCTTCTCGACACGGCGGATCGCAGTGCAGCCGATTTCGTGCTTCTGTCTGAGTACGCCAACCGAGGAAAAGAGCTGGAAATACGGATGGTGTGGTACGACCCGCAGACCGGTGAGCGGCTGCAGGAGGTTACGCGCCGCGGACGCAAAGACCTGGTAATGGATAAGATGATCCGTGAGGTCGTGAGTGAGCTGCTCACGGCGGTAGAACCATCACTGGCGGATCTCCCCTTGAGAGAGTTTCCGGCGGAGCAGGCCATGTTCCAACCCGTGACGGTAGGAACCGGTTCAGGAGGAGCGTCTTCGACCAACAACGTAAACGGACACGCGCCCCATACTGTCCCCTCCACCGACGGCAGTCCGCCTCGCCCCGCTCCTCCGCCGGAGAACGGCAGCACCGCGAAAGGTACAACCCCTGCAGAAGAGACGCAGACTGCGAAGCACTTCGAAATCGCCCTGGGTTGCGCTCCCTTTGTGACCACGGGTGCAGCCAGCGAGTACTTCAAGATCGGGGTACTTCCCTCCTTGAGCTTCAGCTACCTGTTTCGGGGACAGCTGACGCGCCTGGCCCTGGGCCTGTACGCCGGGGTGAACTACTTCACCGCCACGGGTACGACAGCCAGCGCCGACAATTTCATCGTCCCCTTGGGCCTGAACCTCCGCTACGAGATAGGGAGCGAGCGCTATCCCTGCGTCCAATTCGGCATCTCGAGCGGACCGGCGCTGTTTATGATGGACTCGACGGCCAAAGGGATGCTCACCGGCCTTACCTTCTACGGCAGAGGAAGCCTGGGCGTCCGACTGCCCCTGGGCAGCACCTTCGGCATCACGATCGAAGCGGGCTACGACGTGTACTGGGAACAGCCCAGTCCGATCATGGGCTTCAGCCCGTCGGTCCTGACCACGATCCGTCTATAAAGATAGGAGCCTGAAGAGATGAAGACGATCACGATTCTATCGAGAAAGCACTTCCGAAAGCCGGCCGCTGCGGCGGCAGTCGCGGGTTTGATCCTGCTTGCCCTCGCCGGCTGCAAGGATTTTTCCTTCTTCGAGGAGCTTGGCCTCAAGGGCGGGCTCACCATCAGCCCCGCAGCTGTGTCTATCACGACCGGGGGAACGATGGGCTTCACCGCCACTGGCGGAAACGGAGAGTACACCTTCTCCGTAATCACATCCTGCGGGGGTACTATCGATGCTGTCAGTGGCATATACATCGCCCCGGCCAGCGAGTGCGACGATATCGTAATGGTCACCGACGGCGCCAACCTCTCCGCCACCGCCACCGTGCATGTGGTCGCCACCCTGGACGCCCTGGAAATCAACCCCAAGGTGGCAACTCTCTCTCCGGGAGCCAGCATCACCTTCGTGGCGACGGGCGGCGTGCCGCCGTATGAATTCAGCTTCAGCGCGAACAACTCTCAAGGCACCCTCTCCCTGGATGGTGACTATACCGCCGGGCTGACAAGCGGAGTCATCGACCAGATCATCGTTACCGATGCGGATTCGACCGTCTGCGCCATCAAGGCCAACGTGAGCGTCGTGGCGGCATCCACTTACGTGGATTACGAGCTCACGGCGTCGGGGTGCTCCTTTCCGGCCAGCGCGCATACGGGTGAGAGTATCAGCGGAACCTTTGCCGTGACCAACGTTGGTGACGCCGATGGCGGCAAACCGGTTTCCTGGTGGCTGTTCCTTTCCGAAGACGGTGTTTTCGGAGGCGACCCGGAAATCCTCATCGCCAGCAACAGTACCTCAGAGCTCGCCGCTCATGCAACAAGCTCTCCCCCCGTCACACCTTCCGGTACCTGGCCGGCAGAGGGCGGCACCTTCCACATCCTGATCATGATCTCCGCCGAAGATGACATGAACCATACCAACAATAAGATCGATGCGGGCTCGATCAGCCTGGGCCGGCCCAAAGTCGACTACGAGGTGGTCGATGTCCTTTACACCGGTGGCAGCGCAAAAATTCCGGGGGAATCCCTCACGGGGGAGTTCACGTATGCCAACAATGGCCCGGAAGACGGTATTCTTGATCTAAGCTGGGAGGTCTACGCCTCCCTCAACGCCGCAAAAAGCATCGATCCTGCTGATATCAAAATCGCCTCCGGTACGGGACTCGCAAAACTAAGTGCAGGCCCGCCAGTCTCGGCTCCGAAATCCTTCTCAGGCAGCTGGCCTCTGGAGGGCGGCGACTACTACCTGAAGGTTATGATAACCTCGCCGGACGACGATCAGAATACGAGTAATAATATTCAAGCAAGTGCGGTCACCCGCATCGGCATATTCATGGAAACAGAGCCCAACGATGCATGGAAGGAGTTACCCGGCACAGGCGGCTTCAACGTCCTGGAAGGCGCCAGTCCCCCCAATCCGATTGTCTTGAAACCGGGAATGAGCGTCAGAATCGAGGGCGCCGAAATCAGCAAAGACAATCGGGATGATGTGTTCCGGTTCAATACAGGTACAGCCAACGTAATTACCTTCACGGTAACCTGGGCCAGTGGTTCCGATGATATCGATATCTATGTATGGCGCGAGCCCGGAGGGAACTACGTGGAAGGAGAAGTGGTGGAAGTGCTGGGATACAGGCCCGACTACCTGGCGGCGGCCATCACCAGAGGTGGGGGATACGGACAATTTGCAACCGAGGACCTATGGCTCGATATATACTGCCACATAGCAACCGGATCGCCCACTCCGGTCCCCTATACCGTGGTTATCACGGTTGAGTAACGAACTGCGGGGGCGGAAAGGAGCAGCCGGAAGAGAATGCCGGCTTTGACCGGACCGAAGTAAACCAGTAGGAACAGCCGGGCTGAGACAGGGCGCCCCACGGTCCCTCGGGGTGGCTCTGCTCTCAGCCCGGTTTTATTTTAGAACCAGCTCGAGCTTGTCCAGCAGCCGAGCCAGCAGATCCTCCTGATCCGTGTAGCTGTAGCGCCGCCACAATTCGCCCGGTACCTGAGTATCCCGTGAGCTTTCCAGCAGGGCATCGACCACGGTGATGATGTCGCCCACCGCAGCATAGCGCCCCTCGAGCAGGTTCTGCTCGGTCAGGGTATCCAGGTAACGATCCATGGTGTCGTAGAGCTCCGGATGCTGGCTGGCGACCGGGTCGGAGCCGATGATCTGCCAGGTCAACAGTTTGGCTTCCAGCAGATCGGCCAGCATCTCCGGCGGGGTTGCCCCGCTCAGAACCGCGCGTTGACGCTGATCCTGATAGCGCGACTCCAGGGCTGCCAGGCGTCCCCGCAGTTCCTCCCGGGCGGCTTCCGCTTCTTCAGCGCGTCTCTGCGCCTCGGCAAGTCGATCCCGTTCGGCTGTCAGGGCGACCCTCTGAGACAGCAGTCTGTCCCGTTCGCCGATCAGATCTTCATTCTGCGCCTGCAGTTCGGCTAACCGGGCGGACAGGCTCTGCTTCTCGCTCCGCAGCTGTTCGGCGGCGGCATTGAGGGCTGCTTTCTCCTCCTCCAGCTGCCCGAGCTGTGCGGCTACCTGTGCCTGGTCCCCCTGAAGCAGCTGCTGCTGATCCTGGAGGCGCTCGAGCTGATCCGTCAAGCGGCTGTTCTCCTGCTCCAGCTCGGCGATCCGATCCCGGTACTGTCGCAGCTGTGCGAGCAGCTCCTCATCCGGCTGAACCGCCGCCTCCGGCTGCACGGCGGGCTCGGCCTGCACCGCAGTCGTGGCGGCAGCCGGAGCTGCGACGGCGGGGGCGAGCCGGGCGCTGATCTCTCCGATCTGATCCACGATTCGCCCGGCCGCGGCGGCGTCCTCCAGCAGCAGGGTCAGGGCCTCCCGGTAGCGTTCAAGGGACCGCTCGTACTGTTGATCCTCGAACAGGCTTCGACCCTGGGAAAGCCTCGAGGCAACCTGTTGGCTTGCCCGGGCTTGGTCCTGGGCGCGGCGGCGGGCTTCCAGGATCGAAAGCTGCTCGTAGCCCGTGCGAGCCGAAGGAATCTCGTCCAGGGCGGAGAGGTACTGCCGCCGGGCCGCCTCCGCATCACCCTGCTCCAGAAGCTGGTTCGCCCTGCTGATCCCTTGATTCAGAGCCTCGATGCGGCTGCCCGCATCGATGAGGGACTGAAGATCCCGAGACTGCTCCGCGGACCGGCTGCGGATCAGATCCTCCAGAGAGCTGATGATGAACAGCTCCACGGATCGTCTCCTCTGGATACCTGCCAGAGAGCGGGCAGGCTCCTGGTCCAGGTAGGAGCGAAGCGATTCGAGCTGCTGCAAAGCCGGGAGGTATTCCCCCAGCGCTATCGATTCGTTGACCGATTGATAGGCGCCGAGGATCTGGTCCCGCACAAGCTGCTCCCGGCGCTGCTGTTCCTGCAAATTGGCCAACTGCTCCGTCACCCGGGCTCGATCACTCTCCAGGGTTTGGGTCCGGGCTTCGAACTGCTGCTGCAGCTCGGTTTCCCGCTGCTCGAGCCGACGCTCCAGCTCACCGCGCTCGGCCTGGGCGGCCTGTAGATTCCGTTCGTAATCGCTCACAAGACCGGCCAGCGCGGCCTCACGGGCGGCGGCGGCTTCCTCGGTCTGGAGGCGAAAGGCCGCGAACTCGGCTTCCAGCTCCGCCCTCTTTTCCGCCTCGAAAGTTCTCAGTCTCTCCGCGATCGCCGCCTCCGACAACCCCTGGGCCAGCAGCCTCTGCCTCTCCTCTTCAACCGCCCTTCGCAGCCGCTCCTCCAGCTGTTCTTCCCGCTCTCGCAGTGCCCGGTCGGTCTCCGCCTGCAGGCGCCGCTGCTGCTCCTGCGTCTGCAGCAGCTGCTCCTGAAAAGCCAGTATCTCCCGGTCCTTCTCCTGCAGCTGGGCTTGAGATTCCTCACGCAGGGTTTCGATCAGCTTGCTCTCGGCGCTCAGGATGGTCCCGGTCCCCGCGGCCAGCACATCCTCCTGTCTGTTGAACAGCAGGGAAAAAGTGAGGATCACCGCGATCACCACGGCCGCAATGGTTCCGTTGATGAGAATGGGAAGACCGATTCCGCTTCGTTTGGCTGTGATGGCAAAGGTATCCGAATCGACCTTGATCCGGTTGCGCTCGATCACCTCGTTGATCTGTCGCAGGATCTTCTGCCGGTCCTCTGGGGAGACATCTTCGATGGCAAGCCCTTCCTCGCCCTTGCCTACCAGACGCAGTCCGACCGTCTGGCGGTAGATCTCGAGGGCTCGCTGATACAGACCGCTCATGTATGGTGCACCAACACTCTGATCATCGGCGCCGGAAGGCTTATTTTCCAATCCAGTTTTTCCGAGAAACTCCGATTTTTGTAGGTAGAAGCTAGGCGAATGAGCATCCGAGCAAAAATCGTACTGATCGTACTACCCCTGATCATCGCACCCCTCCTGGTAACCGGCTACGTATCCTCCCTGTCGGCCAGAAACGGCATCACCCGCGTGGCAACCAGCCTGCTGCGCTTCAAGCAGGAGGAGCTTCTCTCCTACGCGAGCAGCCAGTGGTCGCTTCTGGTTGCCAACAACCTGGCGGGAAACGAAGAGTTCGTTCGGGCGAGCAAGGACGCGGTACAATCTTTTGCCCGCAACATGGTGCGCAGCGCCACCGAGGTGATCCTGGCCGCGGACGGCAATGGCGAGGTCGTGATGGCCACCGAGGAGATCGAGCTCACTCCCGAAGAGAGACAGTCTCTCGCCGAGCTCGTTTCCCGGGAGCCCTTCGGCTGGCGCCAGATCACCCTGGGGGGCAAAGAGCGGGTCGCCCAGATCGCTCCTTTCGAGGCCTTCGGCTGGACCATCATGGTCACCGAACAGCGGGAGGCGTTCTATCAAACGATCAATCAGATGAACCTGCAGACGGGCATCATCCTCGCGATTTCCTCCGCACTGGCTCTGACTCTGCTCCTGGTCTTTTCCTTCCTGCTGACCCGGCCTCTGAAGAACGTGGTCGGTGCGATGCGGGAGATCATCTCCACCAGCGACCTGTCCAAACGGGTCGAAGTCCTCTACAAGGACGAGACCGGTGAGCTGGGCCACACCTTCAACCTCATGACCGGAGAACTGGACAAGGCCAATGACCTGGTCAAGGGCTATGCCCTCCAGGCGGTGGTGGCTCAGCACAAGGAGCAGAAGATCCGCACGATGTTCCAAAAGTACGTGCCCAAGGCGGTGATCGATCAGTTCTTCGCATCTCCCGAGGAGATGCTCAAGGGAGAGGACCGTATTGTGGCCCTGCTGTTCTCCGACATCCGGGGCTTCACCACCATCTCCGAGCATTTACGTCCGGACGAGGTTGTGGATTCACTCAACGCCTACTTTGGCCTCATGGTCGACATCATCATGCGCCACCATGGCATGGTGGACAAGTACATGGGGGACGCCATCATGGCCGTCTACGGTGCCCCGGAGCGCACCCTCAATGAAGCTCTCGCAGCGGTGCAGTCCGCCTTCGAGATGCTGGAGGCACTCACCGATTTCAACAGGCTGCAGAGCGAAAAGGGAAGGCCGGAATTCCGTATCGGGATCGGCATCAACTACGGCGTGGTCACGGTCGGCAACATCGGTTCAGAGAAGAAGATGGACTACACGGTCATCGGGGACATGGTAAACCTGGGCTCCCGACTGGAGGGGCTTACCAAGGAGTACGACCAACCATTGATTATCAGCGAGTCGGTGGCAAAAAAAATCAATGAGCAAAACCCCGAGCAATTCCCCTGCCGCCTGATCGATCGGGTGATCGTGAAAGGGAAAACCGCGGGAATCGGTATCTACACAGTCCGAAAAGATCTCAGCCCGGAGGAGCAGCACGCCTGGGCTCTGCACGAAGAAGCCGTACGGTTTTACTTCGACCGGAAATTCGAAGACGCCCTGCGCTTGTTCCAGAAGGTCCGGGAGATGCTGCCGGCAGACCGCCCCAGCTCGAAGTTCATCGAGCGCTGCAAGGCCAACATCGCCAGCCCGCCGTCCCCGGACTGGACCGGGGCCGTGGCCATGACCGTGAAGTAACGGGGCGCCGCCGGGCGGCTACTGCGCCCAATAGTCCAACACCAACGATTTTTCGACATTAGGTCGGATCAGAGAGACGAACAATCCCGGATCGCTTCGATCTTACTCGGAAGAGCGGCGAAGGCCGACTCGATCTCCCGGATCGTTCGGATCTCTGTTCCTGCTTTGAACTGAAACATCACAACGTGTCGCAGAACTCGACGCATGTATATTCTCCTCCTCTACCGTATCTCCTACCCGGTCCAATCCTCGAAGAGCAGACCCGGAACTGCACTGAACTCTTTGACATTGTGCGTTACCAGGGTACCTCCATTAGACAGTGTGGTGGTTGCGACAATCAAGTCGTTGGGTCCGATTAATCGTCCCATCGATTCCAATTTGGAGCGAATATCACCATAGCTAACCGCAGACCGGCCGTCAAACTCCGCTATCTGGATTGGAGCAGTGAGCTCTCTTAGCGTCCCAATCGCTTTTTCTCGTTCGGTGCTTTTGTATGCCCAATAGTACAGCTCAGCCAATACTATCGCGGGAATACGAATTTCCGAAGGCGTATGCGATTATGTGGTTAAGTGACAAGCGTTGTGACTCAATAGGTGGATTTCCAGCTACGGCCGTAAATACTGCCATGTCCGCAGACCCGGCACCTCGAGAAAATGCCGGTCAAGCGCAACAAGAACCGCTCCGAGCTCGATGCAGTGCGCGGCCACCCAAACATCGTTGATGGGCAACGGTGTTCCCCGGCGCTTCAGATCGTTTTTAACCGAGCCGAATATCTCCGCGGTCTCGCGGGTTGCGCCCACGAATCGAACCGTCGGCTTTCGGAGGAACTCATCGAGCTCGTTTCGGTTCTCGATCGACCGGTCACCTCCTTCAAAGCCGAAGAACAGCTCTCCAAGGACAAAAATAGACATATACACCCGGTCCGCTGCGGCGATACCGGCAAGCAGCCGTTCATTGCCGCTCTTGAAGGCCGAGTAGGCACTGGTGTCCAAGAGAACGGCTCTCAAAGCTTATCCCTCCCAGTCTTGAGGTTCGATCGTCTCGAGCTCTTCGATTCTTTTGAGGAATTCGGTTGTTTCCCGATCGGACCAGGTTCCGAACAGATCGAGAAAATCCCCCCTGTGATCAGGTTCCGGTTCCTTTTCCAGTCCGAGGGCGCTACGAAGCAGCCTCTTCACCAAGCGGTTGATCGACACGCCCTCTCTGCGCGCCCGTTCTTCCAGTACTCGAGCTAGAGCTTCGTCCAGTTTATGTATTGTGATCGATTTCATGGTTCAATAATAAACCATAATATGGTTCGTTACAATAGAACTAACGAGATATTTGAACGTACCGCTTCAAAATTTCGTGTTTTTCCGAGTGTTCTGAGAGCGCTGCTCCTGGCAGAGTGACCTAGCTCTCGAAGGCGGTGGCCAGGAGCTCTTTGGTGTAGGGGTGCTGGGGATTGCTGAAGATCTTGCGGGCCTCCCCCTCCTCCACGATCTTGCCGTCCTTCATGATCACGATGTCGTGGCAGAGGCCCTTGACAACCTTGAGGTCGTGGCTGATGAAGATGTAACTCAGGCCATGCCTGGCCTGCAGGCTCTTCAACAGCTCGATGACCTGAAACTGGATGGTCCTGTCCAGGGAGGAGGTGGGCTCATCCAGGATGAGGAGGTCCGGCTGCAGAACCAGGGCCCGGGCCAGGGCGATGCGCTGCCGCTGTCCCCCGGAAAACTCGTGGGGATAGCGGTGGCGATGCTCCGGATCCAGGCCAACCTCCTTCATCACCTCGATGATCCGCCGCTCCCGGCTGGCCGGGTTGCCGATTTTGTTGACGACCAGCCCTTCCCCGATGATCTGATCCACCGACATGCGCGGGCTCAGGGAACCGAAGGGATCCTGGAAGATGACCTGCATCCTGCGGCGCAGGGGGCGGAGTGTCTTGGGATCGACGTCATGCAGCGCCTGATCCTCGAACCAGATCTCTCCGTCACTCTTTTCCAGCCGCAGCAGCGCTTTCCCCAAGGTCGTCTTGCCGGACCCGCTCTCCCCGACCACCCCCAGGGTCTGGCCCTTGCGCACCTTCAGGCTCACCCCGTCCACCGCCTTCACGTGCCCTTTGGTCAGGCGAAGCACTCCCCTCTGAATCGGGAACCAGACCTTCAGCTCCCGGGTGGTGACGACCGCTTCCCGATCCGGGTCCGAGGGCGGGGACTCCCCCTTGGGTTCGGCGGCCAGCAGCTTCTTGGTGTAGGGGTGGCTCGGTTTGCTGAATATCCTCCGGTTGCTCTCGGTTTCCACGATCAGCCCGTCGTGCATCACCGCCACCCGGTCGGCGATACGCCGGACTATCCCGAGATCGTGGGTTATGAACAGCACCGACATATGCAGCTCCCGCTGCAGCTCCTTCATCAGCTCGAGAATCTGGGCCTGGATGGTCACATCCAGGGCCGTGGTCGGCTCATCGGCGATCAGCAGCTTCGGTTCGTTGATCAGGGCCATGGCTATCATCACCCGCTGGCGCTCGCCCCCGGACAGCTGGTGGGGAAAGGAGTACAGCTTCTTCTCCGGCTCGCTCAAGCCCACCCGTTTCAGCCAGTCGAGGATGATCGGATCCGCCTTGGCAGCGGATAACCCTCGATGCAGGAACAGGGTCTCGTTGATCTGCCTCTCCACGGTGTGCAGGGGATTGAGGGAGGTCATGGGCTCCTGGAAGATCATGCTGATCTCACTCCCGCGCAATGATCGCAATGCGGCATCGTCCATCCGCAGGATATCGCGGCCCTCGAACAGGATCCGCCCCTCCGGGTAGGCGATCGTAGTCTCAGGTATCAGGCGAAGTATTGCTTGAGCGGTGACGGTCTTCCCGGATCCGCTCTCCCCCACCAGAGCCATGGTCTCGTTTTCCTGGATGGTGAGCCCGACACCATGCACAACCCGATTCAGACTTTCACCCCGGCGAAAACCTATGTGGAGGTTGCGGATTTCTAAAAGCGGGTTCCGCGACACGCCGTCCTTTATCTCCCGGATCGCAGCCATCAGAAAGCCTTTCGCGGATCGAAGGCATCCCGCACCGCTTCCCCGACGAACACCAGCAGTACCAGCGTCCCCCCCAACACGCCGAAAGCCGACAGCCCCAGCCAGGGAGCCTGGAGATTTGCCTTTCCCTGAGCGAGCAGCTCGCCGATGGATGGGGAACCCACCGGCAATCCGAATCCGAGAAAGTCGAGGGAGCTCAGCGTGGTGATCGAACCGGCCAGGATGAAGGGCATGAAGGTCAGAGTGGCCACCATCGCATTAGGCAGGATATGGCGGAACATCACCCGGGCATTCGACATGCCCAGGGCCTTGGCCGCCTGTACGTACTCGAAGTTTCGACCCCGCAAGAATTCGGCCCGCACCAAGCCGACCAGGCTCATCCATCCGAACAACAGCATGAATCCCAGAAGCCACCAGAAGTTCGGCTCCACCACGCTGGCCAGGATGATCAGAAGAAACAGTGTCGGCATACTCGACCAGACCTCGATAACACGCTGGCCGAGAAGGTCCACGACACCGCCGTAGTAGCCTTGCACCGCACCTGCGGCTACACCCACAACGGACGACAGTATTGTTAGTGTCAGACCGAACAGAACGGATACCCGGAAGCCGTAGATAACCCGGGCCAGGACGTCCCGGCCCCGGTCATCCGTACCCAACAGATTCTCCCTCGTCGGCGGGGAAGGAGCCGGGGAAGGCAGGTTGTAGTTGATCGTGTCGTAGCTGAAGCGGATCGGCGGCCAAACCATCCAACCTTGCTCCTGGATGAGTTCAATCACGAAAGGATCCCGGTAGTCCGCCGTCATCTCGAACTCCCCTCCGAACTCCTTCTCCGAGTACTCCTTGAACAGGGGGAAGTACAGACGCCCCTGGCGGCCGATGAGCAGGGGTACGTCGTTGGCCAGCACCTCGGCGAACAGGCTGAGGCCGAACAGAATCAGGAAAATCCACATTGCCACGTAACCGCGCTTATTGGCCTTGAAGTGTGCCAGGCGCTGTTGATTTAAGGTGCTCAAGTTCGCGATTAGACTCATCCTTACATCCTGGACTCGAAGTCGATGCGCGGATCCACCAGGGTGTAGGTCAGGTCGCTGATCAGGACCATCACCAATCCCAGCAATGTAAACATATAGAGGTTGCCGAAGATGACCGGGTAGTCCCGCTGCGTGACGGCCTGCACTCCCAGCAGGCCGAGACCTTCGAGTGAAAATATCGTTTCGATCAGGATACTGCCGGCAAAGAACATGGAAATAAAAGCGGAGGGAAATCCGGCGATGATCAGCAGCATGGCATTGCGGAATACGTGGCCCCGGAGGATCCGCCTCTCGGTCAGGCCCTTTGCCCGAGCTGTCATGACATACTGCTTGCCGATTTCGTCGAGGAAGGAATTTTTCGTCAGCATGGTCAGGGTGGCGAACCCCCCAATGACCATCGCCGCGACGGGTAAAGTCATATGCCAGAGATAATCGGCGATTTTCGCCAAAAAACCGAGCTCTCGCCAGTTGTTCGACACCAGGCCTCGCAGCGGGAACCACTGCAGGAAGCGGCCCCCGGCAAAGAAGATAACCAGGAGGATCGCCAGCAGAAATCCCGGAATCGCGTTGCCCAAAATCACTACGGTGCTCGACCAGATGTCGAACCGGCTGCCGTGCCGAACGGCCTTGCGGATGCCCAGGGGGATCGAGACCAGATAGATAATCAGAGTGCTCCAGGCTCCGATGGACAGTGAAACGGGCAGCCTTTCCACGATCAGCCCCACGACGCTGCGGCCGCGAAACAGGCTGTCCCCGAAGTCGAAGACGATATAGCGCCGGAGCATGTCGAAGTAGCGAACAAGCAGGGGTTTGTCGAATCCGAAACGGCGTTCGATATCGGCGATCACCTCTGGATCCAAACCGCGGGCGCCGCGATAGCGCGAAACCTGATCCTCACTCCCGGGTCCCAGAGCTTGCTGGCTGTCCTGGAGCACCTCCTGGCGTCCCTCACCGGAAACGCGTTCCAGGATCTTGTTGGAGTCGATCCCCTGCATTCTGGCGATAGCCTGATCCACCGGCCCGCCGGGGGCTACCTGCACGATGATAAAATTGATCGTTATGATCGCCCACAAGGTCGGGATTATCAAGAGTAGACGACGTACTATATAGGCGGCCATGCCGTACCAGACTGCTTCAGCGTACCGGGTTTAGCGGCTGCTCGTATTTCTACCGCTGGGGCAGACGGGCGGCCTTGGCTCGGTCGTACCACCAGCTTCCAGTGCCCAA
The DNA here is from genome assembly GCA_964588525.1 of uncultured Spirochaetaceae bacterium. Classification (GTDB taxonomy): domain Bacteria; phylum Spirochaetota; class Spirochaetia; order SZUA-6; family DRHE01; genus JAFGQJ01. The sequence goes on from CAZPQC010000033.1 coordinate 25,476, forward strand.
GCTGTATTTCGGGCGTATCGCCGGCTTGGAGAACTTGTCCCAGTAGGCCACCCGGAACATGCTGATGTGCCACTCGGGAATCACGTAGAAATTCCAGGTCAGAACGCGGTCCAGGGCCCGGCCCCAGGCCAGCAGTGCCTGGTCATTATCCTGGTTGGCCACGATTCCGTCTATCAGATAATCCACCGCCTTGTCCTGCACTCCCGCCGTGTTGTAGGTGTAGTCCATGTAGTCTGAGCGCCAGATGATCTTGAGATCACTCGATGGATAGAAGTTGGCGCTGTAACCGCCGGAGATCATGTCGAAATCCCGTTCCCGCAGACGGTTGACGAACTCCGAAGTATCCACCACCCGGATTTTCATGGTTATCCCCATCCGCTCCAGGTTCTTCTGCACCGGGATGGCGACGCGTTCCATGGAAGGGCTGTACAGCAGGAGCTCGAATTCCATGGGCTCTCCGGTATTCACGTTGGTCAGTTTGCGATCGCGAATCTCCCATCCGGCCTCCTTGAGCAGGGCAAGGGCGGATCGCAGCTCTCCCCGGATATTTCCCGAGCCGTCGGTGACCGGCGGCTGGTACTCCGTGGTAAACACCTCAGGAGGGATCTGGCCGCGGATCGGCTCCAGGATCTTCAGCTCCTCCCGGCCCGGCAGGCCCTTGGCCTCGTAGTCCGTGTTTTGGAAGTAGCTGCGGGTGCGGGTGTATTGGCCGTAGAACAGATTGGTGTTCATCCACTGGAAATCCAGGGCGTAGTTCAGAGCCATCCGTACGCGCCGGTCCTGAAAAATCGGACGCTGGATATTGAAGACCAGGGCCTGCATGCCCTGGGGAATTTCATGTTGGACTTCCTCTTTTTTGATGTAGCCTGCGTCGAAGTTCGGTCCCTTGTAGAGGGTGGCCCAGTTCAGAGCGATATTCTCCTCGCGAAGATCGTATTGTCCGGCGGTGAAGGCTTCAAAGGCCGCCCGCTCGTCCTTGTAATAGTCGTATCGTATGTAGTCGAAGTTCAATTGCCCCTTGTTGACGGGAAGATCCATACCCCAGTAGTTCTTGAGCCGCTCGTAGACCACATACTGCCCTATCTTGTAATCCTTTACCGTATAAGCACCGCTTCCCACAGGTATCTCGGTCAGGGGTTCGGCGAAATCTCTAGACTCCCAATAGTGCTTGGGCAGTATCGTAAGCTGTGCCAGGGAAACCAGCATCTCCTTGCTGCCTTCCTTGAGAGTGAATCTCACCCGGTAACGGTCCAGGGCCTCGACCTTCTCAACAGCGGCGTAGTACTGCTTGAATTGGGGCACCCCTTCATCGAAGAACTTGTTGAACGAAAACACCACATCATCGGCTGTGATCGGCTTGCCGTCCTGGTGCCGTGCTTTCGGATTTATGTGAAAGATGATCCAGCGAAAATCACTGTCATACTCCACCTTTTCGGCGATGAGACCGTAGTAGACTTCGATCTCATCTTCACTGGAGGTCATCAAAGTGTCGTAGAACGACGTACTGGCATCGGCCGCCAGGCCACGCTGGGCGTAACGGTGGAAGTTGTCATAGGTTCCGATCGAGTACAGCACCAGCGTTCCCCCCTTGGGAGCATCGGGATTCACGTAGTCGAAGTGCTTGAAACTCGCAGGGTACTTTGGATTCCCCCGCATCGTGATGGCGTGAGATACGATCACATCGGCGGGGGCCCAGACCGTCGCGCCGAAGATCAACAGAGACAATATGGAAAAAAGACGGAGCTTTTTCATGTTTCTCCTCCGGAGGTGATGAGTTTGCAGTTTCTAGATAAAAATAGGGGTAAAAGTCCCGGGTGGTCAACCGGCAGGGGAAAGACCAATCCGCCGCCGGCTGCAGGCCCGACAGCGGAGGGATTGGATTTCAGGGATGAGGGCGGCCCCGCCCTACCGCTTTTTAATCCACAGCTCGTAGAGAGGCAAAAGGATCAACGCCGCATTGGCCAGAGCCAGTGTAAGTCCACCCAGAATCACCACGGGAGCCAAAAAGCCGGCCAGCTTGGCCACCCACCAAGACCCAACGTCAACCAGGATAGCCGCTGCGGAGAAGGCGATGACCAGGGTCTTGATCCAGTTCTTGTAGAGGGTGAAGCTGAAAATGAAGATGAGGGCGAACATCACCGGCAGGGTGCCGTGCACGTGGGTATGGCTCAGGGAAATCAGCCGGGGGATGCTCTTGCCCGTATCCTGCTTCAGGTACTCGGCGACGTTTTCGTACTCCACGGTCACCACGCCCGCCACCTGGGCATCGGCGGAGTGGCAGGTGTTGCAGGACAAGTCGAAGATCCCCTTGATTCGGGGGAAATCCCCCTCCTTACCGCCCGCGGCGATCCACTCCTTGGTGGCCTGATACCCCGCCTGGTCGACGAAGTAATCCTTCATCGTGCCGTCGATGGCTTTTTCGAGCCGTGTTTTTTCGCGGGCCCCGTAGAAGGCGATGCGGATGTCTGCGACGGACATGCCCGGATGTTCGTCGATCGGCGAATAGGTCGTGATGATGTTGGCAAATCCCAACAGATACCCGACTCCGGCAACGATCAACAGGATGCTGATTCCGATCTTGGAGTACATGGGAATGCTCTTCAGACCCTTTGGATCCTTCCAAAACATGGCTTTCCTCCTCTTGCCAATATTTAAAATACAGTATATAGTAAATCGTGCTTATATTAGCGGAATCGGCCGATATCCCCTTGAATTCCGCATTATTATACAGTAGTGTAAGTGGATTGTGAACTGATTCACTAATGTTTTTTAGCGCTTTCTGCGTCAAGGCCGAAAGGTCCCGTAGCCGTCCAAAGGGCGGGGGGGTACGGTATTTTCGGATTTCTGACAAAAGGAAGGAGAAGATGAGATGAAAACAGCAGGCAAGATCCTATTCTTTCTCCTGCTCGTTGCCGGGGTGGTCACCGTGACGGTGTTTCTGGTCGGCGCGGACAACGACAAGCCGTTCCTGCCGGGGCTCACAGTGGCCGACGATCATCCCAACGGCTGTGTGGACTGCCACAAGGTATCCGGCGGCAACGATTACCGGCTCAGCGTCGAATTGGCCAAAGTGGATGGACATCCCAATATCGACGCCATCGTCAAGATTATTCCCAAAGACTGTCTGATGTGCCACAAAGAAGGGACCAATGCGGGGCCTCTGAATCTCATCACCCACAAGCATCACTACCGCAATCCCGGTGACAATGCATTCGTCAATCACTACCAGGGCGCCTGCCTCAACTGCCACAGCCTGAATCCGGGCAGCGGCAAGATGACCATCAAGAGCGGCCCGAAGAACTGGTAGTCTCGGCAGCCGTATAAAACGAGCAGGGACAGGTCCACTTCCTCCATGCAGAAGGGAGTGAGCCGACCGCACAGAGGATGTATGGGAAATAAGCACAAACGAGTTGCCGGAGGCTATCGGTTTACCCGTTTCTCCGGGCAGCCTGAGCCTGAAATCGCGGATGCGGGGGTCCCCCCGGCGGTGACGCTCGACCTGCGACCGGTGGGAACCGTTCCCGTTCGTCCGCTGGTCGAAGAGGGGGAGCCGGTCACCGCGGGACGGATCATCGCCCGGGATGACGAAGCTCTGGGCAACCCCGTCCTCGCTACGGTGAACGGAAAGGTCGAAGAGATACGCAAAAGCCGGGAATCTGGGCAAACCGTGGTGATCCGCAGCGACGGCACGGATTCCTGGAAGACCGTGGAGGGATACTCGGCGCAGTGGAAGAACCTCGGTGCGGATGTGCTCGAGAAACTGGTGTACCTGTCCGGGGCTGCCGGCGCCGTTGCCGGAGGCATCCCGACCCGCTTCAAGAGTGCGGCAATCGAACCCCGGCAGGTTGAGCACATCCTGCTTCAAGTCGTCCCGGCGGAGGTATTCAATCCGGCCCCTTCCGCTCTGCTCGACGGCAGAGACCTCGGCACGGCAGCCGAGGGACTGGCAATCCTGTCGGAGATCATGCCCAATGCTGCGGTGCACCTGGTCGGCGGCAGGAAGCAGAGATCCCTGCTCCAGCGGCTGCGGCAGGCCTGCCGGCATAACGGGCTGGAGCAGGCTGCCCTGCACACGGTCGGGGCCAAATACCCGAACCACCGCGAAGAGGTTCTGATCCCGGCGGTGCTCGGAGAGGAGTATCCCCACGGTTACTCCGCGCTCAACCTCGGGGTGCTGGTGATCGACCTCCAGGCCCTCCTGCACGTCCGGGATGCCGTGGTCGAGGGAAAACCCGCGATCCAGCGGGTTGTTGCCCTGGGTGGCGGCGGCTTCTCCAAACGCCCGCACCTGCGCGTCCGCATCGGGGCCCCCCTGGAGGAGGTGCTCGATCCGTATCTGGAGCAGCAGCACCCGCGGCGCATCGTGCGCAACAGTCTGCTGACCGGGGACATCGTGAACCAAGGCGTGGTCGATCCGCTCATGGCGGCGGTGATTGCCATCCCCGAAGGCAAACAGGCGCCGCCCCTGGCCTTCTCCCGGCCGGGGTTTCGCACGGATTCCTACTCCCGAACCTTCCTCGCCAACTTCGTTCCCTTCGCGAAAACCGTGGATACCAACCTCCATGGGGAACATCGCCCCTGCATCGCCTGTACCTACTGCGACAGTGTGTGTCCCGCCGGTATTCTACCCCACCTGCTGCACCGCTACGTGCAGCGGGATGTAATCGACGAGACGCTCGTTCGCCTTCGCATCTTCGACTGCATCGACTGCAATCTCTGCACATATGTGTGCACCTCGAAGATCCCCCTGGCGCAGCTGATGCGGAAGGGAAAGGAAAAGCTCGAGGCGGAAGGACTCGATCCCCGACCGGAAGAGGCAAGGAACAGGGCCCTCAGGGGCGTTGCGGCCTTTGACGGTCGTCCGGCTACCGACGGTACTCCGTCAGCCGGCGCTCCCGCTGGTACCGGCGCCCCGGTCGTCGGGGAGGAGGGAGCATGAAAATCGTAAGAGACCTCTTCGACGGGCTGAAAAAAACCAGGGTCCTTCGACCGCTCAAACCGGTGATCGAGACCCTCGAGGGGATCGTGCTCGGCAGCACGGAAACCACCAGCCAGGCGCCCCATTTCCTGGACCACATAGAGATCAAGCGCTACATGTCCACCGTCATCCTGGCCATGGTTCCCACTACCGTGGCCGCGGTGGTGTTCTTCGGCTGGTACGTTCTGGCCATGATTCTGACCTCCTACGTAGTGGGAGGCATCATCGAGGTGCTGTTCGCCCTGATCCGCAAGAAGGAGATCGAGGAGGGGTTCCTGGTCACGGGACTCATCTTCCCGCTGATCCTTCCGCCCACCGCCCCCCTGTGGGTCGTGGCCGTGGGCATCGCCTTCGGGGTCTTTTTCGGTAAAGAGGTGTTCGGCGGCACGGGACGCAACATCTTCAATCCTGCTCTGGTAGGCCGGATTTTCATAACCATCGCCTTCCCGCAGATCATGTCCGCCACCTGGCGGGCGCCCTTCTCCGATGCGATCACCGCAGCCACCCCGCTGGCCGTCTACCGCTCCGCGCAGACCACGGTTCCCTACCTGGACCTCCTGTTGGGCCAGGTGGCCGGCAGCACCGGGGAGGTGTTCCGCATCGGTATCATTGCCGGAGCCGTGCTGCTGATGATGACCCGGGTATCCAGCTGGCGGATCACCTTGAGCTACCTGGCCACGGTGGCGGTGTTCGCCTTGATCGGGCACGGCCTGGGTCCGCAGACCTTCGCCCCGCCGCTGTTTCAGCTGCTTTCAGGAGGGCTGCTGTTCGGCGCGGTCTTCATGGCGACCGACCCGGTCACCTCCCCTGCAACCAAGCCCGGGAAGTTCATATTCGGGTTCGGCTGCGGAATCATCACCGTAGTGATCCGCAC
>CAZPQC010000034.1:0-31007 GCA_964588525.1 uncultured Spirochaetaceae bacterium
CATCGATGCGCATGGTCAGGATCACCATGTCGAAGGAGCGGTTTTTCAGGATCTCGATCGCCTCCTCGCCGAAGGAAACGCTGGTGATTCGGGGGGCGGTGGACAGATTGAGCTGGTGATACTCCCCGAAGATCTTCTCGGTGAGCTTGTCCTCCTCTTCGAGGATGAAGGCATCGTAGATCGTGGCGACCAGGAGGATCTCCCGGACCCGGAACTGCATCAGATCGTGGTAGATGTCATTGTCGGTCTTGTACCGTTTGACCAGTTCCGTCAGCCGCTGCCTGAAGGGTACTTCCATCATTGGTCAGGATAAACAAAAATGACGCCACAGCCAATAGGGCTTGAGGGAGGGGCGGGCGGGACATGCCGGCTTGACCCATGTCTGGAACAACTCTTGACGTGATCGCTTCAGAAATTTATGATGTATGGTGAATGTTGTCATACATCACATCATTATGGATATTTTGAGGGGTCGATCGATCTACAACGACGAGGGAATCTCCGTGTCTGTGGAAAACGGCCGGATTTCAGATGTGAAAACAGCGGAAATCCCACCGGATGCTCCGTATATCTCGCAAGGATTCTTCGATCTCCAGGTGAATGGCTACGCCGGAAATGACTACAACTCCCCCGGGCTGAGCGCTGCCGAGATTAGAAAAATCGTGGAACTCTTGGCCGCATCCGGCACCACCCGTCATCTGGCCACTATAATCACAGGTCCTACGAAACGAATCGAATCCAACCTCCGAACCATTGCCATGGCGATCGAAGCGGATTCTTCGTTGGCCGAAGCGATCCAGGGGATTCATCTGGAAGGACCCTACATCTCAGCCGAGGAGGGAGCAAGGGGTGCCCACCAGGCGAAGTATATTCATGATCCCGACTTCGACGAGTTTCAGGGTTGGCAGGAGGCATGCGGAAATCGTATCAAGATCATTACTTTGGCTCCCGAACGCAAGGGTGCACTGGAGTTTATCGAAAGAGTGAGCCGCGGGGAGACGGTGGTGGCAATAGGGCATACCGGCGCTTCTCCCCAGAGAATAAGGGAAGCGGTGGAGGCCGGAGCCCGGTTGTCTACGCATCTGGGGAACGGAAGTCACAGTATGGTCCCGCGGCTCCAGAACTACATCTGGGAGCAGCTGGCAGAGGACCGCTTGCACGCAGGAATCATTTCCGACGGTTATCACCTCCCCGCCGCGGTTGTCAAAGTGATTGCCCGAACTAAAGGGCTGGGGCGGCTCATCCTGGTGAGCGACGTGGCGGTGATGGGGGGCAAAGAACCGGGAGTCTACCAGTGGGACGGCATAGCCGTGCGCGTATACGAAGACGGGCACCTGGGTCTGGCCGATGCCGAGTTTCTGGCCGGGGCGGGGCACCTTCTGGACAGATGCATCGCCCAGTTCGTCCGCTTCACGGGTGTTCGGCTCAGTGAGGCTATCAAGCTCTGCACCACAAATCCGGCGCAGTTCCTTGGACTGCAACCAGTGGGGAAAGGATTTGCCGCAGGAATACCCGCTGACCTGACACTTTTTCGCTGGAAGCCGGGCGCAGACAAACTCGAGGTCGAAAAGACCGTTCTGAACAAAGGAGTTCTGTACGCCGACAGCAAAGCGGTGAAATCTAATGTTGAAAAACCTTAAAAGTGAAAGCCTGAACACCGCAACCCAGGAGCAGATCAAAGTCTTCATCATTGAATCGGGATTGAAAGCAGGCGACCTGCTGCCGACGGAGAAGGCTCTGGAGGAACAGCTGGGGATCAGCCGGACTTCGATCAGGGAAGCGCTGCGTTCCCTGGAAGCCATCGGTATCGTGGAGAGCAGGCACGGGGTGGGCCGCTTTCTCCGGGAGTTCAACTACGACGCCATTCTCGAAAATCTGTCGTACAACATCAACGTCAACGTAAAAGACTTCCGGGAAATAATAGACGTGCGCATGGCCCTGGAGTCCTCCTTCCTCGAGAAAGTCGTACCCCGCATGGATGAGAATGATATTCATCAGTTGTACGAGATTCTGGAAAAGATGGCCGAAGACGTCAATGCTGGAGAAGAAGAGCAGCAGCTGATACGGGTACATACGGAGTTTCACCTGAAACTCTATGAGAAGGAGAACAATAAGCTGTTGCTTCATCTCATTCGGATCTTCGCCACCATTCAGCGTATGCTCACGGTGGCAAATCGCTACCACACATCGAACCGCAAGGAGTTCATAGAGCTTCACCGTAGGCTCGTGCAGGCGATCGAAAAAAGAGATCCCGTGCTTGCCGTAAACCGCCTGTTCGAGCACTTCAAGGACGTGGTGGCCTGGATCCAGGAACATGAGAATGAGGAAAGGAGGTGATTTGAGGTTATCTATCCGTCAGAGTTTTTTCGTGGTCCGTGAGATCACAGCAGAATCTTAAATCGAAAAGCCAACAGGAGGTAGTTATGAAGAAGGCGCTGCTTTGCGCGGTTCTGTCTGTTTGTGTGGTTGGACTGCTGTTCGGCGGCGGTCAAACAGAGGTCCGGACGATCAAGCTGGGACACATTCGCGATGAGGGGCATCCGACCCACATGGGTGCTCTCGAGTTCGCAAAACTGGTAGAACAGCGCACCGACGGCCGCATCAAGATAGAGGTATTTCCCAACAGCCAGCTGGGCGGCATTCAGGAGATGTTTACCCAGATCCAGACCGGAGATTTGGAAATGGTATACGGAGGTATCAACACCCTCGGATTCATCGACGGCGGCGATGCTTTTGAAATTACCGCGATCCCATTTCTCTACCGTGATTACGAGCATATGCGAAATTCCCTGAAAGCGGATTTTTTCAAGCCCGTATTCGAAGAGGCGGAGAAAAAGACCGGCATAAAAGTGCTGAACGTAGCCGGGGATACGGCGCCCCGGGGCTTGTCAGCAAACAGGCCGATCAGGAAACCGGAAGACTTCAGGGGTTTGAAGATCCGGACCGCAGCCAGCGAAGTGGTACTCAGGGTTATGAAAAAACTAGGTGCCCTTCCGCAGCAAATCCCCTTTGCCGAACTGTACGTGGCGCTAAAAACCGGCGTCGTGGACGCACAGGAAAACGGTGCTATCGTGGTTAAAAACAACTCGCTGTACGAAGTCCAGGATTATTACATGAAAACAGACTATATCCGGGATGTCGAGACCTTCTACATAAACCCTGAATTTTGGAACTCGCTGTCTGCAGAGGATCAGCAAATCCTGATGGAGGCCAGCGAAGAAGCCGGGGCCCTGGTCACCAAACTCACTCAGGAGCAGCTCAAGGAGGCTTATGATTTTCTGGATACGAAGATAACGGTTATACGGCCGCCTGAGCTCGATCTGGCGGCGATCCGCAAGGTGCTGGAAGGAACCTTTGCAGATTGGGAAGGTGTCAAGTGGCCGAAAGGTCTGCTGGCGAATATTCGAGGGCTGTAAAACCGTAGTCAAAGCCTGACAGCGGTAATTATTCAGATCGGGGAAGGACGGGCTTGACCGGCCTTCCCCGATCACGATTGGAAAGAAAAAACACACCCAATGATCGTAGTACTTTTTGGACTACTGTTCCTGCTGATAGGATTCGGATTCAGTATCTGGTCGGCCATGGGAATCAGCGGCGTGATCTACATCCTGCTTCGGGGCGACGTGTCCCTGCGAATCGTGGTCTCCCAGATGGTGGGGGGCGTGGATTCCACTACCCTGGTGGCCATTCCCTTCTTCATCTTCGTGGGCAATTTGATGAACCACTCGGGAATCACTCGAAAACTGGCCGACTTCGCCGACTTCTTCGTGGGCCGATTTCGCGGCGGTCTTGCCTATGTGTCGATCGTCGTCAGCGTCATTATGGCGGGCGTTTCAGGATCCGCCGTGGCCGACGCCAGCTCGGTCTCCGCTGTGCTGCATCCCATCATGCGTCAGAGAGGTTACGACGATACCTTTTCCGCCTCGATTAATGCCAGCTCGGCGGTTATCGGCCCGATCTTTCCACCCAGCATCCCAATGATCTTCATAGGCGTCATCACCGGACTTTCCATCGGCCGTTTGTTCCTCGGCGGAGTCGTACCGGGTCTGTTGATGGCCGCTTTTCTCTGGGTGGTGTCAGCCGTGGAAAGCGGGCGTAAAAAATACCCGCGGGTCGAGGCACAATTCAACCTCAAACGTTTCCTTGCGGTGCTGAAGGACACAGCTCTGGCCGTCCTGGCTCCCGCGTTCGTGTTGGCCGGCGTTATCTTCGGATTCGTAACCCTGGTCGAAGTGGCGGCCCTTGCCATACTCTACGTCCTGTTTCTGTCGCTCGTCGTGTACAGAACCATATCCCCGAAAAAGCTATTTGGCATCTTCGTGGAAACCGCAGTGTTCTCTTCCTCCATCATGATCATCTTCGCCGTGGTGGGTCTCTACCAGTACATCGTCGCTTCCGAGCAGTTGGGCCAACAGTTGTTGTATTTGGTGGAATCACTCCACATGGGGAAAAACGTCTTTCTCCTGTTTACATTGATCTTCTTCTTACTGATGGGCTGCGTTCTCGATGCTGTACCGGTTATGCTTATCTTTTTTCCGGTGTTACTGCCCATAGCGTTGCGCCTGGGCATCGATCCCACCCATTTCGGGGTGATTGTCGTTTTGAATCTCATGATCGGCCTGCTCACACCGCCGATAGGGGCATTGCTGTTCATCCAGACCAAGATCGCCAATCTGCCCTTCAACACCCTGGTTCGGGCGATCTGGCCCTACACCTTGGCGCTGATAGGGGTGCTGATCCTGGTCACCTATGTGCCGGCATTGATCCTCTGGATACCCAACCTGGTGTTCGGAGTGGGAGGATAAGATCATGCAGAAGATATGCAACGGCCTGCACTGGTTCCTGGCCCGGTTCAGCGGAGTGCTTTTCGCCGGTGTTTTTGCCGTAACAGTTTTAAACATCAGTTTGCGAAACCTCGGCGGCGTTACCTGGCTCTGGATCCCCGGCGTCTCTCGCCTGTTGTTCATCTGGACTGTGTTTATGGGAACAGCCGTTCTGTATGAACGAAAAGATCACCTGATCATGGATTTCTTCGTCAGCAAACTGGCACCTGAGAAGCAGGCCAGGCTCCAGCTGGCCATCAACATCGTCTTTCTGGTGTTCCTCGTTCTATTCGTGATCTACGGGCTGAACATTGCAAAGGTTAGAATGCGGACATCTTTCGAGACCTGGAAATTTCCCACCGGCGTCGCCTATCTGGCAGCACCGGTATCAGGATCGATCATGATCCTCTTTTGCATCAACAAAATCCGTCGCTTTCTGAAAGGACAGAGGAATGAACAAGGAGTTTGAGTCGTATTTGAGCGCCATATCGACCATCGCGTCCAAAATCGCTTCTGAGGAGAAGGTGATCACTGAGGCGGCCAGGGTGATGGCCCAATCGATCGCCGCCGATGGTATCATACACGTTATCGGGCCCGGGGGACACTCCAACATGGCTGTCGAAGAGGTCTTGTGGCGGGCCGGCGGCCTTGTTCCGATCAACGCGATCCTCGATGCCGGCACGAATCTGATTCACGGCGCCAAACGCTCCAACTACGTTGAACGCACCCCCGGTTATGCCCAAAAAATTCTGGACGCCTACCGGGTGGGCCGCCACCCCGGCGAAGTCATCATCATCGCCAATGCCTACGGTATCAACGCCATGTGCCTGGACACGGTGACAGAGGCCAAGAGGAGAAAGATGGTGACAATCGCCGTTACCTCCAGGGAGTTCGCCGACAGATTGCCAAAAGATCACCCCTCCCGCCACCCTTCGGGGAAAAATCTCTACCAGGAGGCGGATTATTTCATCAACTGTCACCTTCCTTACGGCGACGCGGTTGTCGAGGTAGAGGGGTGCCGGCAAAAAACAGGTCCGACGGCCACACTATGCAACGTGGTTGCGATGAATCTGCTCGTCATAGAGACGGTAAAACAGCTCGTTGCCCTCGGTGTGGATCCGCCGCTGTGGATGAGTGCCAATCTGCCCGGCGGGGATGAGGAAAACAAAGCCTTCGAAGAAAAATACATTCCCCTGATCAAACATCTCGGTTGATCAGGGACTCTGGCGGTGAGAAAAGCAGCTAGATCGCGGATATCCGCTCTTTGATCCGCCGGACGATCGAATCGGTATCCAGGTTATGGAAGCGCAGCAGATCCTCCCGATCCCCCACGCCGACGAACAGGTCCGGGATGGCCATGGTCTCCAGAGGCACGGGGGAACCGATCTTTGAAACCTGTTCGGCGACGGCGCTTCCGAATCCGCCGCAGAGGTTGTGCTCCTCCAGGGTAACGATCAGCTTGACCGCCTCCGAGCTTCCCGACAGGGCGGCCCGCACCGCTGCGGCGTCGATCGGTTTGATGCTCGGGTGGTCCCAGACCCCGGCGGATATTCCCTCCTCCGCCAACAGCTCCGCCGCCTCCAGAGCTTTGTGCACCATGTAGCCGCTGGCCAGGATCGAGACCTCCGCACCCTCCCGCAGCTGGATGGCTCTGCCGATCATCGGCCCCTCCGGGTTTGAAGGCACATCCGGTTCCTGCCCGGAGCCCAGGCGGATATATACCGGACCTTCGGCATCGTAGGCCTCCCGGATCGCCTTCTCGATCTGCCGGGCGTTCGAAGGCTGAAGGACCTTCATATTGGGGAAGGAGCGTACCACCGCCAGGTCCTCCGTCCCGTAGTGGGTCGAGCCCAGAGGGGCCCCGCTGATCCCGCTCATAATCGGAACGAACAGCACGTGCAGATTGTTGTAGCAAACGTCGGTTCGAACCTGCTCGCAGGCCCGCATGTAGATGAAGGGGCAGATGGAAGTAACGATCGGCACCTTCCCCTCGAAGGCAAGTCCGGCGGCGATGCCGACCATGTTCTGCTCGCAGATGCCCACGTTGAGAAAGTTGTCGGGGCGGGCGTCTTTGAATCCCAGGACGTGACAGGTGCGGGCCAGGTCGGCTGCCAGCACCATGCAGTTGTCCCTCTCCGTTCCGAGCTCGACCACCGCCTTTCCGAACCGCTCCCGGGGATTGAAGGTGCTCCACTCAGCCGCCACTGACGGCCTCCCCGGCAAGCTGCTCCCGCCTTCTCTCCAGCTGCTCCAGCGCCCGCCGGGCCTCTTCCGTTCCCGGAGCCGGCCCGGTGTTGTGGTAGTTCACCACGTTCTCCATGAAATCGACGCCCCTGCCCTTCACCGTGTTGGCGATCAGCAGAGAGGGCTTACCCGCTTCGAAAGGCACGCTCCCGAGCACTTCGCTAAGCGCACCCAGATCATGACCGTCGACGCTTCTGCAGGCCCAACCGAAGGCTTTGAACTTGTCCGCGATCGGCTCGATGGAGAGGAGCTCTTCGGTATCGGCGTCGCTCTGCAGACCGTTGCGGTCGATGATCATGACGAAGTTTTCCAGCCGGTGATGGGCGGCGAACAGCGCCGACTCCCACACCACGCCTTCCTGGATCTCCCCGTCCCCCACGAGCACGAACACCCGGTGCCTCTTCCCGTCCGTTTTCGCGGCGACCGCCATGCCCAATCCGACGGGGGGACCGTGCCCCAGAGAGCCGGTTGCCAGCTCCACCCCGGGCAGGCCTTGAACCGGATGTCCTCCCAGGTACGAATTGAGGTCGTAGTAGGTGTCCAGAGTGGAAACGGGAAAGTAGCCGCGCTGGGCCAGGGTGGCGTAAAGGGCGGTGCAGGCGTGCCCCTTGCTGAGGAGAAAGCGGTCCCGCTCCGGGTGATGGGGATCGTCGGGATCCAGGCGCATCACGGCGAAAAACAGGGCCGTGAGGATCTCCACCATGGAGAGGGCGCCTCCCGAGTGCCCCTTACCCTTGCCAATGATCATCCGCATCACGTTGAGGCGGATCTCCGCGGCGTGTAGCTCCATCCGACGAGTATCAGGTTTTAAAGGTTCAAGCATTTCTTATGCACCGTCCCTGAGTTGTGGATGATAGCACAAACGGGACGGTTAGTCAGGGGGCTGCAAAATCCACCGTCAAAATCCGCTTGTCTACACAATCAGATCTATACCAGCCCCTGGTCGATCATGGAATCGGCAACCTTCTTGAAGCCGGCGATGTTGGCGCCGTTGACGTAGTTCCCCGCAGCACCGTACTCCTCCGCGGCCAGACGGCAGGCCTGATGGATGTTGATCATGATGCTGTGCAGCTTGGAATCCACCTCCTCCCGGGACCAGCTCATGTGCATGCTGTTCTGGGCCATCTCCAGACCGGAACAGGCCACGCCCCCGGCGTTGGCCGCCTTGGCCGGTCCGAACAGCACGCCCTTGGAGATCAGAAACTCCGTTGCCTCCAGGGTCGTGGGCATGTTGGCCCCTTCGGACATGCAGATGCAGCCCTTCTCAACAAGAGCCTTGGCATCCTCCAGGTCCACCTCGTTCTGGGTGGCCGAAGGCAGGGCAATCTCCACCTCGGTCAAACCCCAGGGACGCTTACCCTCGGCGTACTTGGCCTTTTTGTAGGTCTGCGCGTATTCCTTGATCCGGCCGCGGCGGATGTTCTTCAGCTCCATGACGAACTCCCACTTCTCCTCATCCACACCGTCCTCATCCACGATGGTTCCGTTGGAATCGGAGAGGGTCACCACTTTGGCTCCAAGCTGGTTGAGCTTTTGAATCGTGTATTGGGCCACGTTTCCCGAACCGGACACCGCCACCCGTTTCCCCTCGAAGTTCATGTCTTTGGTACCCAGCATCTCCTGGGCGAAGTAGACGTTGCCGAAGCCGGTGGCTTCCGGGCGGATCAGACTTCCACCCCAGTTCAAGCCCTTGCCGGTGAACACCCCTTCGAAGAGGTTGCGCAGGCGTTTGTACTGGCCGAACATGTAGCCGATCTCCCGGCCACCCACACCGATGTCCCCGGCAGGCACGTCCGTGTTGGCGCCGATGTGGCGGAACAGCTCGTTCATGAAACTCTGGCAGAAGCGCATCACCTCCTCGTCACTCTTACCCTTGGGATCGAAGTCGCTTCCCCCCTTGCCGCCGCCCATGGCCAGGCCGGTGAGGCTGTTCTTGAAGGTCTGTTCGAAACCGAGGAACTTGAGGATGCTCAGGTTCACGGAGGGGTGAAAGCGGATGCCCCCCTTGTAGGGCCCGATGGCGCTGTTGAACTCGATGCGATAGGCCCGGTTGACGTGATAGTCTCCCCGATCATCCTGCCAGGGAACGCGAAAGGTGATCACCCGCTCCGGTTCGATCAGCCGCTCGAGGATCGCCGCCTTGCGGTACTTGGGATCTCGTTCCACCACCATGGCCAAAGAGCCGAGCACCTCCCGAACGGCCTGCAAGAACTCCTTTTCCCAGGGATATCGTTTGCTCACCTGTTCGATCACATCGTTCACATAATTGCCCATGATTGCCTCCTCCAAAGTTTTGTTCAGCGCCTGCGAAATTGGCTGTTCTTTTTTTCAATTTTAAATCAAAATTTTGTTTTAAACAATATTCCTCTGAAAGGATTTTTGAAGATTTGCTCGATTTTCTTCTGACTGGTGAGAATGGATTTCTGAGGATACAGGGAGTGCGGCCGGTGGAATCAACGGGCCGCTGGGGCGATCCGGGCTGTGATCGAGCGGATGCCGTCCGCCAGCGTCTCGGGCAGAGGATTCCCCCGAGCAGCCGCCGCCAGAAGATCGTCGATGCCCTCCTCGAAGGGAACCGAGCCCAGCAGGGTGGTACCGTATGTCTCGGCCAGCTGCGCCGCCTGGGAGTCGGTGCCGGAACGAACCATGTTCTCGATCACTCCGACCATGGGCACCTTCAATTCACTGAGCATGGCGAGAAGCCGCTCCACAACGTGCAGTACCAACCGGGACGGCGTGGTGACAACCAGAAACTCCGGATGCCGCAGATAGCGCAGCACATCGAAGATCTCGTCGCCGATGCCGGGGGGCATATCGATCAGGAGGATATCCAGAGGATCCCAGATCGTGATCGCCAACAGCTCCAGCATCGCCTGACTGACTTCGCTGCCCCGCAACGGTACCGCATGCTCCCGGCTGAAAGCGACAAAGCTCATGAAATCCAGGTTGCCCGCCCGAAGAGGTTTGATCCCGGATTCTTCCTCGGGAAAGTCCAGCCGGACGTCCAGGAGCAGGTGGGCCGAGGCGCCCTGGAAGTCCAGATCCAGAAGACCGGTCCGGTACCCTCTCTGGGCGAAGCTCAGGGCCAAGAGGGCTGCGCATACGCTCTTGCCCACACCGCCCTTGGCGCTGGATACGGGGATGATGCGCCCCACCGGCTCCAGGCGTTTGCCGATCACATCGAGCCGGGGGTCAATCATCGCTCAAGTCTATGGATTTGATAGTGACGCCCCGTCCCCTCTCCAGGACAAAGTCGGGGCTTCCACAGGCAGGGCAGCGCATGTACACGTGCGCCGCCTCCGGAAGGAAGTGAATCGCCTCCAGCTCCTCCTCCCCCAGGCCCGCATGCTCCTCCAGGAGCCATTCGCTGCCGCAGGCGTTGCAGCGAAACGACGCCTTTTCTGTTTCGAAGTGAAACACATCGTAGCTGAAGGGGCGCTCGGAGAGCAGATTCTGCAAACCCATCGAAAACACCTCCATCTCGATGCGCTGCAGTTCCCCGATGAGCACCTGCACGGACAGTACCCGCTTGCGGCCGTTTTCCTCGTACAGACGCTCGACCGTGGAAATCACGGCGTCCGCCAATGCCCACTCGTGCATCTACTCGTTCTCGAGACGGGAGATGATCTCCGGAAACTCGTACACGACCAGGCCGTTGTCCTCTACCTCCATGCGGACGTGCGTCCCGTCGACCATGCCGTTGATCACCTCCTCCGCCTCCCGGATGCCCAAATCCGTCTCCAGGACGATATCGGAGATGGTCAACCTGCCCGCGTGTTCGAAGGCGATCCGGAAGATCCGATTTTCGATACCCCGCGCCCTGGCGGGAGGGGAGAAGTCGAATCCATCGTGCAGCCGCCAGCGCTCCCGGGAGTTGAGGCGACTTGGGTTGTTGAACAGCTCATTGAAGAAGCGTATGCCGAACCGGAAGATCAGAAATATGAACAGTGCCGGGAACAGAATCCCGACGAAAAAAAACCCGTTAACCATCACGAGCGATCCTTCTGGATGCTCTTAATCTTTTCTTTGAGCTCGTCGACCGAATCGGCCATCGTGCTAACCAGGGTACGGATAAAGGGATCGCTTACCTTGTACACCCGCTTGTTGCCGTGCACCTCGGAGCTTACGATTCCCCTGCGTTTCAGCACGGCCAGATGCTGGGAGACCACCGGCTGGGACTGCTCCAGACAGTTCCACAGCTCCGACACGCAGGTTTCCTCGCCCAATTGAATGGCACAGAGTATCTTCAGCCGCAGAGGGTGTCCGCAGGCTTTCATCATTGACGCTAGTTCGTCGATATTTGCCATATTACTATATAGCATAACTCGTTTATAACAATTGGGCAAGCACACGGGCGTTGTTGTTTCAGGCCTTGTTGATTGCCCTTTCCATTTTCACTATATTTCCTAAAATAGTTATCAACCATGAGTTCGATTTACCTCGACTGGGCAGCCACGGCTCCACCGGATCCGGAAATCCAGGGACAAGTTCAGCGGATCGCGCAAACGATCTACGCAAACCCTTCAGCCGCGCACGGTCCGGGGCGGGAGGCGGAAAAACGCCTGGGCGACTGCCGGCGCCGGATGGCCGACCTGCTCGGCTGCAACCCATCCGAGGTGGTGTTCACCTCCGGTGCAACCGAGTCGAACAACATGGTTCTTTTTTCCCTCCTGCACAAGAAGCAGGACCGCCGCATCCTCGTCAGCGGAATCGAGCATCCCTCCATCTACGAACCCGCCCAAACATTGAAGCGGCTGGGGTTCGAGGTCACCCAGGTAGCGGCGGATTCTACCGGAAGGATCGATCCCGAGCGCATTCTCTCCGCCCTGGATGATCGAACCGTTCTGGTAGCGGTGATGCTTGTAAACAATGAAACCGGCAGGGTTCAGCCTGTAGGTGAAATCGCCGAAGCGGTCCGGGACTACCAGAAGCGCAGCGGCAAGAAGATTCTGCTGCACAGCGATGCGGTCCAGGCTTTCGGTAAGATCCCCTTCGACCCCTGCCGGCTCGACGTGGACAGCGCGGCCTTGAGCGCCCATAAGATAGGCGGGCCCCGGGGAGCCGGCGCCCTGTTCGTGCGCGGGGGACGGATGCAGCAGTTCCTCTTCAGCGGCGGCGGGCAGGAGTACGGCATGAGACCGGGCACGGAAAACCTACCCGGGATCTTTGGTTTCGTTCTGGCCGCGGAGAAAGCCCTCGGCGCGATGGAAGAAAATCTCAGACGCGCCGAAGCGGCCGGGAGGACCTTGATCGAAGAACTCGAACGGCTTCCCGGCGTAGCACTGATCCCGGCAGATCGCCCCGCCGGCGGAGCCGGGGATTACTCGCCCTACATACTCAATCTCGCCATCCCCCCTATACCCGGAGAAGTGCTGGTCCGTGTTTTAGAGGAGGAGGGGTTCATAGTGTCCACCGGATCGGCCTGCTCCTCGAAGAAGAAGGACCGCTTCCGGGTGCTGGAGAACATGGGTATCCCGCGGCGGATGGCTTTCTCCGCCCTGCGCGTTTCCACGGGGCCGGGCGTGGGCAGCGCCGAGTTGTCGGCTCTGGCCGGGGCGCTCGCGCGCAGGGTCCCGGAGCTCATAAAGGCCACCAGGGGTTGAGCATGGACTCCCTCTACCTGATCAAATACGGCGAGCTCTCGCTCAAGGGGAAGAACCGGGGCGAGTTCGAGGCACGGCTTCGGGAAGACATTCGTTCGAAGCTCGCCGCCGTGCCTATACGGCTTCGCAGGGAGTGGGGCCGATTGTACCTGTATCCCCCCGCCGGGCAAAAATTGGAGGAGTCTGCACGGACGATCGAAAATACCCTGGCCCGCACCTTCGGGATCGTCGGCTTTGCCAAGAGCCTCGTCGTGGCTCAGGATATCGAAGAGATCAAAAAGGCCTCCACTCTGCTGTCTGAAGAATTGGCGGCCAGCCGAGGCAAACGCTTCAAGATCGAAACCCGTCGATCCGACAAGAGCTTTCCCCACAGCTCCTATGAGATCTGCTGCATCCTGGGCGATCATCTGCGCAGCCGCTATCCCGACCTGCGGGTCGATCTGAACCGGCCGGATTGGATCCTCCAGGTCGAGGTCCGCAGCCGGGTCTACCTATACGGACCGCAGATCAAGGCTCCCGGCGGACTTCCGTCGGGCGTAAGCGGCCGGGGCTTGCTCCTGCTGTCGGGGGGAATCGACTCGCCGGTAGCCGGCTACCTCATGGCCAAGAGGGGTCTTGCCTTGGACGCCGTGTACTTTCACACGCCCCCCTACACCTCCGAGCAGGCCAGGGAGAAGGTACAACAGCTGGCCGGGATTCTCTCCGGCTACATTACGGGCTTGAGCCTCTGGGTGGTGCCGTTCACCGCCATACAGCTGAAGATCAACGGCCTGGCCCGAAAAGAGGCGACCACCCTCCTGGTACGGGCGGCCATGATGGCGATTGCCGATCGCCTGGCCCATCTGCATGACCATGACTGCCTGGTGACCGGGGAGAGTCTCGGGCAGGTAGCCAGCCAGACCGTGCAGAGTCTGCACTTCACCGGAAGCTACACGGGGCTGCCCCTGTTTCGCCCTCTGATCGGAATGGATAAAGAGGAGATCGTCCGGGCGGCTCAGGATATCGGAACGTACCAGACCTCGATTCTGCCCTATGAGGATTGCTGCACCCTGTTTGCCCCTCAACATCCGGAAGTCCGTCCAAGGATCGACAGGATGGTCAGCGCCTTCCGGTCACTCGATTTGGAGGATCTGCTGAGCACAGCCGTGGAGGAAAGCGAGGTTTCAGTCGCCGGATGATTCGCCGGATGAGCTCTTGCTTTCGCCGGAGGTGGATTTGGTCTCCGGCTTGCTATCCTTGGGCTTGGAGGAGCCGTTGCCGCCGGTGACAGCGGAGGAGCCGCTAATGGCGGAGGAGCGCTTGTAGTCCGTGGTGTAGAAACCGCTTCCCTTGAAGATGATGCCCATGCCGCCCCCGAACAACCGGCGAACAGCTTTCCCGCACTTGGGGCACTTCTTGATCGGTTCTTCGGTGATGCTCTGGAACTCTTCAAAACGATGTTTGCAGGATCTGCATTCGTACTCGTACGTGGGCATCTGGCACTCCTGAACACTTCGTAGATTTCGGCGAGAATTTACTACAAATTCCAGCCGGAGACAACCCACCGGGAGCTGTGTGTTGGTTACCAACGCTCACCCGCCCTCCAGCCGCGCTTGACGGCGACAATCCCTCGTTCTAGAATTGTTGTAGCGCCGCAGGAGCGCGAGAATTGGCATGTCCCGCCCCCTGCTCACCTCCCGCCTTCCGGTGAAGGAGGTCCGAAGATGAGACATAGCTTTGCCCGTGCCTTGGTGGTGATCGCGCTGGCGGCAATCGTTCACGTTCCGCCGGGTATTGCCCAGGATCGGTCACCTCAGGAATCGGTTGCACAAAGCGCGACTGAGTTCGCCGTCGATCTGTACCGGCAGATGGGGGAGGAGGGAAAGAACCTGTTCTTCTCCCCGTACAGCATCTACACGGTTCTGGCCCTGATGTACGGCGGTGCGGCCGGTGAGACGGCCGAGCAGCTGGCCGAGCGTTATCTCGCCGAAATCTACCAGGTGGACTACAGAACCGAAGCCGAGGCTGTGCGCAAACAGATCAACGCCTGGGCGGAGGAGAAGACGAACGGAAGAATCGAGGAAATCGTGAACTGGGAGCTGGACATGGAAACGCACCTGCTTCTGGCCCACGCGATCTTCTTCAAAGGCGACTGGATCCGGCAGTTCGACGAAGCCAAGACCCGGAGCATGCCCTTTCACCGTTTGGACGATGACACGATCGAAGTACCCATGATGTTCCAGCTGGGCCGCTTCCGCTTCGGCTGGACCGACTCTGCCCAGATCCTGCAGCTGCCCTACCAAGGGGGCGACCTGTCCATGACCATCGTGCTGCCGGAGGATCCACAGGGCCTTCCCTCCCTTGAAGAACGGATGACCTCAGCGAATATCGCATCCTGGCAGGAAGAATTGTCCAAACAGGATGTCTACGTGTACCTGCCCCGATTCAAGATGACCTCGGAATTCGATTTGATAAAAGACGGAAGCCTCCGGCACCTGGGGATCGTTCGCGCGCTGGATCCATCCAAGGCGGAGTTCCCGGGAATCGGACCCTATGCCAATTGGTTGTCGATCCAGATTTTCGTACACAAGGCCTTCGTGGAGGTCAACAAACAGGGCACCGAGGCGGCTGCGGTGACCGTGGGCGGCTGTTTTCCCGCCGGCACTCCGGTGCCCACGCCGAAGGGGCTCGTGCCGATCGAAGCGATCGAGGCGACCTGGAACCACCCCTTTCTCGTGGCGCGGGGTGCGGATCTGGAGGCCCGACGCGTACCCATGGACCTGCCCCCCGGCGAAGCGGTGGCAACGGTCCACGGCCGCCGGGTGGAGGCGCGCGACATCCGGGAGGGCGATGTGCTGATGGTCAGGGGCGGAGGCAGCTCCACGGTCATCGGCGGCATCCTGTTCATGGGACGGGTGACCGATCCGGGCGGGGAGTAGCAGCTCGCGAGTGAGTCGGGTACCGGGCAGCTCGCCAACGATCCCTCGCTTATCAACGAAAGGTTCTTCAGCTATACTTGGAGCTACGACCTGGAGTCACGATCGTTCCAGGCGGCTTGTCTAGGGATACCTGATCACCGAGAAGAACGATGAACGACGGATCCAAGAGGAAATTCAGCATTCTGGTCGTAGGTTTTGATTCGTATTCCCGCTACAAGCGATGAATCGCGTACGGTCCGACTTGCCGTACACTACACATTCGTGTTACGGAATATCTGAGGAGGCGTTTGCATGAGAGGTGCACCCGCGGAGAAAAAAGGGAAAGCGAAGTTTCCCGATTGGCCGATCTGGAGCAGAGACGACCTAGACTGTGTCGAGGGGGTCATTCGATCGGGAAATTGGTGGGCCGGTGCGCCTTCAGCGCATGCCGGCAAAAATGTCTGGGCGTTCCAGAAGGAATTCGCCTCGTTCCAGGAGTCCAAGCACTGCCTAGCCGTCTGTAACGGTACGGTTGCGATCGAGGTCGCCCTGATGGGCTTGGGCATTGGCCTGGGGGACGAGGTGATCGTATCGGACTACACTTTCGTGGCTTCGGCGAGCGCCGTGATTGCCACGAATGCGGTTCCTATCTTTTGTGATATCGATCCCGAGACATTCGTAATGGATGTTGATAAACTTGAAAATCTCATAAGCGAGCGTACCAGGGCGATAGTTGCAGTTCATCTCGGCGGCAATCCGGTTGATATGGAGAGACTGTGCAGCATCGCCGCTAAACATGATCTCAGCATTGTCGAAGATTGCGCGCACGCGCATGGATCCAGATTCAAAGGCAGGAGGGTCGGGAATTGGGGGGATGCGGGCACTTTCAGCTTCCAGGCCTCAAAGATCATGACGGCCGGTGAAGGCGGTGCGATCGTATGCAACGATGATGAGCTGGCGAAGCGAATCTACAGTCTATCGGATTGCGGTCGTCATATCGGTGATTATTTCTACGAACATTACGAGTACGGCAGCAACTACAGGATGTCGGAGCTCCAGGCCGCGGTTCTTCGAATACAGTTGAAACGATTCCCCGAACAACACCGGATTCGTAACGAGAATGCCCGGTACCTCACGCGTAAGTTGAACAACATCCGAGGTATTCAGGTGATGAAACCCACGGCTGGAACGGAAGAGCTCGGTTACTATGTCTATCCATTCGTCTTCGATCCTGACGAGTTCTCCGGCATTACAAAGGAGGAGTTTTCGCGCAGGTTGAAATCAGCCGGAATACCTACCGTTGATTGCTATCCGCCACTGCACCGACTGATCTGCTTCCGGGAACAGAGTCTGCGAAAAGGGATCGACTATTCCCGCGCAAATTGGGGACGGCAGGCATCCGGTGATTCTTCGTTCCCCGTGGTAGTGGATGTTTACACGCGATCGATACAACTTCCGCAAGAAGTGCTGCTGGGAGAAACACGACACCTCGATCACATCGCGTCGGTGATCCAAGAAATACAGTCGGAGTAATAGCCCGATTCCACCCGTCTCGATCCCGCTGCAAGCCGCGAACCTGCGCCGTTTTCTGATCGGCTCCGATTATTATTCTTCGGAACATCCGGCTAAGGAATAAGCAGCACCTTGCCCGTTGTTTTACGCGCCTCCAGTCGGCGATGGGCTTCGGCGGCCTCGGCCAGAGGCAACTTCTCCCCGATGTGCAGGACCAGCTCACCCTTGGCGATCCAGCCCAACACATCTGAGGCTCTTCGCTCCAGGCTGACCCGATCCGCGATGTAGTGAAACAGGGAGGGCCGGGTCAGGTAGAGGGATCCCTTGGCCCCGAGGATGGCCGGTTCGATCGGCTGGATCTTGCCGCTGGACTGGCCGAAGCTAATCAGAGTTCCCCGCCGGCTGAGACAGTCCAGGCTCTTGAGGAAGGTGGTCTGGCCGACCGAGTCGTAGACGGCATGGACGCCGGCGCCCCCGGTCATTCGTTTGACCTCCTCCACGAAATCCGTTTGGGTGTAGAGAATCACCTGGTCGGCCCCGGCCTTGCGGGCCAGCTCGGCCTTCTGCTCCGTGGATACCGTGGCCAGGACGCGGGCTCCCCTGCGCTTGGCCACCTGCACGAGCAGCTGTCCCACCCCTCCGGCCGCGGCGTGGACCAGCACGGTATCCCCTTTCTTGATCGGATAGGTTTCTAGGGCCAGGTAGTGGGCAGTCATGCCCTGGAGCATAGCCGCCGCGGCCTCGGGGAAACCGATCGCCTCCGGTACCTTGACCAGCTTGTCGGACGGCACGGCCACGTATTCGGCATAGGTGCCGGGGCCTGCGGCCCAGGCCACCCGATCACCGACCGCAAGGGTGCCGGCCCCCGAACCGACCTCGCTCACGGTCCCGGAACCCTCCACACCCAGGACGTAGGGCAGCTGCACGGGGTACAATCCATTACGCTGATAGACGTCGATGAAGTTGACACCGGCGGCCTCGACCTTGACGACCACCTGTCCGGCGGCGGCTTCCGGAACGGGCAGCTCGGCCAGGGCCATGGCCTCGGGTCCGCCGTTTTTCTGTATCTGTATCGCTTTCATGGGTTACAAAGTAATCCGATCTCGGCTCCTGGGCAAGCGCGAGGTGTACGAACCGACGGGGACAGGGAATAAATCAGCACTTGTGAATGACAAACAGGCCGCAGGCGCTACTCCAGGCGTACCGGGATGCCCCGGTCCCTGAGGTAGCTCTTGATCTGTCCGACCGAGTAGGTGCCGAAGTGAACCATGGAGGCCACCAGGGCCGCGTCCGCCCTCCCCTGCTCGAACACCTCCTGCAGGTGCCGGGGGTGGCCGGCTCCTCCGGAGGCCACCACTGGGATGGACATATTTTCCGAGATCAGGCGGGTCAGGGTCAGCTCATAGCCGTCCAGGCTGCCGTCGGCATCGATGGAATTGAGCACGATTTCGCCGGCTCCCAACCGCTGCGCCTCCTTAGCCCAGGAGAGCGCATCCAGTTCCGTGGCCAACCGACCTCCGTCTATGAACACCCGGTAGCCGCTGGGCATCTGCGGATCCCGGGCGGCGTCCAGTCCCAGCACCACGCACTGGCTGCCGAACCGCTCGGCCCCGTCGGCGATGAGCCGGGGATTGCGAACCGCCTGGGAGTTCACGCTTACCTTCTCGGCTCCGGCAAGCAGCACCTCCCGCATCTGCCCGACCGAGGAGATACCGCCGCCCACTGCGAAGGGCACGAAGATCACACGGGCCACCCGCTCGACCACATCGATGAAGATCCGGCGGCGCTCGGCGGAAGCGGTGATATCGTAGAAGACCAGCTCGTCTACCCCCTGCTGGTAGTAGCTGCGGGCCATCTCCACCGGGTCGCCGATATCCCGGTTGTCCCGGAAGCGCACCCCCTTGGTTGTCTGCCCGTCCCGGACATCGAGGCAGACGATGATTCGCTTGGCCAGCATGCTACGCTCTCACGGTTTCCAGCCCAGGAAGTTGGCCAGCAGCCGCAGGCCGTTTTCGGCGGATTTCTCCGGATGGAACTGACAGGCCGCCAGGTTGTCCCTGGCTACTGCGGCGGCGAAACGCGGCCCGTACTCGCACTCCCCGATCACCACCTCCGCTTTCGCCGGCTGCGGGTAGTAGGAATGAACGAAGTAGAAGAAAGCGCCGTCGGCGATTCCGTCAAACAGGGGATGAGGGCGCCTTCGAAAAACCCGGTTCCAGCCCATGTGGGGTACCTTTCGCCCGGGCTCGGGGGTGAAACGCTCGACGGTTCCGGCCAGGAAACCGAGGCAGCGGGTGCTGCGCTCCGCGGATCGATCGAAGATGATCTGGCAGCCCAGACAGATCCCCAGCAGGGGTCGTCCCGCCCGCCGGAACTCATCAATGGCCCGATCCAGTCCGGTTGCGGAGAGCTGCTCCATGGCGGCCCGGGCCTCCCCTACTCCCGGCACGATCAGCCGCTGCGCCGCAGCTACCTCCTCCGGGCTGCTCGAGACCCTGTAACGCACTTCCAGATGCTGGAGGGCCGTTTCCACGCTGCGCAGATTCCCCGCGCTGTAATCGACCACGACCAGATCCGCGCTCACGGCAGCCCGCCGCTGGCGAGGTTCTCGGGGAGCAGGCTTTTGATAAAGGCGGCGATCTCCCCGGAAGAAAGAAAAAGCGATTCGATTCGGACGGATTCTGATTCGGCGCGGATTGTCACGGCTTTCAGCTTTTCCACGGGATTTTCCACCTGGCACTTGCGCAGCCAGAGGGTCAGCATCAACCGCAGCAGCCGCTCCACGGAGCGGGGATTTTCCAGCCGGGCAAGCAGAAACACGACCTCCACCTCATACCCCTCTCGTTGCTCTTGTGCAACCGAAGGGTCGGAGGCGTACCACCGGGCGCTGATCCAGCCCTGGCGGATGGGAAGGTTCTGTAAAAGGGCTCCGGGATCCTGGGAGGTGGACACAGACCGGCGTGAAGCGGCCAGGGCTACCGGATCGGGAATGTAGAAGAAGATATCCGCGCTTTCCGGCGCTCCCCGAGCTTGAACCGGGAGCGGCTGCGGTCGGGGGGAATGCAGGCGTCGCAGCAGGTCTTCGGCACCCGCGGGATCGCCACCGGATACCAACAGAATCCCCCGCTCGGGCACGGCGATCTGAAGCTCCTCCTTCCGCCAGTAGGTTCGGTACGACCAGTGGGAGCTTGTGGAATCCCGGCCGGGCAGTAGCTCCAGCATGACCCGCTCCCAGGACGGGTCACGATTGAGCTGACGAACCACGGGACCGGGAGAGAACTTGCCCAGAGCGATCAGGGAGAACTCGGGCGCCTGCTCCGGCGACTCGCCCGGAGAGAGGCGGATGCGGGCGTGAACGCGGTCCAGATTGCCGATTATCCGCTCCAGCTGTTCTGTTTCACTGCCGGTGGTTTCGGCCAGGACCTTCAGCACGTTCCAGGATGAAGCCACATCCACCGACGCGTATAATGAATCCGGAGTCAGGGGGGGCAGAACACCGAGCCAGCCGGCTGCCGGTTGCGGAGGGGGAACGGTCGCGCAGGACAGCAGGAGCAATGAGCACAGCGAGAGGGCGGGGAGGAGCCGCAGCGCCTGAGAGCGGACTAGCCGGGATCGGCTGCTTTTTTCACGGAAACGAAGCATGTCTCCTGCCCGCAGTCGATCTCCGCCGCCCCTTCCTGTTTTTTCCACTTCCAGGAAACGGCAAGGGTCTCGCTTTTCAACGTGTCCTCGTTCAGCTCCACGGCCCGCTTCACCTGCTCGGTGCCGAACAGGGCCAGCTCGATCCGATCGGTCACCTCCAGGTCCAGCTCTTTGCGCAGATTCTGAATTCCCCGGACCAGATCCCGGGCCATCCCCTCCTGGATGAGCTCCTCGGTCAGCTCCGAATCCAGAGCTACGGTCAGAGAACCCTCATTGAGAACTTTCAGATTCTCCCTCTCGGTCCTGGCAATGATGACTCCCTCTTCGGTCAGGTCGAAAACCCGGTCCCCGACCTCGATCGACAGGGTGGCTCCTTCCAGCAATGACTGGATCTCCCGCATCGACAGCCCCTCTATCCGCGCCGCCGCCGCTTTCATATCCTTGCCCAGCTGTTTTCCCAGGATCTTGTAGTTCGGCTTGGCCGTATACTCGACCAGCTCTTCCTCGTTCTCACGAAATACGACGCTGCGCACGTTCAGCTCATCCTTGATCAACTCCTCCATTTCGATGAGGATGCGTTTCTCCCGTTGATCCTTGGTTACCAGATGCAGAGCCTTGAGGGGCTGCCGGATCTTCAGGCTGTGCAAGGTGCGCAGGGCCCTGCCCATGGAGACGGCCCGGCGGGTCAGGCCCATCTTTTCCTCCAGCTCCGGATTCCTCCGAGAGGGGTCATAGGTCGGAAAATCGGTCAGATGAACCGATTCGGGCAGTTCTTTGGCCTTCAGGTTCCTGTAGATCTCCTCTGTGATGAAGGGGATGAAGGGAGCGGCCACCTGCATCAGGGTAATCAGAACCGAGTACAGCGTCTGGTAGGCCTGGCGTTTGTCCACGTCGATTTTTTTCTCGGGTCGCCAGAACCTGCGCCGGGAGCGGCGGATGTACCAGTTGTTCAGGGAATCGATGAACTCGATGATCGGATCGATCCCCTTCTGCAGGTCGTACAGCTCCATCTGCTCGGTGACCTGCCGGACCAACGCTTGAGTCTCCGAGAGGATCCAGCGGTCCATGGGATTTTCGGGGTTTTCGGGCGCCCTGTCCGGCCGCACCCTGTCGATATTGGCGTAGGTAACGAAGAAGCTGTAGGAGTTCCACAGGGGAATGATCACGTTTTTCAGCACCTCTTTGACTCCCGAATCGGAATAGCGCAGGTCTTCTGCTTTTACGCAGGCGGAGTCCATCAGAAACAGGCGCAGAGCGTCGGCTCCGAACTCGTTCATCACCTCCATCGGGTCCGTGTAGTTCCTGGCCGATTTGGACATCTTCTTTCCATCTTCGGCCAGCACCAGGCCGTTGACGATACAGTGGGTGAAGGCGGGTTTGTCGAACAACGCCGCGGCCAGGACGGTCAGGGTATAGAACCAACCCCGGGTCTGGTCCAGACCTTCGGAGATGAAGTCCGCGGGAAAGTTGGCCTCGAAATGCTCCCGGTTCTCGAAGGGGTAGTGGTTCTGGCCATAGGGCATGGCACCGGATTCAAACCAACAGTCCAGCACCTCCGGGATGCGCCGCATGGTACCGCCGCAGCCTTCGGTGCAGGGAAAGGTGATCTCGTCCACGAAATGCTTGTGCAGATCCGTGACCTTCTGCTTGGACAGCTTCTCCAGTTCCGCCCGGCTGCCGATACACTTCTGGTGCCCGCAGTCCTCGCATTTCCAGATGGGAAGGGGATTACCCCAGTAGCGATTTCTCGAGATCGCCCAGTCTCTGGCCCCCTCGAGCCACTTGCCGAACCGTCCGTCCCGGATGTGGCCCGGTACCCAGAAGACCCGGCTGTTGGCCTCGAGCATGCTGGATTTGATCTTCTGGATGTTGACGAACCAGGAAGAAATGGCCCGGTAGATCAGGGGGGAGCTGCAGCGCCAGCAGTGCGGATAGGCGTGCAGGTAGGTGGAGTGATGGACCACAGCGCCCCTGGCTTTCAGATCCTTGATGATCCGCTTGTCCGCCTCCTTGACGAAAAGGCCCTGATAGTCGGTCACCTCTTCGGTGAAGCGCGCCTCGGCATCCACCGGACAAACCGTGGGCACCTCGGTATCCTTGAGCAGGGAGTAGTCATCCTCCCCGAATCCGGGAGCGGTATGGACGATCCCGGTCCCCTCTTCGGTGGAGACGTAATCCGCGACGTAGGTGCGGAACGCTCCTTTTTCCCTAAGGGAGGCGAAGTAGGGAAACAGCGGCTCATATTCGATGCCGGCCAGCTGCTTTCCCCTGTATCGCTTGAGCACGCGATACTCGCCGGGACTCTTGTAGTAGGTAGGCAGCCGCTCTTCGGCCAGGATGTACTGGTCGCTCCCGTCGGCTACCTTCGCGTATTCGATTTCCGGGCCCAGGGCCAGGGCGAGGTTGGATGGAAGGGTCCAGGGCGTGGTTGTCCAGGCCAGGAAGTAGCTGTCCGGCTCATCGAGGCGCTTGAACTTCACCGTGATCGAGGGATCCTGCACGTTCTGGTAGCCGCCCAGGTTGAGCTCGAAGTTGGACAGGGCGGTGGAGCAGCGCGGGCAGTAGGGCAGGATATAGAACCCCTCGTACAGCAGCTCCCGGTTCCACAGTTCCTGCATGATCCACCAGATCGACTCCATGTAGTCCGGTTCCATGGTCTTGTAGTCATTATCGAAATCCACCCACCTGCCCAGGCGCGTGATGACGCTGCGCCATTCGGAGGTGTAGCGCAGCACGATCGAACGGCAGTCCTCGTTGAAGCGGGCGATCCCGTACTCCTCTATCTGCCTCTTGCCAGAGATTCCCAGCTCCTTCTCCATCTCGTACTCCACGGGCAGACCGTGACAGTCCCAGCCGAAGCGGCGCTCGACCTTCAACCCCTGCATCGCTTTGTAGCGGGGGATGATGTCTTTGATCGTGCCGGGCACGAAATGTCCGAAATGAGGCAGGCCGGTGGCAAAGGGAGGCCCGTCGTAGAACACGTATTCCTCCCGCCCCTCCCGCTGCCGGATCGATTTTTCGAATATATTTTGTTTCTGCCAGAACTCGAGAATTCCCTCCTCCATCTTGGGAAAACTGAGCTTGGGATCAACGGCTTTGTACACGAATGCCTCCGAAATGCGGCTAATTTTCTTTCAGAATATCCTCGTCGTAGCGTTCCTGGGCCCAATCCCGGTGCTTGCGTTCCTCATCGGCAAGCAATGCGAACATGCTCCGCACATCCGCGCTGGTTGTCATACCCTCCAGCTTACGGTACAGCTGTTCGGCCTCGCGCTCCCTGCGGATCACCAGGATGAGGAAATCTCCGTAATCCATGGTCGGAGAAAAGGGAACCTCGACCAGCATTTCCGACAGCCCCAGGTCCTCCCCCTTCGGCGGAGTGAACGACTCGAGCCCCCGACGCCCCTGCTTGAGCTCGACCAGCTTGCGCTCATGCTCCTTCTCCATCTCGACCATCGTTAGAAGCAGCTCGCTGAAACTCCGTCGCTGCGTCTCCCGGGCGTAGCTCAGGTAGGTGTCCTGGGCTTCCCTCTCCCGCCGGATGGCGAAATCGATGATTTCCTCGATGTTTTCCGGTCGTGTCGGATCTGTCATGGAGGGATTCTAAACCGAATGGCCGCAGAGTGTCAAAGATGGAATGATCCCGGCCTGCTGACCGCCGGCGCGCTTGCCCCGGCCTGCCGAAGCGTCTATACTCAAAGCGCGGGCTTAGTCTCCGCCGTGAGGCGTGCCGGCTACCGGGAGGTGAGCGGATGGGTAAGACGGGCTTCGATCAGTTCATCGTTCTTCCGATTCAGGGGATCCGGGTGCCCTCCCCGTCCATCGAGGCGGCGACCGGCAGATTTTTACGTAAGCTGACCGTCCGGACCGGTCCTCTCCGGCCTTTCCGTCTGACCGAGGTTCCGGGCATGGAGCTGCGCCTGCTGGACTCCGTAAGCGAGTACGGGGCCAAGCTGGTGGAAATCGCTCCGGCGGCTCTTTCAGCCTTGAGGTCTCGTCAGCCCGGCCTGCGCCTTGTCCCGCTCGCCTTTTTCCGCCCGGCAGTGGCGCCCCGCCTGCTCGTGGAAACCAGGGCGGCAGCCGCCAAGGCCGCCGTCAAAGTCAGACTGCGCATCGTCTCCCGCAAGGACGGAACCCCGGTGGCGGGTGCGCTGGTGGTGGCCTTCACCGATTTCGAGCAGCGGATCGGGGCCCAGGGATGGACCAACACCAAAGGGGAAGTGAGCCTGGCCCTCGGTTCCGCCTCGCCGAAGCTGAAGCGGCTGTATATCTACCCCGAAAAAAATTTCTGGTCCTGCTTGAGGAAGAACATCACCGTGAGCTCCGGCACCCGCATTACCCTGGTACCCCTGTCTCTGGATTACGTGGATTGCCTGCGCCACTTCTACGTTGCCGCCTCCCCGAAGGCGGGGGCGGGCATCAAGGTGGCGGTGGTCGACACGGGGATCGCGGAGCACCCCGACCTGGACGTCGACGGCGGGGAGAACACGGTCGTCGGTGAGGACAGGTCGGAGTTCGGGGACAACGGCAGGGGGCACGGCACCCACGTGGCCGGGATAATCGCCGCCCGCGGCCGGCCACCGGAGGGGGTGCGGGGCCTGGCCCCGGCCGTGAACCTGCGCAGCTACCGTGTGTTCGCTCAGGACAGCGATTCGGCTACCAACTACTCAATCACGAAGGCCATCGATCGCGCGGTGGAGGACGGCTGCGACCTGATCAACCTGAGTCTGGGCGGCGGTCCGGCGGACGAGGCCATCGAGTCGGCCATCCAGTACGCCCGCTCACGGGGAAGCCTGGTGATCGCGGCCGCGGGCAACGAACGGCGCCAGCCCGTTAGCTTTCCGGCTTCCTACTCGCTGTCGCTGGCTGTTTCGGCCATGGGGCGTAAGGGCACATTTCCCGCCGGCACGACCCAAACGGGAGAGGTCGCCTCACCCTACGGCACGGATAAGAAGAACTTCCTGGCCGCCTTCACCAACGTGGGGCCGGAGCTCGATCTGACTGCCCCGGGGGTGGGTATCATCTCGACTTACCCGGGGGGACACGCGGTCCTGGACGGCACCTCGATGGCCTGCCCGGCGGCCGTGGGTGCGGCGGCGGCGTTTCTGTCCGGCCGGCCAGAGCTGCTCGGCCTTCCGCGAGATTCGGCCCGTTCGGAGGCAATGGCCCGGGCCGTGCTGAGACGTGCTAAAACCCTCGGGTTCGGCAGCCTGTACGAGGGCCAGGGTCTGATTCGATAGGAGCATAAAAGATGGGACGGTATATCCTGCGTTTCACCGGTACGGGGCCCAAACCGGCGGTAGACGTAAAGCGCATCCGCTCCGCACCCCAAATGACCGTCCTCGACGACTCGGCGCGAATGCTGCTTGTCGAAGCCGCCGAGGAGCAGATCAAAGAGGTGGTCTCCTCCATGCCCGGGTGGACCTGGAGCCCGGAGCGCACGATCCGTCTGCCCGATTCACGCCCCAGGCCCCGCCGTAAACCGAAGGATTAAAAGGGGCCGCCCAAGCCAGCAAGGCGCCGTCGGTTTTCTCAATAACGCACGGCCGGGGGAAGTTTTTTCGCTTCGTCGATCCAGCCCTGTACCCGCTTCAAACCCGGCAACTGCCTGACGAGCCTCCTGCCGCCGGCCTTGTTCATCTCTGCGAGTTTGGCCACCAGGTTGTCCGCCCTGCGGTTGCGCAGCTCCTTGACCGTGTCCACCCCGGCTTTTTCCAGCAGCTCGGCATACTGCTTGCCTACGCCGTTGACGCGAAACAGATCGGCCATGTTGACCCACTTGAGAATGACGGATTCGCTGAGCCCGGTCCGTTCCGCCAGCTCCTTGCGCCCCTTGGGGGTGCCGCCCTTTTTCAGTAGCCCCCTTACGGTCTGGATCTTTGCGGTCTGCATCTTTCTGCTGTTTGCCGGACCAATACCTTCGATTTCTTTGAGATTGTAGTTGACCATAATTCTACCTCCGTGTTTTTTTGCTATAGCATTAGAGTACAGCCTTTGCGGAAGGAAGACAACGACTTCTATTTCGTAGAGATTTAATATTGACGCAACAGCCAATTCGCATAGACAAAATATCCGCCAATTCCCATGATCGGACGCCGTCTCTGCAAAGCCTGAGATCGGCAGGTCGGGCATCATGGACAGCCCCGACCGGCCGTGATACGATATCTGTACCATGCAAGAGTTCGAGGGGCTTGGGGTGTTCTACCTGGGTCGTGAAACAGGGGGCGCAGCCGGAGAGCGTGGGCCCCTCGTGCTGTACGACTCGAAGGACCTGTTGACCCACGCGGTATGCGTGGGTATGACCGGCAGCGGCAAGACGGGCCTGTGCATCGGCCTGCTGGAGGAGGCGGCCCTCGACTCCGTCCCGGCCATCGTGATCGATCCCAAGGGGGATCTGGCCAACCTCCTGCTGACCTTTCCGGATCTCAAGCCGGAGGACTTCCTTCCCTGGATCAACGAAGACGATGCCCGCAAGAAGGGGTTGAGCCCGGCCGAGTACGCGGGTGAGCAGGCCTCCCTGTGGCGCAGCGGACTGGCCGAATGGGGGCAGGACGGGGAGCGCATCCGGCGACTGCGGGAGGCGGCGGAGTTCGTCATCTACACTCCCGGCAGCAGCGCCGGAGTCCCGGTTTCCATCCTGCGCTCCTTCGACGCACCCGCCGGCACGATCCTGCAAGATCCCGACCTGCTGCGAGAGCGGATCAGTACCACCGTCACCAGCCTGCTGGATCTGCTGGGTCTCGATGCCGATCCGCTGCAGAGCCGGGAGCACATCCTGCTTTCTTCGATCCTGGAAGCGGCCTGGCAGCAGGGTCGTAACCTGGATATCGCGCAGCTCATCCGGGAAGTCCAGACACCGCCGTTCCCGCGAATCGGCGTGTTCGATCTGGAGGCTTTCTTCCCGACCGGTGACCGTCACGAGCTGGCCGTGAAGCTCAACAACTTCCTGGCCGCACCGACCATGAAGGCCTGGACCGAGGGGGAGCCGATCGACCTGAAACGCATGCTGCACGGCCCCCGAGGCAAGCCGCGGGTAGCGATCTTCTCTATCGCCCATCTCGAGGATGCCGAGCGCATGTTCTTCGTTTCGCTGCTTCTGCTGCAGGTGGTGGGCTGGATGCGCTTGCAGTCGGGCACCACGAGCCTGCGCGCCCTGCTGTACATGGATGAGATTTTCGGCTACCTGCCCCCGGTCGCCAATCCTCCCTCGAAGGCGCCGCTGCTGACGCTGCTCAAGCAGGCCAGGGCCTTCGGATTGGGTATCGTCCTGGCCACGCAGAATCCCGTAGATCTGGACTACAAAGCCCTGTCCAACACCGGCACCTGGTTCATCGGCCGTCTGCAGACCGAACGGGATCAGGCGCGGGTGCTGGACGGCCTGCAGGGATCACAGGCGGGGGCGGGAGCGCGTTTCGATCGCCGTCAGATGGGGCAAATCCTGGCGGGTCTGGGCAACCGGGTCTTTCTGATGAACAATGTTCACGAGGACCGCCCGGTCCTGTTCGAGAGCCGCTGGGCCATGTCCTACCTCCGGGGACCGCTGACCCGTGACCAGATCCGCAGGCTGGTGGAGCCGCTCGAGGCCCCCGCGGCAGGGGCAGGGGCCACCGCAGGTCCGTTGCCCGCGGCAGGGGCGGGGGCTGCATCGGCGGCGGCAGAGACAGCCGCGGCCGGGACAGCAGCGGCTGCAGCGGCCTCACGCCCCCTAATCAACCCCGGGGTCTCCCAATATTTTCTTCCCCGGCGAGCGGCCCCAGAGAGCGCACGATCCCTGGTGTACGAGGCCGTGTGTCTCGGCATTGCCAAGATATACTACGTCAACGCCAAGGCGGACCTGTCCGCGGAACGGGAGGTTTCGTTTCTCGCCCATATCTCCCCACAGCTGGCCCGCCCTCTCTGGGACGAGGCCTCCCTAACAGAGGTCCGGGACAGGGACCTGGAAACGGTACCCGAACCCGGCGTCGATTTCGCTCCGTTTCCCTCGGCCCTTGGGGAACCGAAGAACTACGCGGGCTGGACCCGAGATTTCAGGGAGTGGTTGTACCGCAGCCAGACGCTGAAGCTGTTCCGCAGCCCCTCACTGAGCGTTGTCTCCGACCCGGCTGAGTCGGAGAGGGACTTCCGGATACGGCTGCAGCAAACCGGCCACGAACGGCGCGACCAGCTGCTCGAACAGATCCGCCGCCGTTACGCCGCGCGCATCACCTCGCTGCAGGACCGCATCCGGCGCGCAGAGCAGGCGGTCGATCGCGAAAAAGAACAGGCCAGGCAGCAGAAGCTGCAGACGGCCATCTCCGTGGGAGTAACGCTTCTGGACGCCTTCGTGGGGCGCAAGACCGTTGGGCGCACCACCCTAGGGCGCGCCACCACGGCGGCGCGGGGCGCCGGCCGGATCCTGAAGGAAAAACAGGACGTCGGCCGGGCCGAAGAAAACGTCCAGGCCATGGCGCAGCAGCTCGCGGAGATCGAGGCCCAGGTCGCCCGGGAGAGCGAAGATCTCAAGAACGCCGTCGATCCGCTGGCGGAGGAGCTCGAGACTCTGGAGATCAGACCGAAGAAGACCGATATATCGGTGCGGGTCCTGGGCCTGGGCTGGGTCCCGTACTGGCGGGACGAACTGGGCGGCTTGACCCCGGGATTCTGATTAGACGGGGTGAAGGAGGAATTATGCCCAATTTCGAGACTGAGTTCATGAAATCGATGGGCCCGCAGGTGAGCAACCAGCTGGCGGGTACCCTGGGCATCAAGAAGCAGACGGCCAACCAGATCATCCCGGACGTCCTGCCTCTGATCCTGGGCGGGCTGAAGCGTCAGATGGAGACCCGCGGCGGCGCCGACCGGGCGAACCACATCCTGAACAAGTACGGCGATGCTTCGGTGCTCGACGGCATCGGCGATCTGTTCGCCGCCAAGGCGGCAGAGCAGGATGCCGATCCCAGGCTGGGCGGCCTGCTGGGGGATGCGGGGGTGAACGCGGCAGGCACCATGGCAAACAAGCTGAACCTGGACCAGGGAACGATCATGAAGGCCATCGTGATGCTCGCCCCCGTGGTCCTGGGCGCTCTGTCCAGGAAGAGAGATCAGGGTGGAATGGGATCAAGCGGCATCGCCGCTCTGATCGACCAGAACGGCGACGGCAGCGTCCTGGACGACGTGGCCGGTTTCCTGCTGCGGGGGGGCGGGCAGTCCGGGACCCGGGGCGGCGGCCTGCTCGGCGGCCTCCTGGATCGGCTGTCGGACTCCGGGCGCTGAATCGCTCAAACCATGCGCAGCCGATTGCGTACCGCCTTCTGGCTGGTGGTGCTGGCGGTGCTGTTCGTCTGGTTGGGCGGTCTGCTGGGCGGCATGGAGGGGGCGCTGCTGGCCTTCGCCATCACGCTCGTGGTGAATTTCATCGCCTACTTCGCCAGCGATAAAATCGTGCTCGCCCGCTACCGGGCTCAGGAGGTGGGGCCGCAGAACCAGCCGAGACTTCACGGCATCGTTTCCCGACTGGCCGCCAAGGCCCAGCTGCCAATGCCACGGGTCTATCTGATTCCGGAAAAAACGCCCAACGCCTTCGCCACCGGGCGCAACCCGAAACATGCCGCAGTGGCGGCCACGGTCGGGATCCTGGAACAGCTGGACGATGACGAGTTGGAGGGGGTAATGGCCCACGAGCTTTCCCACGTCAAAAACCGGGACACACTGACCACTACGATCGCAGCCACCCTGGCCGGCGCCCTGGCCATGGCCGCCAACGTGGCCCGTTTCGGATATCGGGGAAGCCGCGCCAGGTCGAACCCCATCACCCTCCTGCTGCTGCTTGTCGGGGCCCCTCTGGCTGCGCTGCTCATCCGCCTGCTGATCTCCCGTATCCGAGAGTACGCCGCCGACCGGGACGGGGCCGCGCTGTCCGGCCGGCCCCTGTCTCTGGCCGATGCTCTGCGCAAGATCTCTCGTTCGGCCATCCCCCTGAGCAGGGGGAATACCGTCGACGCCCAGATGTTCATCGTGAACCCGTTCAGCGGCGGCCTGCAGGCTCTGTTCTCGACCCACCCTCCCCTGGAGGAGCGCATCCGGCGCCTGCAGGATCTGTCCACGCCGGCTCTGCCGGCGTAGCTGTCCTTCGCTTCTTCAGAAAAACGGCAGTCGCGCCTTCTCTCGGGACGCACCTTTTCACGGCAGGGCCGAAGCTCTTCTCAACGTTGCCGGCGCCCGTTGAAGGTGGGTGTTCCATATCCCGGACAAGGGGTGGGAATTCGAAAACCGGCAGCACCGACTTGACAAGCATCCATCAGGCAGCC
>CAZPQC010000035.1:0-30485 GCA_964588525.1 uncultured Spirochaetaceae bacterium
GCCCCGATCATGGCCTCATCCAGCGAGAAATCGATTCGCGCCCGCCGGGAAGCCGATGCCAAGATCTCTCCCCTCTGGAGATCTGCGATGTAAAAACTGACTTGGATTTCTCCGCCATCTTTAATATATCCCGCAAGGGCCAAAAAATCATGATTCAGCCCGGAAACAAATTCGATCAGGGAGATGGCTAACGCGCGAGGATCCGGTTCCTCCTCGCCCAGAAGGTCCCGCACCAGGGCTTCTTCATCCGTGGTGGAGAAGAGAATCGTCTGCGTTCCAATACGCTCCAGCTGAAAACGCATGGCCGAGGCCAGGACCTTCCGCACCCCTTCGTCCCGCGATCCCTCCAGGGGCAGCGATGCAATAAGTACGCTGGGTTTGGGCTGAAGTGCCGGCTTTTCAGATTGAGCGGGAACTGTGACGGAGCTCAGGAAGAGAAAAACGCCGCAAGCGAGAAACGAGAGTTTATACCTGTCAAACCTGAATGCGCTGCTGCCCAATCCATCTCCTCGTGATTCTCCCCTCCTCAGCTGCAGAAGGATGGACGGAGCGCAACTTTCGCCCTCAAATACCCCCCGGGCACCCCGTTTTCTCCTACGGATAAAATTATATACGATTTCAGCTATGAATTCAGCACGCCTGATTTTTTTTCGGTTCCCGGGTTGAACGCTTCACGGAGCTCCGGAGGCTGCGGCCGTTCTCTCTGCAGCCGTTGTTGACGCCTCCTCCTGCTTCCAATAGTATTGGGGAACATCATGACGGCAACGGTTCTGGACAGCATTCCCCTCTCCTTCGCTGCGGCGGAGTTTCAGAAGCTGACCCACATCGATCTGTCCGCTCCTTCGGTCCGGGCAGCGGCGGGTCTGCTCGAGGCGGCATTACCCATTGCCCGTCCCAAAGCCATGTACAAGGTCTGCTATATCTACAACCGGACCGAGGACGGTGTGGACCTGGAGGGAATTCGTTTTACAAGTGATGTATTGAGTCAAAACCTGAGAGAGGTGGAACGGGTATTCCCCTACATCGTTACCTGCGGGGTGGAGCTGGACACGGTTGCGATCTCCCCAAACGACGTATTGGCCGGCTATATGCTGGACGGGCTGAAGGAGTTGACTTTACGGCAGGCGATAGAGCATCTCAAGAATCACCTGGCCGAGACATACGGTCTGGATACTGAGAGAATGTCCACGATGAATCCCGGATCGGGGAACAGGAACGTCTGGCCGATCGGCCAGCAACGTCAGCTGTTCCGACTCCTGGGGGATGTCGAAGGCTTGGTCGGTGTGCGCCTGACGGACAGCTTCCTGATGACACCCAACAAGACGGTTTCCGGCATCCTCTTTCCCACCGAGGTACCTTTTGTCAGCTGTCAGCTCTGCACACGGGAAAACTGCCCCCGTCGACGGGCCGAATACAGCGGTGTTGTCGGGTTGGCGGGGCATTAGATCGGAAGGGAAGATGGCCAGGATCGGGCGGGAGTTCATCAAGAAAACTAAGTACGAGTATCTCGACCCTTCGGCCCAGAGTCGGGGCCGTCCGCAACCGCCCCTGGAACTGGAGATCTACAAAGGGGGCGAGCTGATCGAACTGCCGGCGCCGGAATCGCTCTCTATCCGGGCCATCGATCTGCGGCAGGCGATCGAACGGCGCAGCAGCGTACGTAAATACTCCCGAAACCCCCTTACCTTGGAGGAGCTTTCCTTTTTGCTCTGGTGCACCCAGGGAATCAAAGAGGTGATTCCCGGTTCCGCCACCTTTCGCACCGTACCCTCAGCCGGAGCTCGCCATGCCCTGGAGACCTATCTGCTGATCAACAATGTGGACACCCTGTCAACGGGACTGTACTGGTACAGCGCCCTGAGGCATGGGCTGATCCTGATCGATGACGGCGATCAGCTGGCCGATCAACTGGTGGCGGCCTGCCTGGGACAGCGCTTCGTGGCCCAGAGTGGGGCTACCTTCATCTGGACGGCTTCGAGTTACAGGATGACCTGGCGCTACAGCGAGCGGGGATACCGCTACTTCTTCCTCGACGTCGGGCATGTCTGCCAGAATCTCTATCTGGCTGCCGAGGCGATCGACTGCGGGGTCTGCGCCATCGCCGCCTTTTCCGATGATGCGGTGAATGAGTTCCTGCGAATCGACGGAGAGGAGCAGTTCTCCCTCTACCTCGCCACGGTGGGAAAGA
This sequence comes from uncultured Spirochaetaceae bacterium, assembly GCA_964588525.1. Classification (GTDB taxonomy): domain Bacteria; phylum Spirochaetota; class Spirochaetia; order SZUA-6; family DRHE01; genus JAFGQJ01. Next base: position 2,189 of record CAZPQC010000035.1, read on the forward strand.
AATGAGCAAGACCTGGAGCGCAACCTTCAGCATTCACACCTACGAAATGGACAGGCAGCAGCGGGCTTCCGTGCGCGCCATCTGCAGCTATCTGATCGATACGGCGGGACAGCACGTCCATGAGATAGGATATTCCATACCCCAGCTTCTGGAACGGGACCGGAGCTGGTTCTTCAGCCGCTTCCTGCTACGCATGGAGACATATCCCCGTTGGCGGGACAAGATCACCGTGGAGACCTGGCCGCCTGGAAGTCAGAAGCTCCTCGCCTTGAGGGACTGGCGCCTCTATTCGGGCCGGCAGCTGATCGGATTGGCGACCAGCGGTTGGCTGATGATCGATATCCGCAAACGCCGCCCCCTGCGCCCCGAGTCCTACCCTGACTGGAAGCGGTTCCTCCACCCGGAGCGCACCATCGCGCATACCTTCGGCAAGCTTCCGGAGCTCGCTGATCACGGCGCACCTTCGGAAACGCAGGAGTTCCGGGTGCGCTTCAGCGACGTCGACATCAACGGCCACGCCAACTACCTCAGCTACATCGATTGGGTTCTGGAGGCCATTCCACCGGCGACCCGTGACGAACAGAAAATCGCCGAGATGGAGGTCCATTTCCTGCGGGAGGTGAACTTCGGGGAGGAACTGTTCAGCCGCTCGCAACGGATCGGAGACGGGCGGATTTCCCCGATCAGAGGAAGCGCCTCCGAAGCGACCTCGGGAAGACAGTTCCTGCACGGTCTGGTGCGTAAACAGGACGGTGTGGAGTTGGTCCGGGCTCGGACCGTCTGGAAACTCGCCGCTCCCGAAACATAGATCGGAAGAAGAGGCGAAGCTGTGCACTACGATGTTCTGGTGCTGGGCTCGGGTCCGGCAGGCTTCTACTGTGCCCTGAGCTGCGCCCGCCTGGGCAGGAAGACGATCCTGGCGGAGCGGGAACGGTTCGGAGGCACCGGTTTCCGCTGGGGCTGCCTGCCCGTGAAGATGATGCTCGACCACCTCAGGGCCCAAATGGGGACAGAGGGGAGAGATGAAACAGGCCGTTTCGGCAAGACGGCCTCGGTGATAACCGACACAGCCCGGCGGATCCGAGAGGTCGAGACCCGCATCCGGAGGCGCCTGACGGCCGCCGGGGTAGAGGTGGTTATAGGAGAGGGTCGACTCGTGGATCCCAACACGTTTCGTCTGGGCAAACGGACGATCTCCGCCTCCCGGATCGTCATCGCCACCGGGACCGAGCCGGCCGGCTGGCCCGGCGTTTCCCTGGACGGCAATACCGTCCTCAGCCACCGGGAGGCGTTGGGATTGAGCGAAATACCGGAACATCTGCTGATTCTGGGCGGGGATGTGGAGGGGATCGAGTTCGCCTGCCTGTTCGCCCACCTGGGCGGCCGGGTCACGCTGATCGAGAAGGAGCGGCGGATCCTCCCGGGCACGGATCCGGACCTGGCAGAGCCGATCGAGCGGGATCTGCTCGGCCGCGGGGTGAGTCTGAAGACCGGAGCGCAGGTCAGCGGCTGCACCCTCGACAGTGGTGCAACTGTGATCCTGAAAGACGGTTCGCGGCTGAAGGGAGACCGGGTCCTGGTCACCGGGCTGCGCCGGCCCAACTTTCCTGAAGGGTTGGAGCGAGTCGGTGTGGAACACGACGGGCAGAAGATCGGGGTGAACGCCCACCTTCAGACCAGCTGCGATGCCATCTACGCCGTGGGGGATGTCAACGGCATCACCGGCATGGCCCACGCGGCCATCCAGCAGGCACTCGTGACCGCCCGCAGGATTGCCGGGCCGGGCGGTAGCCAGGGAGGACGCGGTTCCGGCAGTGGGGCAGACGGAGCGGCAGGTGGGGGAGGGAAGCCCGCCGGCCCGCCCTACCCTCGGGCCATATACACACTGCCGGAGATCGCCGGGGCCGGCTATCAGGAAAACGAGCTTAACGCGGAAGGGATCCCCTACACACGGTTGTCGTATCGACTCGGAGATACCTGGAGAGGCTACTCCAAGGGAATCGACGAGGGATTCATAAAGGTGTTGGCGGGAGAGGGCGACAGGATCCTGGGACTCTGGATCTGCGGTGCCGCTGCCTCCGAACAGGCTTCCCTGTTCGGACCATTGTTGTCGGGCGGTCTCACCATAGAGGGCTTGAGGGACGGTCTGATCCTCCATCCCACCTTGGGGGAAGCCGCCCTGGAAGCGGTTCTAGAAATCGGTCAGTAGCGTTGCGGATGATCACCGGGAATCGAGGATCTCGATCGCCCGTACCAGGAGATCCTTGAACAGATCGTTGTCCACTTCCAGGGCTACGTCGGTGTTGGCGGGCTTGCCCGTTATGCCGTAGACATCGGCCACGGTCCGCCCCCGGGTCAGCTCCCCGTCGGTTTCGATCTCCACGTTGAGCTTCCGTGTCTTGATCACCTCCGGCCTGATCAGGTGAGCCACGGCCAGGGCGTCGTGCAGCGGTGCGCCGTCGAAACCGAAGATGTCCCTGTTGGCCTGGGCGAAGAACTTGAGCAGCGGAGCCACGACCCGGGAGACCCTGCCGTTCATCGCGGCCAGCCGCTCGATATCGCCGAAATCGAACAGGGCCTTGTTGGTCACGTCCAGACCCACCATGGTGATGGGTATGCCGCTTCCGAACACCACCTTGGCGGCCTCCGGGTCCACGTAGATGTTGAACTCCGCCGCCGGGGTGATGTTGGAATCGAACACCGCCCCGCCCATCAGCACGATCCGTTCCAGCTTGGTGGTGATCCGCGGATCTTTCAGCATGGCCAGGGCTATGTTGGTCAGCGGTCCGGTGGGCACCAGGATCAGAGGGGTCCCGGATTCCATGATGGTCCGGATCAGGAAGTCCACCGCGTGCTGCTCCACCCCCTGGAATCCCGGCTCGGGAAGGTCGGCCCCGTCCAATCCCGAAACCCCGTGTATCTCCGGGGCCACGGTCAGCTCCCGGAACAGCGGCTTGTCCGCTCCCCGGGCTACCGGAATGTCGGTTTCCCCGATCAGGGTCAAGGTTTTCAGGGCGTTCAGGTAGGTCTTCTCACCTGTCTGATTGCCCGCCACCGTGGTAACCCCCAGCAGCTCGAGCTCAGGCGAAGAACTGGCCAGCATGATGGCCATCATATCGTCGTGGCCGGGATCGCAGTCGATGAGGATGCGTTTCATGACGACTCCTTGAACTCCGTGACGTCCGTGACCTCCGTGATCTTCCCGACCCGCTTGGCCTCTTCCACCCTACGGGTCCGCGTCTTCAGAGCCTGCGCCGAGTAGATGGTGAGGGCGATGACGGTTGCCAGGTAGGGGATCAGTGCAATCAGCTCCGAGGGGATTTGAAGGCTGGCAAAGTAAATGGCCAGAGCATTGACCGCTCCGAACAACAGCGAAGCCAAAAAAGTACCCAGGGGCATGTACCCCCCCAAAGTGGCTGCGGCGATGGCGATCCAGCCTCGGCCGGCCGTCATGTCCCGGGCGAACCAGGACACATAGCCCATGGACAGGTACAATCCCCCGAAAGCTCCAAAGAAACCGGAGAGCATCAGGGCCCACATCCGGGTCCGGTTGACATTGATGCCCACCGACTCGGCGGCGTTGGGATTCTGACCCACCGCCCGGATCCGCAATCCCAAAGGAGTCTTGAAGGTGATGATGTAGAACACCACGATCGCCAGGATCGCTCCGTAGGTCATGACATTGTGACCGCTGATGATCGCTCCCAGCACGGGAATGCTCTTGATCAGGGGGATATTCAGATCGGGAAACACGAAGCTCTTCAGGGAACTGGAGGATCCTTTGTCCCCACTGGCCAGAAAGAGCAGAAACACCGTGATACCGGTGGCGAAGAGATTCAAAGCGATGGCCGCCAGGATGATGTCCGCCTTCAGACGGAGATGGAAGTAGCTCAAGGCAGCACCCATGGCCACTCCGGCGGCAACTCCGGCCAGCAGGGCCAGGACGAGGCTTTCAGTGAAAGCGCTGACCAGAACACCTACGAAAGCGGAGACCAGCATTGTTCCTTCCATGGAGATGTTGATCGTGCCGGCCAGGTTGGATATGGACACACCGATAGCGGCGAACAGCAGGGGCGTCATTACCCGGAAGACGGCGAATCCGAACTCAATACTCAGAATGCTTCTCAAGAGGGGGCTCATGCTGTACTTCCTCGCTCTGCCTGACGGACCGTGATGCGGTACTTCCACTTGCTGAGGAAGGCTTCGGCGGTGATCAGCAGGATGATGATCGACTGGATTACGGTTATCATCTCCGCCGGCACGTCGGACATGAGGTTCAGCACCCTTCCGCCTACTCGAAGGTAAGCCAGGAAAAAGGAAGCCGGAATGATCAAAAGGGGATGGTTCCTGCCGATGATGGCCACGATGACTCCGTCCCAGCCGTAGCCCGGCTGCCCCAGGTTCTGCCAGACGAACCTGCGGTGGATGCCCATCACCTCGGTCATCCCCCCCAGGGCGGCGAGAAATCCCAGGATCACCTGGCAGAGAATGATGACCTTGAAGACACTGATGCCGCCGAAACGGGCGAAGCGTTCGTTGAACCCGGTGATGCGGATCTCGTAGCCCGTGGTCGTATGGTACAGGAAGTAATACACCAGCAGGGCGAAGACCAGGGCCAGGATGATGCCGTAGTGAATCCGCGTGCCGGGAATGAACTGGGCCAGCCAGGCTGATTCCGGCAGCTGGTAGGAAACGAGGAACCCCGCCTCTTTGTCTCTAAAGTGAAAGTTGATCAGGTACAGGCCGATGAAGTAGGCGACATAATTCAGCATCAGGGAGGACACGAGCTCGCTGGCCTGCCATCGGGCTTTGAGGATAGCCGGAATGAAACTCCACATTGCTCCGGCCAGGCCGGCCATCAGCAGAACCAGGGGGATGTGGATAAAGGCAGGCATATTTGTGGACACGCCAAAGGCGGTTCCCAGTGCAGCACCAAGGTACAAAGAGCCTTCCGCGCCAACGTTGAACTGCTTGGCCTGGAAAGCTACGGCTATCGCGAGACCGCAAAAGATGATCGGCGAGGCGGTTTCGAACACATGGGCCAGTCGGGATCGCGAAAGAAACGGCCCGAGCAGGAAGGACTTGAGGGAAAATCCGGGTTCCTCACTGATCAGATAGATGAGGAAGATGCTGATCACAATACCGATTGCGATTGCGATGATGACCCGAATCAGGGTGAAGTATTTAAGCAGAAACTTTTCCACTGACGGCCTCCTCTCTCTGAACCCCCAGCATGTAGGGACCCAAATCCTCGGCCGCGACTTTGGACATATCCTGAAAGTGGGCGACGACTTCTCCGTTGTACATTACAATGACCCGCGTGGAAAGTTTCAGGATCTCATCAAGATCGGCGGAAGCCAGAAACACGGCCTTGCCCCGGTCCCGAGCTTCCCGCAGAAGGCGATGCACCATCTCCTCAGAACCGACGTCGATCCCCCTTGTCGGGTGAGCGGCGATGATCAGCTCCGGATCCGAGGAAAGTTCTCGGGCCACCACCACTTTTTGGATATTCCCTCCGGAGAGGGAGGAAACCGGCGTCTTGGTTGACTGGGCCAGGATGTTGAACTTCTCGATCAACTCCCGGCTGTGTTTGGAGATCTCCTTCCACTGCAACCGTATTCCTTTGGAGAAACCTCGCTTGAAGTAGCGGTCGAGGATGAAATTCTCCTCCAGGGTAGCCTCCTCCGCTACCCCGTCCTCCATACGGTCTTCGGGGATGTGGCATAACCCCAGCTCCCGTATCTTTCTGGGGGACAGACCGACCAGGCGTTCCCCGTTTAGGGAAATCTCCCCCTCCGACGGATCCAGAAGGCCAGCCAGGATGCGGATCAACTCGGTCTGTCCGTTGCCCACGACGCCGGCCAATCCCAGAATCTCACCGGAGCGAACGTCGAAGGAAATCTTGTTCAGCACCAAAATCCCCTCATCGTTCACATAGGAAAGATCGCGAACGAGCAGTACCGGCTCCCCGAGCTGTATCGGTTGAGGAAGGCGCTCAAAGCTGATATCCCTGCCAACCATCAGGTGGGCGATGTCATGCTCGGTGAGCTCGCTGGCCTCCCTGGTGTCGATGACCCGGGCATCCCGCATGATGGTCACTCGATCGGCGATCTGTTTGACTTCTTTGAGCTTATGGGAGATGAAGATGATCGTCTTGCCCTGCTCCTTGAGATTCTTGAGGGTTTTGAAGAGGATTTCGGTTTCCTGAGGCGTCAGTACCGACGTTGGCTCGTCCAGGATGAGCAGCTCGGCGTTGCGGAACAGGGCTTTGAGGATCTCTACACGCTGGCGCACCCCGATGGGCAGATCTTTGATCTTCTTGTCCGGGGGAACCGGCAAACCGTACTCTTCGGACACCCGACGGGTGATCTCTACTGCCTTGTCCGTATCCAGGAAGAATCTGACCCGCCTCGGTTCGTTGCCCAAAACCATGTTCTCCGCGACGGACAGGTCGGGAGCCAGCATCAGGTGCTGGTGAACCATACCAATTCCCATCTGAATGGCATCGTGAGGGCTGCGTACATTTACCTTCTCACCTCTGAAGAAGATCTCTCCTCCCTGAGCATGTTCGATGCCAAAGATGATTTTCATCAGGGTGGTTTTACCGGCACCGTTCTCACCCACGATAGCGTGAATTGTGTTTTTTTCCACGCCGACGCTTACACCGCGGTTGGCGATCACCCCGTTTCCATAGACTTTCAGGATATTCTTTGCTTCCAGGATCGTTTCCATGATCGAAATCCCTTCATCCTGCCGCACGCAGGTATTGACCGGAGGCAGTGAGAAATAAAAAAAGTGGGGACCCGTCGGTGATCCCCACTGCTTGCTCTATCGTTAAAAAACCGTGTCGACGGCAATCTCCCCGCTAATGATTTTCTCTTCCAATTCCTTGACCTTGGCACGGAACTCTTCGGGAACGAGCTTCCGGTAGTTTTCGTTGTCGGCCACGCCGATGCCACCTTCGGCGATTCCCAGGGTTTCTGCCTGCCCGACCGGCAGGTTGCCTTCAACATACATCTTCAGAGCCCGATAAAGGGACTCATCAACGTTTTTCATCATAGAGGTGACGATGTTGGCGGATTTGCCCGGATCGGTGTCTTTGTACAGGAAGTACTGGTCCGAATCCACCCCGATGGCGTAGCGATCCTTGTCCTTGGCCGCATCGAGCAGTCCTATTCCGGTCTCTCCGGCCACGTTAAAGGCGATGTCCGCTCCCTGCTCGTACTGGGCCAGGACCAAATCTTTTCCCTTGCCCGGATCATTGAACAGTCCCGCGTAGGAGACGAGCACCTCCACATCCGGATCTATATACTTGGCCCCTTGGATATAGCCGACCTTGAAGTCATTGATAACCGGGATATCCATACCGCCGAGAAAGCCGATGACCTTCTGCGGATTCGCCTTGGGCATATCGGAGGAGGTCACCAGGGCCCCCAGCGCGCCGACGAGGAACGATCCCTCGTTCTGGGCGTAGAGAATCGAGTAGACGTTATCCATTCCTTCCTTCGAATAATCCACCGAGGTGTCGTAGGTGATGAAGACCTTTTCCGGATGCTTCGGGGCAATCTCATGCAGATAGTCCACCAGCTGCCAGGTCCCGGCGATGACGATGTCCCACTCACCTTCGGCCAGCTGGGTGATATCCGGTTCCCAGTTCGCCTGCTCGTAGGTCCCTTCGATGGTCTTGGTTGTGAAACCGAACTCTTCTGCCGCCTTGGTCACTCCCCGGTGAGCGGAGTCGAAGAAGGACTTGTCGCCCAGTGTCCCGTTCACGTATAGGACGACCCGGACCTTCTCCTCGCCCTTTGCAGCCGGCTCCTCTTTCTTCTTGCAGGCCGCCAGCCCGAGCAGACCAAAGGCCAGTAGCACAACGAGTAGCACGTACAATACTTTTTTCATTTTCCCTCCTTGCGGAAATAATTGGTGCATCTTTATTACGCCAGATTGCATATCTCCATCAGTATACTTTGGAATCCGGCCTTGTCAATTTCCATGATCAACTTGAGCCGATTCCCCTGCTGCCGAACGCTGGCTCCCCGCCGGGGTGAGCCGGTCGGCTCCATCTTCAGATTGCAGTTAGTTTCCTTCCGGGCGATGGCCGGCTTTACAACATAGGCCATGGCGATGGGATCGGGGAACATCGCCGCCCTGGCTCCGTACACCTTGTCGATGTAAGCGAACAGGGGCTGGTGCATGTCGAGGAGCAGCTTTCCTGCCTTGCTGTCCCCCAGGCCGAGGGCACGGATCTCCTCTTCGGTGTGCGCTATTTTGACCGCCGCGTCCCAGGGAACAACGGTCAGAGGTACCCTGCTGTCCAGAACAACCTGGACCGACTCCGGGTCGGCGTAGTAGTTGAACTCGGCGTAGGTGGTGACGTTGCCCCGCTCCAGAGCGCCTCCCATCGACACGATTTCACCAAGCAGCTCTTCCAGCTCCGGATAGAGGTTCAGGGCGATGGCCACGTTCGTTAGCGGCCCCAGGGCGACCAGGGTCAAGCCCGGGTTTTCCCGAGCCAGACGAAGGAGGCCGTCGGGAACGCCTGCGCTCTCGATTCTCTTTCCCGCATCGGGAAGCTCCACATCTCCCAATCCATTGCTTCCGTGAACCCCCGCGGCGTGATGCGGCTGAGCGATCAGGGGCCGGGATGCACCGCGGTACACGGGGATATCCTCCCGTCCCAGAACGGGAAGCAGGCGGAGCACGTTTTCGCTCACCTGGTTCACGCCCACGTTGCCGCTCACCGTGGTCAGACCCAATACCCCTATCTCCGAATGGGCCAGAGCGATCATGATGGCCACCGCATCATCGACGCCGCAATCGGTATCGATGAGGATCTTCTTCATCGTTCCAGCTCCCGCTGCACCGCCTCCAGCAGATCCCGGATTTCGAAGGGCTTTCCCAGGTATGCTATGCGGTTCGCCTCGATGAAACCGACGGTCTCGACGCTGACAGTATCACCGGTGATGAACAGGAACCGGCTAGGGGCTTCCGACCTTTCCGAGGTCAAGCGCTGGTACAAATCGATACCGCTCAACCGGGGCATGCGCACGTCGCAGATGATCAGATCGTAGTCCTTCGCTCCGATCTTCTTCAGTGCGCTCAACCCGTCCATACTGGTTTCCACCTGGTAGCCGGCCTGTTCCAGCACACGGACCACCATCGCCCGTACCACCTCGTCATCCTCCACAACGAGCAGACACCCGGTTCCGTTTTTATCAGCCGCCGGCTGCTGACTATCGGCATCCTCCTTGTCGGGGGAGTTCCCCACCAAGACCACCGGGATCTGCACGTAGAAGCGGCTGCCTTCCCCGGGTATACTCTCCACCCAGATCTGCCCGTCGTGCTCGCTGATGATTCCATGGCAGACCGAGAGGCCTAGACCGGTCCCCTTGCCGGGCGACTTGGTGGTGAAAAACGGGTCGAAAATACGAGACTGGACCTCTTCCGATATCCCGGGTCCATTGTCCCCGATACAAATGCGTATGGAGCGTCCGGGGGTGCGGCCAACCGCTGGCCGTTCCCCCGGTATCCCGGCTTGGGTCGGTTGCTCGATCTCTATCAAATCCGAGGATACGGTAAGCACTCCACCACCGCCCGCTTCGAACATCGCCTCATAGGCGTTGTTGATCAGATTGACGAACACCTGTTGAAGCTGATCTGCATCGGCCATGGTCGCGGGAAGATTCCCGGCAAGACGGGTGTGGCATTCGATGTTTCGTGATCGAAGCTCGTAAGCCAGAATCGTCAGAGTACTGGTCAGGACATCATCAACAAGCACGGGGCGTCGCTCCGGGCGCTGCTGCCTGGAGAAATCCAGCAGGCTGCGCACGATCTTCCCCGCCCGGTGTGCCTCCGAAACCAGTTTCTCGAGATCCTGTTTGACGCCGCCGTCGAGCTCTCCCGACTGCAGCAGCTGGGCGATCCCGATGATCGCAGTCAGGGGATTGTTCAATTCGTGGGCTACACCTGCGATGAGTTTCCCGATCGCCGCCAGCTTTTCACTTTGAACGAGCTTGTCCTGGGAGGCTTGCAACGCCTCCAGCTGATCTTTGACGTTTTGATGAAGCTGGGCGTTTTCCACGGCGACAGCCGCCTGATGGGCGAAGCTCATGGCCAGATCCGCCTCTTCGTCGGAGTAGGCTCCCAGCTTACGGCTGTCGATGGTCAGGCAGCCGATCATTCCCGCCCTGCCGAGCAGAGGTACGCTCATCCAACCCTTGATATACTTGGTGTTCCCCCAGCCGTGAAAACGATCGTCCGCCGAAGCGTCCACCAGAATGAAAGGGCGCCCGGTTTGCTCGATCTCCCGCTCGATCTCCGTGACCGGATAGGTATTGCCGATGGCCGAATCACCTGGCAGGTCCCGTCCAGTCACCACGCGCAGGCAGCTGCCCTCCACGAGCATCACCGAAGCGCTGTCGTATGGAATGACCTTGCGCAGCTCCGTGAGGAGTCGGTCCAGAACTTCATGCAGGTCAAGACTTTGGCTCAGGGAAGCAAGGGCGGACTGCATGGCCTCGATCTGCCGGCGCTGGGTTCGTTCGGCTTCGTACAGGCGGGCGTTCTCCACTGCAATCGCCGCCTGATCGGCCAGCATCTCCAGGATGCGCAGCTCCTCGTCGTTGAACGGCTGGGTTTCGAATCTGGAGATGTTCATCACCCCGACGACCCGCTGCTTGACCTCCAACGGCAGACCCACGATGCTTCCCCGCCACTTTTTGGGAGAGTCCTTGTAGAGGGGGTGGGTATGGATGTCCTCGATCACAATAGGGCGGCCTGTCTCGGCCACTTTGTAGGTCAGTCCGTTATACCTAGGCTCTGCAAAGGGTTCGTCCCAACGTCCATTCTGACCGGAAGCCGCACCGAAGGACAGGGTTTTGCCGTCATAGAGAAAGATGTGAGCCAGGTCCGCCGGAACGAGCTCATGAGCGCTGGCCAGGATCGAATCCAAAACAGTCGGCAGCTCCAGAGATGCGGTCAGGGTCGAACTGGTTCGCTGAACCGCCTCCACCTCATCTCGGACGTCTCGGTCCAACCGCCTGAGTCGCAGGTTCTCCATCCTTGCGGAGATTGCCATGGATAGGAGCTGGGCGAATTGGGCGTCTCGTTTGCTGAAAGGCCGGTCTTCGGAAATCCTGAGAAGCAAGAGCAGACCTGCCGATTCGCCGGAAACGACCAGAGGCGAAGCCAATACAGCCGTCACCCCCAGTTCAACCAAAGCGGTATGGGCAAACACGTAGCGGTTGTACTCGCCGATGTTGACGGGATTCTCCTCCTGCAGCCCCAGGCTGACCAGGAGCTCTGTAGCCAAACCCCTGTTCTGGAAGGCATCTTTTGGCAGCCCGCAGGCAATGACATTGCCTACCCCGTTGACGGCCCGTCCACGGCCGTTCCCGGAGCCGAGGATAAGCGCTGCACCCTGAGCGCTCAAGGCCTCTGCAGCCGCGGAAATTACCGCGGGCAGAACCTCGGCCAGGTTCTGTGCACGAAAGAGGTTGCGCAATAGTTCGTACAGGATCTTCGATTGGTTTCGAGCCAAAATACCTTCCCGCCGTATGTACTGCGTCCCAACGTGGAGTTAGAGACAACAAGATATCTCTTATTTATACCCTTCAGATCAACTGTATGTCGAGGTCCTACGATTGAGCAGCAGGTTGCAGTCGGAGGAGGAATTCCCTGCCGTTACCTGGATCGTGTAATCGAGCTTCCCTACTCCGCTTTCGATTCGTATAAAACTTGGATCAGGCTGTCCGGTGTATCGGTAATGATGCCGTCCACTCCCCAATCGATCAACTTTTTCATGATTCGTCGATCATTTACCGTCCAGGGGATAACCTTCAAACCTAACCGGTGCGCTTCCTCTACGTCCTGCTGGTCGATCTCCCGGTAGTAGGGGCTGAGGATATCCGCTGCGAATGCATGTACCAGAGCAGGAATGCTTCCATAGTCGTCAAAATCAAGACCGGCCAGCCAAGGTGAAGGTCCCTCCCCTCCAGGCTGGAGGTTGTACCAGGCGCCGTCAATTGAGAAATTCATGACCGCCAGGCAGGCCACGGGAATATCGGGAGCCAGTTCTTTTACTGCCTCGAGGGTTCGCCAGTCGAAGGACTGGATCGTGACCCGCGCCTCGAGTCCATGTTTGCGGATTGAGGCCAGAACCAGCTCTACGAATTCGTTGTAACCAATCGTATATTCGGGAAACGGAGGGTAGGTCTTGATCTCCAGATTGAAATGCAGGCTATCCGCACCCATGGAATCGGCCAGCTCGAAAACCTGAGACAGGGAGGGAATCTTCTCCCCGGTGACCGGGACCTGCTCCCGAAAACTGTACCAGTAGTCGCTGCCCCGCCTGATCTCCCCCACGGTGTAGCGTTGGAGCTGCTGGAAATCGAGGTCTCTGATCAGGATCCTTGCATTCTCCTCGAGGAACTCCCCATCCGGTCCGCGGGTAATCGTCGGATTGAGCCTGTAGTCGTGGCTGACCACCAACGCCCCGTCTCTGGTTACGGCCAGGTCCATCTCCAGCGTGTCTGCGCCGAGGTCGATGGCATGGGCGAAGGCGGCCAGGGTGTTTTCCGGGCGGAGAGCCCTGCCGCCCCGGTGGGCCTGAACCTCGAAATCCGGATTGGAGTCAGCCCAAAGGACTCCCGGGATCAGGAGCATCGACAAGATTAGAACGAGGCAAAGCCGGCAAAGCGGCAGATCACTTCTCCGAACCAAGGGCGAACCCCTTCATGAAGCTCTCCTGCATGAAGAAGAACACGAGCAGCGGCGGGATCATGGTCATGACCACCCCGGCCATGATCACCCCCCAGTTGTTCATGGTCTCTGAGGTGACCAGCATCTTTACCCCGATCTGGACCACCCGCATCTGTTTCGAGTTTGTGGCCATCAGGGGCCAGAGGTACTGGTTCCAGATGTAGATGAACTCGATCACGGTGAGCGCTCCAATGGTGCTGGCTGACAGGGGGATGAGGATCTGGAATAGGTAGCGCAGGGGCCCGCAGCCGTCCATCTTGGCCGCGTCGAGCAGCTCCACCGGCACCTGGCGGAAGCGCTGGACGAACAGGAAGGTCCCGGTGGCGCTGGCCAGGAAGGGAACGATCAGGGCCCAGTAGGTGTCGATCCACTTGAGCTTGCTCATGATGTCGAACAGGGCCACGATGCGCACCGGGATGGGCAGCAGCAGGGTCACCAGGACCACGAAGAACAGGACATTCTTCCCCTTGAAGTTGAAATGGGTGAAGGCGAAGGCGGCCAGCAGGCTGAGGAGGATCTTGCCCAGAGACACCATGATGGCGATGAAAAAGGAGTTGAACATCATCCGGCCCAGGTTGACGCTCTTCCAGGCCGCGACATAGTTGCTGAAGTTCCGGGAGGGGAGAAACCTGGGCGGGTAGGAATACACCTGGAAAGGAGTCTGGGTGCTGATGATGATGGAAAGGATTACCGGGGCTCCGACGACCAGGATCGAGAGGATAATCAGAAGGTGCAGGATCGACTTTTGATACAGTTTCGTTCTCATGGATCAGCCCTCCCTATTGATAATGCACTTTTCGGCCGGTGGTGCGGAACTGGATCAGGGTCAGTCCAACAACCAGGGTGAAGAGGATGAAACTCTCCGCCGCGGCGTAGCCGGTCTTGTGGAAGACGAAGAAGTCCTTGTAGAGCTGGTAGATCAGGATGCTGGTGGAATCTGCCGGACCGCCGTTAGTCAGCACATCGATCAGTCCAAAGGAAGCAAAGAAGGAGTAGATCAGGTTCATCACCAGGAGAAAGAAGGTCATCGGGGAGAGCAGGGGGAAGGTGATGATCCAGAAGCGCTTCACCGCTCCGGCGCCGTCGATGGATGCGGCCTCCAGAGCCTCCCTCTGCACGTTCTGCAGGCCGGTTAGATAGAAGATGATGTTGTAGCCCAGGTTCTTCCAGGTGGCGGCCATGATCACCACGATCAGAGCCAGATTTCCCTTGGTCAGCCACCCGGGACGCACCCCGAAAAGGGTTTCGCTGAAAAAGATCAGGTAGCCGTTGGCCGGATTGAAGAGGAAGAGGAAGATGGCCCCGGAGATGGCCGGGGAAAGGGCGTAGGGCCAGATCAGCAGGGAACGGTAGATCCTCTGCCCCCTCAGCTTCTGGTTGAGAAGCAGGGCGATCATCAGGGAGATGAACAGGCCGACGACCACGACCGAAACAGAGAAGATCATGGAGGTCACGAAGCTGTTGATGTAGTCGGCACTGGTAAACAGCTTCTGGAAGTTGTAGAAGCCGGCGAAGATCTTACGGATCCCGAAGGGATGGACCTTATACAGACTCAGGCGGAAGGTCTCGAAGGCCGGGTAGAAGAGAAAGACGATCAGGATGAAGAAGCTGGGCAGCAGCAGCAGGTAGGGCAGCCACTTATTTTCAAAGGTCGATTGCATAGACTCCTCTCCTCTTCAGAAAGTGCCTGAGAATCCTATTGTTGCACGAGAATTGGGATGAAGTCCAATGGGATCGATGTCCCATCAGGCAAAGGGCGGCTGCGGGAATTGCTTCCCGCAGCCGCTCGTCCGGTCAGGCATGAGCTACATGTTCAGCTCGTTCCACTCCTTCATGGTCTGGTTGGCTTTGGTGGCAGCCTCGTCCAGGGCCTGCTTCACCGTGGCATCCCCGGCGTAGACCTTCTGGACGGCCGTTTCCAACAGAGCGCGGACCTCGGGAAACACGCCGATCAGGGCGCCGGCGGTGTTGACCGTGTAGGGGGTCTCCAGCAGCTGGTTGAAGGCGGTGAGGAAGTTGGGGTTGTCCCTGAACCAGCCCTCGTCCTGCAACTTCTGCATGGCGGTCTTGCGCACCGCGAAGTAGCCGGTGCCCTTGTGCCACTTCATCTGGGCATCGTCCTGCGAAATATACTTGACCAGCTTGAAGGCGGCGAAGGTCTCGGCATCGGGATGCCCGTTCGAAAGCCAGAGCGTACCTCCGCCGATGGTCACCCCACCCTTGGCGCCGGCGGGCTTCGGCACGTAGCCGGTTCCCAGCTCCCAGCCGTTTTCCTTCAACAGGCCGGTGAGCTGGTTCACGTCCGAGGTGGAGGACAGGATCATGGCCACACCTCCGGAGCCGAGGGCCGCACGGTGGTTGTCCCAGCCGGGCCCTCCAACGTCGAGGAAGTAGCCGTCCCGCTCCATGCCGGTCCACCACTCGAGGATCTTCTGGCCCGGCGCCTGGTTGAACAGCACCTCGGTGGGAAACTCTCCCTTGCGGCCGTTGTCCTTGTTCACCAATGGGGCGTCCATGATGCAATGCCACTCCTCGAAGTACCAGTCGTTGAGGTTCCAGGTGATCCCAGCTTCGAGTCCCTGGCCTGAGCCTTTCAGCTTCTTCGAGTACTCGATCACATCATCCCAGGTGGCCGGCGCCTTGTCGGGAAGACCGGCCTTTTTGAAGAAGGTCTTGTTGTAGTACAGCAGCGGCGTGGAGGAGTTGAAGGGCATGGAGTAGTGGGTGCCGCTGATCGTGTAGTAGGTGCCCACCGGAGAGAAGAAGGCGTCCCAATCGATCTTCTCCCACTTAGAGAGATCGTCTATCGGGGTCACCATGCCGCTGTTGGCCATGCCCAGGGTGCCGATCTCGTAGAGGTGGAACACGTGGGGGGCGTTGCCCGCCTTGGCCGCGGCGGTGGTCTTGTTCAGGGTGTCATTGTAGGAGCCGGTGTACTGGACCACCACGTTGATGTTGGGATTCTGATTCATGAAATCCTGGACGATTCCCTCGATCAACTGAATCCTTGATCCCCCCATGGCGTGCCACATGTCTACCGTAACCGAGCCGGTGAGCTCGGGCGGTGCCTGGCTTCCCCCTGCGAACAGCAGGCCGGGAAGCAGCAGCAGCGTACAAAGAACGATGTGTAAGACCCAGCGTTTCATAGATACCTCCTGTTGTTTTTAGTCTTGCTTCTATTGTAAATGAAGGGAAGAATTCCCGCAAGTTTTTTTCATTTCATGATGCGATGACAGTAATTTTGCGGATTGAGAAGGAACCCTGTTTTTTCCCTCCGCTATTCGCGATAGAGAATCTTGTAGTGGTAGCTCTTCGGGTTGAGCTCTGTAGCAAATTCCCGAAGATTTGAGCGGATGCAATCCTCTTCGTAGGATGTTCCATCCGGGCTGATCCTGATAAGCAGGTACCAGAAGAGCGTTTCGAGGGTCTCGATTTTCGTGGCCACGATTTTATACCAGTGCGCGTCCTCCGGATCCTGCCAGGCTTCCTCCACCGTGTACGTAAATACATATGAAGGTTTAGTGGCGGAGGTAAGAGCGTATTCTTCGCCTATTCCGTCAACCTTGTACACAATCTTGGGTATTTTCCGTGTGGTGTTGTTCTCGGGGTTGGCCCAGGTCCCGAGCAACGGCGTGAGGTCCGTGTCCGCATCCGCCCACAGGGACAGGGCCAGCAGCAGCAACGCGATGACGGCGAGCTTTTTCATATTTATCCTCCAAGCTGATCGATTTTATACGGCGAAGCTCAGTTCTCTGCGTGTGCTGGGGCCGGTCTAGCGGTGAAAAGCTGCTGCAACGTATAGAGGCACTATCTAGCCTAATTCATTCCCTCCCCTGTTTCAACCAAAGTTTGGATGCTGCAGACATCTTTATATCTCGGGTCCGAGCCCCGCCGTTTCCAGACCTTTCTGCTTGAGCAATCCCGGCATACTTTCTATGATGCTCCTCATGACCGCACCACACGTAATCATCATCGGCGGGGGTGGGACCGGGGCGGCCCTGGCCTATGACTTGAGCCTGCGGGGGGTCCGGGTCACGCTTCTGGAGCGGGGGGAATTGACCTCCGGGACTACGGGCAGGCATCACGGCCAGCTACACTGCGGCGCCCGCTATGCGGTGCAGGACCGGGAGATCGGCAGGGAGTGCATGGAGGAAAGCGAGATTCTCAGGCGGATCGCCCCTGCATCCATCGAGTTCAACTACGGTCTGTTCGTGGCCCTCACCGCGGAGGATGAACAGTACTGCGGCACCTTCCTTCCGGCCTGCGAGGCCTGCGGCATTCCCGCCCGCCTGTTGACTGCGGCGCAGGCTCTGGCCATGGAACCGCGGCTCAATCCGACGCTCCGCCTGGCTGTCCTGGTACCCGACGGCAGCATGGACGCCTGGCGCCTGGCTCTGCAGTTTTTCGCCTCTGCCCGAAGCCTGGGCGCCGACATTCGCAACTTCTGCGAGGTGATCGGTCTGCAGGGTACAGACTCCACCGCTGACGGGGCAAAGTCCCGAATAACCGGAATGCGGGTACGGGATTATCGCTCCGGTGAAGAGTACGAGCTGAAGGCCGACCTGATCATCAATGCCACCGGGGCCTGGTCCAAGCAGGTGGTGGGAATGGCTGGTATCGACATTGCGGTCAGCCCCTCTCCCGGCACGATGGTGGCGGTCAAGGGACGGCTGACCAACATGGTAATCAGCCGCCTGCATGCGGCCGGAGACGGGGACATCATCGTGCCCCAGCGCGGTCTCTCGATCATCGGTTCGACCCAGTGGCTGGCCGAGGATCCGGACGACATCAGCGTTCCCAATCACGATATCGAAAACCTGCTGCGCTCGGCCGCAAAGATGGTCCCGGCGTTCAAAGACGCCGCCTTTCACGCGGCCTGGGCTGCACCCCGACCCCTGGTGGGAGAGGCCGGCGGTACTGTAGGACTGCGCTCGCTGAGCCGCGATTTTTCGCTGATCGATCACCGGGAATCCGGCGGGGTGGATCGTTTTCTGTCGATCATCGGAGGAAAGGCCACGACCCTGCGCGGTATGGCCGAGATTACTGCGGACCGCGCCTGCAGGCAGCTGGGGATTCGGGCCGTCTGCCGAACCGCGGAGCAGCCGCTTCTGCCGGCGCGCAGCTTCTACGCAGCACGGCCCCGTGCTTCCCTGGAGGGAGATCGAATCGTATGAGCCAGACAACGATCACTTTCAGGATCTTCCGCTATCGAGCCGGCGATCCCGGATCCGAGCGCTTCGAGGAGACAACCCTGCCGGTGGATGAAACCACCACGGTTCTGGATGCGCTGGAAATGTTTCACGGAAAAGACCGAACCCTGATGGTTCGTCACTCCTGCCATCACGGCTCCTGCGGCACCTGCGCCTGCCGGATCAATGGCAGGGAACGTCTGGCCTGCCTGACCCGGGTCCTCGATCTGGAAACGCCGGTGATAACGGTCGAACCGTTAAACAAATTTCGGAAGGTCGGCGACCTGGTCGTGGATCCGGCCGATTTCTTCCGGGAGTATCCATCGGACTGGCAGACCCTGCGCCGCAGTGAGGCGAATCCCGATGCAAAACCGCCGCAGGAGCTGGCCGGCTACCTGCGGCTGGAAAACTGTATCGAGTGCGGAGCCTGCGTTTCCGCCTGTCCGGTGGAGGATTTTCTTGGTCCCGCAGTGCTGGCCGGACTCAACCGCGAGCGGATCAACCGTGAGCAGATAAACGATCCGCCCGCTGAATCTCCCGAGCACGACAAATCCCTCCTCGAGCTGGCCGGGGGGGAGCGGGGTGTATGGAAGTGTCAGCGGGCCCTGGAGTGCAGCCGGGTCTGCCCGACCGGGGTCTACCCGGCCAGGCACATCCAGGAACTGCGGAGAGGGTTAGATACGCCAGTATGAGTATAACAGTTCCAAGAAATCGATTATCCGTTCTGATTGTTTTCGGCTGTTTGTTCTTCATCTATTGCCCGAACCCACAGGAACTACCGGCGGAGCCTCCGGTTGTACTGGCGCTGCCGGCAAGCGAGGAGGGTATGGTCCTGTTTCGCCAGTGGAAACCAATAACGGATTACCTCACGGAGACCAGCGGTCTTGTCTTGATCCTGGAGATGGTAGAAGACCATTCCTCAATACTGCAGGGTCTGGAAAACAATCTGTACGACCTGGCATATGTGAATCCCGTATGGTACGTAATGCTTGCAGAGCGGGGGCTGTGCATACCGCTGGCCCGCCCGGTGGTGTTGGGCCGTGACACCTTCCGGTCGCTTCTCATCGTTCACCGGGATTCCATCATCCGCAACGCCGGCGACCTGGCAGCGGCAACGATCGCCCTGACCGGTTTATCCGAGTCGGCATTGGGATACTACATTCCTCTCGCTCTTCTCGAAGCACACGGCCTTGGGATATCCTCCGCCTCTGACACCATTCTGTTTTCCGACACCTTTCTGAGCATCTTGAAGGGTGTAGCCTACGGGAAACTTGAAGCGGGGTTCGTCAGTTCTGCGGTGCTCGACGACGGGGATAATTCATCCCTCCGGGAGCAGGTTCGTGTGATCTTGGAATCCGAGGCGGTTCCACAGTGGACGGTTGTTGCCAGGGCTGATCTGCGTCAGAGAGCGATTGCCTCCGTTCGTCAGGCACTTTTAAATATGGGAAAATCCGAACAGGGACGGGCGGCCCTCCGACCGAGCGGCTTCAGCGCTTTTGTAGAGGCCTCCGATAGCGACTACAATGCAGTCCGCCGGTATCTGGAAGCCGTGGAGGACGGTATTGCCTCTCCAGAGTAAGATATTCGTATTTGTTGCGGTGCTGCTGCTTCTTATCGCCTTCGAGTGGGTCTTTTTTAGTGTCTTCGAGAGCAGGGTGCTGCAAGAAGAAATGAGTGATCGAGGCAGCGTGCTGGTGCGGACCCTCGCCCAACTGAGCGCGGAGCCGGTTCTGGCCTTTCAAATAACCAGACTCGAACAGCTGCTGGATTCGATGCTGGAGGAGAAGGACGTGGTTCACGCCCGGGTCTACAATTCCAACTACACCGTGCTGGCCGCTACGGACAGGGAACAGGAAGGCTGGACGTATTCCGGGCAGGTTGTCGACTCCATGCAGATTCGCCATGACCCTGAGCTGATGGTGGCCAAAGCACCGATCATCGTGATGGAACAGACATTAGGAATGGCCGAGATCGTATTTTCCCTAAGCACGCTCAAGGGCAAGGTGAGCCGCAGCCGGATGATATTCCTGACAATCTTTATCAGTGAGCTGTTGCTGGCGGTCGCGTTTGCCGTTTTTCTGGAAATTCAGGTCATCAGACCGCTGGGGAAACTGGCAGGAGAAGTTCAGGAGATCCGGCCTGATTCACTCCAGATGCCGCTTTCCCTCACACCGTTTTCGGCGAAAGAGATAAGCCGGCTGCGGCATTCCCTCGATGACATGCGGGAAAAACTGAGACGGGCTCAGGCAGATATCGTCGCCAGAACACGGCTGGCCACCATGGGCCAGATTGCCGCCAACATCACCCACGAGATCCGCAATCCCCTCGAAGCGATGTCGGGGGCGGTGGAGATCCTCTCAGACGAACCACAGCTATGTGCTGACAGCCGGGACTCGGTTGCCATTCTCCGGGAAGAAATTCGGAACCTGGACGACTACCTCAATCAATATCTCGAGTTTGCTCGGCCCGTGCCCGTCAAGCCTGTATCGACAAACATCAACGTGCTGGTGGAAGATTGCCTGGTTCTACTAAGGCCGCTGCTGCGCAAGAAACATGTGCAGCTGCACACCGAGCTTGCGAATGGATTGCCCTCCTGCAGGTTGGATGTGAACCAGCTGAAGAGGGTCATCGTCAACATCGTGCTCAACAGCATCGAGGCGATTTCCGATCACGGTACGTTGCGGGTCTCTACTACGAGTCGAACCGGCAGGGTGCAAATCGCCGTGAGGGACGATGGGGAAGGTGTCCGGGAGGAGGATCTGCCCAGGGTTTTCGATCCGTACTTCACCACAAAGAGCAGCGGTTCCGGTCTCGGGCTGCCTCTCAGCAAGATGATCATCGAGCAGCACGAAGGCACGATCCTCATTGAAAGCCGCCTCGGTGAGGGAAGCGTCGTTACGGTTTCTCTTCCCGCGGAACCGGCGGGGGTCCTGGATGGCTAAACTGCTGGTTGTGGACGACAAAGCGAATATCAGGAAGGTCTTGCGGATCATTCTCGAGAAGGAGGGGCATACGGTAGAGACTGCGAGCAGCGCGCGGGAAGGGCTGAGGAAGGCATCGGCCCAGGATCTGGATGTGATCATCTGTGATATCCGGATGGAAGACATGGACGGAAACGAGCTCTTTCACCTTCTTCGATCCAGAGGAAGGAATATCCCGTTCATCTTCATTACCGCTTTCGCCACCGTTCGCGGAGCCGTATCGGCCATCAAAGAAGGAGCTGTGGAGTACCTGGCAAAACCACTCGACTACGGGCTTCTGAAGAAAACGATCGTGGCACTTATCGAACAACAATCCCAGCCCGCACCCGCGGATAAGGACGCTGTTTTAGTAGGCACGAGTCCGGCCATGACGGCGCTGGCCGAGAGAATCCGAACCGTCGGTGGGAGCAGTTCTACGGTGTTGATCAGTGGGGAAAGCGGTTCGGGAAAGGAGCTCGTTGCCCGCCAAATTCACTCCCTCAGCGCGCGGAAGGACAAACCATTCGTCCCGGTGAACTGCTCGGCTCTGAGCATGAGCCTTTTAGAATCGGAGCTATTCGGATACGAACGGGGAGCGTTCACCGGAGCGGAAACGCAAAAAAAGGGGATCTTCGAGTTCGCCGATGGCGGCAGTCTGTTTCTGGATGAGGTATCGGAAATTGATCCGGCTATCCAGGTCAAGCTGCTTCGTGTGCTTCAGGAACGCTGTTTCACTCGTGTAGGGGGTACCAGGCCGGTGAAGGTGGATGTCCGTCTGATCGCCGCTACAAATCGCAGGCTGGAAGAGCTGATCGATCGCGGCCAGTTCCGCCGCGACCTCTACTACCGGCTTAACGTGATCCCTATCCGCGTACCGGCTCTGCGCGAGCATTTGCAGGATCTGCCCGAGCTGGTTGGTTATTTCTGCGTGCAGATCGGTACCAGGGAACGGCTCCCCCGACCGTCTGTATCACCGGGGTTCATCGAGAGACTGAGTTCATATCCATGGCCCGGAAACGTCCGGGAGCTGGAAAATCTGATCGAGCGAATTCTTGTCCTGTATCGTCCGAAGCAGCTCGAAGCCCACTACCTCGATGTCGAGCTAACAACGGCGGGCCATTCCCTGTCTCACAAAAGGTCGGAGCGCGATCGCATCGTCAGCGCGTTGCGGCTCACCCAGGGAAACAAAACCGAAGCAGCCAAAGTGCTGGATCTACCGCGCCGTACCCTGTACAACAAGATCGAGAGATTCGGAATTCAAAAAGAGGAGTACTTCCCTGTGTAAGGTGTGCCAAAACATGTGCTGAATGGCACACTATTTGGCACACTCCGGCTGAAAAGAAGCCGAATTGCGCGTATGCAACGGGTGGCACGGCTTTTGCATTATATTGCCGGTGAGGCCTGTCAGCCTCAAGAAAAAAAAACAAAAGGAGAAAGAAGCCTATGAAGACGCTTCTCAAGGTGCTAACCGTCGCCTTCCTGATCTCTGTCATCGCCGGTACCCTTGTTGCCGAACCCCAGCAGGAAGTAAAACCGGACAAAGTGGTGGTATATGCGAGTGTCGATGAGGCGAACGCCAAAAAAATCCTCGACGCCTTCACCGCCGACACGGGGATCACTGCCAGTTTCGTCCATCTTTCCTCGGGACCGGCGCTGGCCAGAATCACAGCCGAAAAAAATAATCCCCAGGCGGATGTATGGTTGGGAGCCCCCAACGAGAATCACATCATCGCCAAAGAAGAGGGGTTGAGCGTTCCCTACAGGTCCGCGGCCCTCGATTCTCTGGAAGACCAGTTCAAGGACCCCGATGCGTACTGGCGTTCTTTCTACATGAACCCCATGGCTTTCGCCGTAAATACCGAAGCCCTGGCTAAAATCGGCGCACCCAAGCCTACTTCCTGGGAAGATCTGCTGAAACCCGTATACAAGAGCCAGATCCAGATGCCCACGCCCCAGTCTTCGGGAACGGCCTACAATATCATCGCCAGCCTGGTAACGCTGTGGGGGGAGGAGAAAGCGTACGAATACATGAAGAAACTCAATCCGAACGTCCAGACCTACACCTCCTCCGGCACGGGACCTTCAAAAGCGGTGGCTGTCGGCCAATGCGCCATCGGCATCCAGTTCACCCCGGCTTTTTTTGAGTTTATCGATCAGGGATATCCACTTGAAGTCGTATTTCCCAAAGAGGGAGTGGGATACGAGGCGCCCGCGGTTTCGATTCTGGCAGGAGCTAAGAACATGGAAGCTGCCAAGATCCTGGTAGACTGGCTCGTCTCGAAGAAAGGTCAGGATGTTCTAAGCGAGGCCAAAACCTACTTCTATCCCGTCAATCCTGATGCCGCCCTCGGAAAGGGAATGCCTGATTTCGCTTCTTTAAAAACCGTGGGCTTCAGTTCTCAATGGGCGGGAGAGAACAAAAAACGCCTGGTCGAGCGCTGGGTGAACGAAGTACTGCCCGCCAAGTGAGCCGGATGTTTATCTAGATGTATAGCAACGCGGCGGGAGCTCTATGAAAGTGGCTTCCGCCGCATTTGCATTCCCGATGCCGAAAGTACCTCAATGAAAACGAGTGTTTGGGACCGCACGGGGAAACAAGTGCGGCTGATCAGCGCAGATCCCCTGCTGCTGATCGTGATCGTTTTGATCCTCGCCTCTCTTATCGTTTTTATTCTCTACCCCCTATTCCGGGTTATCGTGATGAGCGTATTCCCCGAGGGTCGCTTTTCTCTATCTGTGCTTGGAGAAGTCATTGCGTCATGGTATTTGCGTCGGGCGTTCCTCAACAGCGTAATGATGGGTGCCCTTACGGCGGTTTTCGGGGTAATTGTCGGCTTTCTGTTCGCCTTCAGCCTGTCCCGAGCGGATATTCCCTTGAAAAAGTTCTTTCATATCATCGCCATCATACCGATTATTTCCCCGCCGTTTATCGGCGCGCTGTCGATCATCATGCTTTTCGGCAACAACGGGCTGATTACGTGGACCTTGCTGAGAATAAAGAACTTCCAAATCTATGGATTTCGCGGTCTGCTGATCGCTCAGGTGGTCACCTTCTTTCCGGTAGCCTACATCACCCTGAAGGGGGTTTTGGAATCGATCAGTCCGACCCTCGAAGATGCCGCGCTGGATCTGGGAGGTTCCCGCTGGAAGGTCTTTCGCAGAGTTACCCTGCCGCTTGCTATCCCGGGAATCGCCAGTGCCATGCTCGTGCTGTTCGTGGAGACCCTGGCTGATTTCGGCAATCCCCTGATCCTGGCGGGCAGCCAGTTTCCCATTCTCTCGGTTCAGGCCTATCTGCAGATCACGGGCATGTATGACCTGCCCAAAGGATCCGCCCTGGCCCTTGTATTGCTGGTACCGTCGGTCTCCGTATTCTTTCTGCAGAAGTACTGGGTTTCCAGGAAGCAGTACGTTACGGTGACCGGCAAGCCAACCCAGTCCTCCCCCAAGATCGTCTCTCCGGCGGTGAAATGGCTGCTTTTCGCATCCTGCCTGTTCATCGCTGCGTTCATCCTGCTGATCTACGCAACCATCCTCTGGGGCGCCTTCGCCCGGGTTTGGGGAAGCGACAATTCCTTGACCTTACAGCACTTCAGTTATGTGTTCGGCGTGGGATTCAAAGCGGTCAAAGACACTCTGATCGTAGCCGGTCTTTCCACCCCTTTGGCGGGAATCCTCGGCATGATCATCGCGTTTCTGGTCGTACGCAAACAATTTCCCGGGAAACGTTTCATGGAGCTGTCTTCCATGTTGAGCTTTGCCGTGCCGGGTACGGTAATCGGCATCGGCTACGTTCTGGCCTTCAACAGCCGGCCGCTGCTGTTGACCGGAACCCTTCTCATCCTGCTGTTGAACTTCATATTCCGTTACATCCCCGTGGGAATACAGTCCGGAGTGGCAATCCTGAGGCAGGTGGACGCATCGATCGAGGAAGCGGCGATCGATCTGGGGGCAAACGCGAACCAGACCTTCCGCAAGGTAACCCTTCCGCTCATGGTTCCCGCCTTCTTCTCCGGTCTGATCTATTCATTCGTGCGGGCGATGACCGCCATAAGTGCGGCCATCTTCCTGGTCTCCTCGAGTTGGCACCTGATGACCGTTCAGATCATGAGCCAGGTCGAATCGGGCCGCCTGGGGGCCGCCGCCGCCTTCAGCGTCATCCTGGTTGGAATCATTCTGGCGGCTATCCTGGTGATCCGCTCCGCCCTGAGCTTGCGCTACGGACGATTGGGCGGAACAATGCTGAAGATATAGGGACAAATACGATGAGTGTTCGGTTGGTAAATATCTCCAAGATCTTCCCCAGTCCGGATCACCCGCGCAAGCAGGTGGTGGCCGTTAAAGGGGTCGAACTCGAAGTAAACGACGGAGAAATGGTCACCCTATTGGGTCCCTCGGGCTGCGGAAAAACCACCACCTTGCGCATCATCTCCGGCTTCGAGATTCCCACCACCGGGGATGTCTGGATCGAGGGCAAAAAAGTGAACGACCTGCCGCCCAATCGACGGGACACTTCGATGGTTTTTCAGAGCTACGCGATCTTTCCGCACCTTTCCGTAGCACAGAACATCGGCTTTGGGCTGGAACTGAAAGGTTGGAAGGCAGCGAGGATTCGGGAAGAGGTCGAACGGATCATGGAGGTAATGAACCTCAGGGACATGTACCATCGCCGGCCGGATCAACTATCAGGCGGACAACAGCAGAGAGTGGCACTGGCCAGGGCGATCATCAACAAACCGAGCGTGCTGCTGTTCGACGAACCCCTATCCAACCTGGACGCCAAGCTGCGCGAACAGATGCGGATTGAGATCCGCAGGATTCAGCAGACCTTCAAGATAACTAGCGTGTATGTCACCCACGACCAGGCCGAAGCCATGACCGTTTCCGATCGGATTGTGGTGATGAATGACGGCGAGGTAATGCAGATCGGAACCCCGTTCGAGATTTACTCGCGCCCGGCCAATCTGTTCGTGGCTGATTTCATCGGAAAGGTGAATCTCATCGAGGGACGGGTTACGGATATAAAGGGCAAAGCCTTCGTGGTAGAGTACAAAACGGGACACAAGGTAATTGCGAGCTCAACCGATGCGCTGACAAAGGGACAGAAAGTCCTAACCGTGGTTCGGCCCGAATCCCTGTGTCTGGCCCAACCGAACACCTCCCGTTCCCTGCTGCTGCTCGGCAAGGTGGTAAAAATGGTCTATCTCGGTCCCACGGTGGAGTACGAGCTCGCCGTGGATGGGCTGAAAAGGACGATCGCCGCGGTCGTAGCCAATCCGATCGAGGCGGGGTTTTTCGACATCGGCGAGGAGGTGGCTCTCGATTTTCATCCTCAAGCGGCCCATCTTATCCCGGCTGAGGGCTAGCCTCAGCCTGAATTCTACATTTGACAGCAGTGGCTGGCCTGCCTTAATATGCTGACGGAGATCATCTCCAATAAAAACAACCAAGGAGGAATGCATGAAAAAGCTACTGCTTGTAGCACTGGCAATGCTGGCGGCGGCGGGTCTGCTGTTCGCCGGCGGACAGGGCGGTGAACCGACGAAGCTGGAGCTCAAGGGAGGCACGGCGGCCTACCTGTTCCAGGGACTGCCCCTCGAACAAATCGCCGCCGACTACAGTACGGCCCACCCGAACGTCGACGTAGAGCTGATTCCCTTTCCCGAGGACTGGGCGGCGGTGTTGAGCAAGCTCCAGCTGGAGGCGGTCCGGCAAACGGCGACCTACGACTTTATAACCGCGGCCGCAGCCTTTCTGGACGTGGCCACCGCAGGGAAACTCGGTGTCATCGAGCCGATCGACGCCTACCTGTCCAAGAAGGTGAAGGATGACATGCTTCCCTCGATCCGGCAGGAGATGCTGATGGACGGCAAGATGTACGCCTTCCCCATGGTCACGGATATCGTGGGCTTCATCTACCGGCCCTCGTATCTGCAGAAGGGGGGATACGCCAAGGCGCCGGCCACCTGGGACGAGCTGCTCACCTACTGCAAGAAGCTCGATCAGGTATTCGCCGGTCAGGAGATGTGGCCTCTGGGATTCGACTGGTACTGGCGGCCCTGGGGCGGCTACATCCCGATCCTGCAGAGCTACACGGACAAACCCTTCCAGGACGGCAAGACCGACACCTGGTCGCCGGCGGCCAAGAAGACCCTCGAGCTGATGAAGGCCTACTACCCCTACATGCCTCCATCCGCAGCCGGTAATTTGGCAGCCTCCCAGGCCTTTCAGGCCGGGGCCGTGGCCATGGAGGTCTACTGGCAGCCCCAGATGCTGCGGGCCATCCAGGCGGGCCAGCCCGAGGATGACATCAAGATGGTGTCCACGCCCAAGGGAACCCGCGGGGGCACGGTATTCTGGTCCACCGGCTACATGCTGACCAAGTACGGGCAGGACAAACAGGCCTGCGTGGATTTCTTCAGCGAAGCCCTGCGCGGGGAGACTTTCTACAAGGGAGCCGTAGCCAACTGGAAGCTCCTTCCCTTCAACTCGGCCTACACCATGGTGAAGGACGACCTGCTTCCCTTCTTCCCCGACCTCATCTCCCGACTGGAAACCGGAGAGGCCGTGGCCATGCCCAACTCGGGCTACATGATGGCCGCAGAGTTGAACGTGATGCAGGAAGAGTTGACCAAGCTGATGGACGGCAAACAGACGGTGCAGCAGACTATGGACAACATGACCAAGCGTATCGCGGAGAAGATCGCCGAGATGGAATAGCACGGTTCAGATCGGGGGAAGCCGACTGTC
This sequence comes from uncultured Spirochaetaceae bacterium, assembly GCA_964588525.1. Lineage (GTDB taxonomy): Bacteria > Spirochaetota > Spirochaetia > SZUA-6 > DRHE01 > JAFGQJ01. The sequence continues at coordinate 29,847 of CAZPQC010000035.1, forward strand.
AGCGGCCGGCTTCCCCTTTTTTTCTGCTGTCGAGATCGGCCGACATCCGGGAACAAATCGAAGGGGGGTGCGGAAACGTGAGGAACACACTGGTTCGCAGAATCTGGAAGGAACGCAGCGGCTACGCCTTCATAGCTCCTCTGCTGGCGTATATGGGGATGTTCATCTTCCTGCCCGTAGTCTTCATGATCGTGCTGTCCTTTAGCCGCCATGAATTCCTGAGACCGGCCAAGAACATGATGGTCGGGCTGGCCAACTACGCCGAATGGTTTCGGGATCCCGCGGTTTGGGAGACCTTCAAGCACACCCTCTACTTCCTGGCCATGTACATCCCGACCCACGTGCTCTACGGCCTGATCCTGGCCCTGCTCACCAACAGCGTCGTGAACCGGCGGGCAGCCACCGTCTATAGAAGTCTGCTCTACCTCCCCGTGGTCCTGCCCCTGCCGATCGTGGCCTACGCCTGGAAGTGGATGTACGACCCCACCATCGGGGTCTTCACCCATATCATCAAGGATTTCCTCGGCCTTCCCTTTCCTTTCAAAGGGTGGCTGATCGACGAGCGTCTGGCCATGCCTTCGATCGCCATCATGAGCGTCTGGCAGTACTCGGGGTGGATCATGATGCTGTTCCTCGTGG
>CAZPQC010000036.1:0-20750 GCA_964588525.1 uncultured Spirochaetaceae bacterium
CCGGCAGCGGGAGATCAAGAGCCTGCAGACGGCCATCACCCTGCTCGGGTTCAAGAATCTGAAGAGCCTCGTTCTTCTGGTCACCGCATCGGGGACCTTGGCCCGGGAGCGCAACGATCGCTTCTACCAGCACTTCTGGAAACACTCGATTCTGACGGCATTTCTGGCCAGGCACATGGCTATTCGCTGCAATCGGAAGGATGCAGCGGAGGACTGCTTCATCGCGGGGCTGCTCCACGACATCGGCCAGGCCGCCTTCTACAACGCCGGCAAGGAACGCTACGCACCCGTGGTTTCGGCATTGATCGAAGGGAAAACGCCGGTGGAAGATATCGAAGATGAGATCTACGGCGCCGACCATCGCGAGATCGGCGCGACCCTGCTGGGGCATTGGAGCTTTCCCGATTTGTACGTGGATACCGCCAGGGAGCATCAGAGCCTCAACATCACCTCCCCGCACAAGGCCCTGATCTTCATCGTGTCCACGGCGGATCTGGTAAGTGAGCTGATCAGGGTCGATTTTCTGGATTCGGACAGCGATCAGCTCCTGGCCGAACTGGTCCGGCGCACGGAACTGACGGAGAACGATATCCAGTACTACAAGAGCTCCTTCACGAGGGACATGCAAAAAAACCCCATGTTCCTCGAGTGCAGGTCATTGTTCGGACTTCGGGATTGAATGCCGAAGATCCCCGCACCGGAACCCGGATCGATCCGGATACGGGTTCCAGCGTAGAAAATCGGAACGGCCTCTTCGTCGCTCACCTGCGCGGCACCGCCCACCAGAGAGGATTGGCCCACGGCAGGCTTCTGCGGCGGGAAATCCTGGACTCGGGAATCTGCCCCTACTTCTCCCGTTTCCTGACGCAGCTGATTCGCAGCTCCGACCTGAGTAAAGCTCTGCCTTCCCTGCTGGTCAGATGGCTGGAAGGGCTGATGGAGTGGTGGTACTACGTCCCCCTCGAGGCAACCCTGCTGGAGGACACAAAAGAGGAGCTTTTCGGAGTTGCGGATGCCGTAGGACTAGACAGGCGCGAAGTGGTCCGGGCAACCCTGGCCCCGGACGTGATGAATCATCTGGCCGCAGGATTCCTGGAGGGAGGCAAACAGGCCCTGGGCAACTACTACCTGGGCGGGTGCAGCGCCGTCTATGTGCGGAAATCGGCTCTGCGCGGCGGAGCTCCCGCCCTTCTGGCCCGCAACATGGATTTTCCGGGATCCCTGGTGTGGCGTCATCCTCTGATCATCTTCAGCCACCCAGAAGAACATATCGAGACCCTGGTGAAAAGCGACGACGGCAGCTTCCGGAAGGAGCGTAGGAAGAAACAACCCTACGTGTACGTCTCGGCGGCTGGTTTTCCCGGTTTCGGCCTAACCGGATTGAACGCATCAGGAATAGCCATGGGCACCTTCGTCTGTCTGTCCAAGAACATATCCAGACATCAAATGCCGAGCCTGGACTTCAACCACTACCTGTTCACTCGCTGTAACACGCTGGAAGGCATAATCCATCTCGTGGAAGCGGAGACACCGCGCTGCGCCTCGCCGCACACGGTCCTGTTCGCCGACCGTCGGGAAGCGATCTCTGTCGAGGTGGATTCCCGGACAAGTGCGGTGCGCACCATGGCGAGAAGCTTCGACCTCCACGTGCAGACCAATCACTTCCTCAATCCGCGGCTGAAACGAAGGGAGATGGAGTTCCCCCTGGAGCGGGAGTACACCATCGGCCGGTTCCGGCTGCTTCGGGATGCGGTGGAGGAGAACTACGGTCACCTGGACCGTCAGCGGCTTGTCGATCTCATATCCTGCAATCTCGACCGGATTTCCGGTACGACCAGGATTTTGGGTGACTTTCCGGCCCAGGCCACCACACTGACCAGCGTCATCTTCGAGCCGGGAACGGGCAGCTTCTGGGTGGCTTCGGGAACTCCGCCTGGAGTCTGCTACAACCGGTACCAGGGCTTCAATTTATACGAGGAGCTTTCCGGGAGGCGCCGAGGGCGAGTACCCTCCTATGTCCGTTCATCCGTACCCGTGCTGCGGGGTACACGATTCACACCGATCAGAGAGCAGGGGAAAAAAAGCCTCCGCTGCCTGATTCTCTCCCAGGAGGAGCTGAAGCAGGGGAAGATTCGAGCCGCAATCGACAACCTGAACAAGGCCCGCGCGCTGCAGCCGGATCCGGGATTCGCCTATATCCTGGGCATCCTTCACCTGCTCGACTCCCAGGCGCAAGAGGCGTTGACGATCTTTCGGGAGGTGAAAGAACGCTTTACCTTTCCGCCTGTGAAATACACAGCCTTGCTGCTCTGGGAAGGAAGATGCCTCGATATTCTCGGCCGCCGCAGCGAGGCAAAATCACGCTACCGCGGCGCCCTGCAGCACGGAGGGCTCGTGCCCGGACTGCGAAAGGCCTTGAGACGCTCTCTGCGGCGCCGCTTCCGGCAGTCCGACTTGCCCAAGGCTATCGAGTACTACCTGATGGGTCCCTTGACCTTTTCCTGAAAACCTCGGAAGGGAACCCGGGATTGAAGGGGATCCGCGTTCTCACGCGGCTCCCTTCTGCAGGGAGCGCACCAGTCCGGCCAGACGCCGGATCCCCTCCCGGATCTCCTCGTCGCTGCAGAAGGAGAAGTTCAGCCGCATGGTGTTGTGTCCGCCCCCGGCCGGATGAAAGGCCGAGCCCACCACGTAGGCCACGTTTCGCTCGATGGCCTCTTTGAACATCTCCTCGGTGTCCATTCCCTCCGGAAGGGTGACCCAGAGGAACATGCCCCCTTCGGGGGTCGTCCAGCGCAGACCCTGGATCCGGGGCATGTACTCCTCCAATGCGTCCAGCATGCACCGAAGCTTGCCGCGATACAGTGCAATGTTGGCCTGGATCCTTCTTTCCAGCAGCCCGCGGCGCAGGAACTCCTCGGCGATCCTCTGGGTAAGAGCGGAGGTACACAGATCGGTGGCCTGCTTGGCCTGCACCAGCTTGTCTATCACGGTAGCATCGGCGCAGATCCAGCCAAGCCGGAACCCGGGAGAGAGGATCTTGGAAAAGGTGAACAGGTTGATGACCCGCCGTGTCGGCGGGATCGGGTCAGCTGGGGCGGCGGAGGCAGCTTCCGCCCCCGCCCCGGTTGAAGCCCCGGTGGTGCTCCTCCTCCGCACCTCCAGGGCCCCGATCGGCGGCAGATCCTCCCCGGAGTAGCGCAGCCACCTGTAGGGCGCGTCCTCCACGATGATCAGATCGAACTCCTCGGCGATGTTGAGCAGCTCCTCCCGCCGCTGCAGGCTCATGGTGACTCCGCTGGGATTCTGAAAATCCGGGATCGTGTAGATGAACTTGGGCATGTTCTGATAGTACTCGATTCCGCTGCCCGCCTCCTTCTTCAACTCCCGCAGCCGGCTGTGAAGAAAATCGGTCCGCAATCCCTGTTCGTCCATCTCGATGGGCAGAAAGCGTACGCCGTAGGACTTGAAGGCGCTGACCGCACCCAGATAGCTGGGTTCTTCCACGACTATCATATCGCCCCTATCGATGAAGATCTTTCCCACCAGATCGAGGGACTGCTGGCTGGCCGTGGTTACGATCAGCTCCTCCCGACCGACCCGGAGCCCGTAGCGACCTAAAAAATCCACCAACAGGTCCCGCAGGGAGGATAACCCTTCGGTAGCGCTGTACTGCAGGGTGATGTGGGGGGCCTCTTCGAATACCGTTCTGCAGATCTCCTTCAATTCCTCCGAGGGAAAGGTTTGGGGACTTGGAAGCCCTCCGGCGAAGGAGATGAGCCCCGGCTTGTTGGTCAGCTTGAGCAGCTCCCGGATGATCGATCGGCTCATCCTGCGGGCCGAGATGGAATAACGATGCTTTACGTCCGTATGCATGATCTTTCGTAAACCTCCTGCTTCAGGCCGTGACGCTGCGAACCTAGCGCAGCCATTCGCTGATGATGCCCCGCTCCTTGACCAGATGGTAGCGGATGAAGGCGTTGAGGCAGGTCATGGCCCGTTCCGCGGTCAGATAGGTGGGGACTCCGCCTGAGTCCATCACCTGTCCGAAGCGATTGTACACCGCGTCCGCTCCGCTGACTACATTGACCGAAACCACGGTCGGTTTGTTGTGCTTGTGTACGGTCTCCACGATCCGGGCTGCGATATTCTTCTCGAAGTGTTCGATCTCCGTGTCGGTGGTGTGCAGCAGCTGAGCCTGGGGTACGATGGAGATGCAGAGGGCATCCACCGCCGGGGAGCTGAGCATGATGTCGATGCAGCGTTCGAACTGTTCGTCGGAAACCATGGCCGTCAAATCCAGCAGCGGTTCCGCGTTGACGTACGGTGGGATGATGCTTCTCAGGAGCGCGATCGTCTCCCGGTCCAACTCCGCAAGCACCATTTCCCCCAGGTTGTCCGCCGCGGAGGTCTTCTCATAGCCGGCGTTGGCGATGACGGCCACCCGGTTCCCCTCCACTTTGAACTCGTGCAGCAGGGCGAAGGTTTTCACGAAATCACCGTGGTCGATCATGGAATCGGCCACCACCAGCCCCGCCTGCTTCATCGCCGCCTTGGCCACCTCGTACTCCCCCGCGATGCTGGCCGTGTGGGAGCGGGTGGCCATCTGGCCGGCCTCGGTTCGACCGGCCTTGTAGACCACTATCGGTTTTCGGCAGTGGGAGGCGATATTGAAGAACTTCCGGCCCGCCGCGGAATTGAATCCCTCGATATACAGGCCGAGCACATCCACCACCGGATCTTCTTCGAAGTACTGAATCAGATCCGCGGAATCGATATCCAGCTGGTTTCCGTAGCTGACGATGACCTTGGGACTTATTGCGCTTCTCAGATTGTAGATCTCCATGATCCCGACCGCTCCGCTCTGGCTGAGAATGGCCACGTTCTTCTCCTGCTCGAGGTTGACCTTGAACTTCTCCTCCGGGATGAAGAAGGTGTTCAGGCCGGGATGCTCCTTGTCCCCCGCGTAGACCACGCCCAGGCAGTTGGGACCCATGATACGCATCCCGTTCTTACGAGCCACCGCCAGAATTCGCTCCTCCAGATCGCGGTTGTCCCGGATCTCGCTGAATCCGCCGGGGATCAGGAGAATCCCCTTCACCCCTTTTGCAGCACAATCCTCCACCACGGCCAGGGAGGCCTCGGCCGGAACCGTCACGATGGCCAGATCCACGGGATCGGGGATTCCGGCCACCGACTTGTACAGGGTCAGAGTTTTTGCGGAAATCGTCACCTGGCCGCCCTTGATGTTTACCCCGTACACATCCTCTCGTTTCAGATCGATCAGATTCTTGATGATGATGTTCCCCGCCTTGCTGTTGTCCGTGGTGCTGATGCCCACCACGGCGACTCCGGCCGGCTCGAACAGAGGCCGCAGGGTCTCCTTGGGCATGATGTCCAGGTCCGGGGCTGCGCTGGCCTTGCCGGCAAAGGTGGCATAGCCGTCGATGGCGATCAGATCCCCGCTTTCGTCGAACACCAGCGGATTGATTTCGAATTCGGTGAGCACGAAGCGGGTCGGAGAGGCGAAGAAGTTGGAGAAGCAGGTGGCCAGGTCGCTGAACTTCACCTCGGCATCGATGATCCTGGTGATATAGTCCCCATGACCTTCGTCCAGGTACTTCCTGCTGATATGGGTGGAGGTCATCAGAGCATCCGCCCACTGCCTGTCCAGAGGAGGAAGAATCAGGTTGGGTGAAGAGAAATGTTTGGCGAAATGCTCGGCGTCGGTACCGCCCTTGCTGAAGGAGATCACCGGACCGAAGGCCGCGCTCTCCCGAAACCCCAGCAGGATCTCATTGCCCAGATCCTTGGAGTAATCCACGTATTCGACCAACAGGACCCCCTGTACCTCCATTCCCCGTTCTACGAATCCCCGCAGCATCTCCCGCACCGAGTATTTCACGAAATCCAGGTCTTTGTAGACCACCTTGATGCCGCCGGCTTTCTGCTTGTGGGCGACCTGGCTGGAGACAACCTTGAGCACGATTCGGTCCGAGGAGAACACGGCCAGGGTGCTGTGGGTGATGTCCCGCTCATCCCGGGCAATGATGTAGGTCGGTGTGGGAATCCTCAGCTCCGCGAGTATCTCATACACCTCGTACTCGTAAAGCTGCTGACGGCCTTCGGCGGCGGCCTTCTCCAGAATCGTCTCCACGGTGCGCATCCACGGCTGGTTTCGTTCAATCCGATCATTGTTCAGGCGTCCGCTCATCCTCGCCTCCTGTTTCGGTTCCGCGGATACTCATCTTGAGCTCTTCTCTGCTGTCTCCCCACTCTACAGCAAAAATACCCTCCAGTCAAGATTAGCAAATAATCCTCGTTTTTTTACCAATTTTTAGTAGATATATTAGCCATTATCATGAGCATACCGGCATTTTTATGGTACAATAGCAGATGAAGCAGGAGGAAACCATGGCAAAAAAAGGCAGACTCGATTTTCTTAAGATGAAACAGGCCGGTGAGAAGCTGACCTGGATTACCGCCTACGATTATCCGATCGCCCATTTCGCCGAGAAGGTGGGCATGGACATGCTCCTGGTGGGGGATTCCCTGGGCATGGTGGTCTACGGATACGACGGCACCATCCCCGTGACCATGGAGGAGTGCCTGATCCACTGCCGCGCCGTGCGTCGGGGCGCACCGGACACCTTCGTGATCGGAGACATGCCCTTCCTCTCCTACCAGGTGTCCGTTTCCGAGGCTGTACGAAACGCCGGACGCTTCCTCAAAGAAGCGGGCATGGACGCGGTCAAGCTGGAAGGCGGACGGCGGGTGATCGAGCAGATCCGGGGAATCGTGAACGCGGGCATCCTGGTTATCGGGCACATCGGATTGACTCCCCAGTCCAGCGGACAGCTGGGGGGATTCAAGGCCCAGGGGCGAACCGCCCAGAGCGCCGAGGATCTGATCAAGGACGCAATAGAAATCCAAGAGGCGGGGGCCTTCTCCCTGCTGCTGGAGGCGGTTCCCCCCGAATTGGGAAAGGCGATCACGGAACTTCTAACCATACCGGTTTACGGCATCGGAGCCGGTCAGTACACCGACGGGCAGCTGCTGATCAACGGGGACATGCTCGGCTACTTCGAAGCCTTCACCCCCAAGTTCGTGAAGAAATACGCCAACCTGGCCGAGGTCATTACCGGAGCCTTGAAGGACTACGTGGATGACGTCCATCAGGGGCGCTTTCCCGGCCCGGAGCACTCCTACAGCGTGCTGAAGGAGGAGCTGGAGGCGTTCGAGGAGGTCGTAACGCGCTACAAGAGCTCTCGGTCAAAATCATGAAGCAATCGTTTCGGATCGAGACGGATCGTCTGGAGGCCATCAACGAGTTTCTCAGGCAGAAGCCCAACCCCGTGCTCGATCCGCTGCTCGAGGCGGTTCAAAAACACGGAGGGGTTGATCGCATCAACCGGCAGGCCCGTGAAAACGGGTCGCTGCCCTCCCTCCTGGGGCGGCTGAGAAAGAAAAACAGTGCCTACGCCGATCAGCTGGACTGGCTTACCGAGCAGCGGGATGGCGAGCGCTTTGTCTCCATGTCGGACTACGCGGCCAATATCCGCAGCAAGACGGCACGGCCCCTCGATTCCAGCTACCAGGTCACCCTGGAGATCTCCGCCCTCCAGTACTTCCCCTGGCTGATCGCAGAGGCCCGACGGGCTGTCGACAATCAGGAGCTGATGCCGGGACGCTTCATCCGGGTGCGGGCCATGAAGGAACAGGAGGCCGACGGGGATCTGCTGGCCGTAACCGCGGCCATGAAGATCCTGGGAGCTTCCTGGGTGGAGAGTCTGGATACCAAGGGAACGGACGGCTCAAACGTGCACCTGGGCGGGCCGGACACGATCACGGGCTACTTCGGCGGTGTGGGACAGCCGAATCGCTATCCCTACCAGTGGGTCGACGAGTATCTGTACTACTACACCAACTACGGGGTGAAGCAGGTGCTGAACATCAACGGCGGCACCGTGCTGGCCGGCTACCTGTTGTACAAATTGGGCGTGGACATCGAGTTCAAGATCTCGGTGTTCATGGGAAACGACAACCCCCTCAACGTGCTCTGGACCCTGCTCACCGCCAAGCTCTTCGCACGGGAGGACGGGACCACCCCCCTGATCGGCTTCAACCTCTCCAACGCGGTGGACAGCCGGACCCTGGAGCTGACCGGGGATATCCGGCGGGAGCTGGGCTTCGAGCAAAATGTCCGGATCGAGCATCACATCCTGGAAAGCTACAGGCACATCGTCCGCCAGCCCTACGACAGGCTCGAAGAGCTCTTGGATGTTGCCAAAACCGTCAAGAACATCTCCGCCAAGCACGAGGGTGGCGTTCTCGAAACCGAAGAGAGCCGGGAGCATCCCTCCGACATCCTCGAGTACTTCCTGCCCAAGGAGGAGATCGAAAAGCAGGGCCTGATGCCGGCCCTGGAGCTGAACTACCTGGACAAACACGCCGCGGTTCAACGCACCGCCACCGCCCTGCTGAAGGAGGGGATCCCGGTTTTGGCCGCCCCGCTGCTTCATCAGCGGGATTGACCGATCGCCGCCTATCTACCGTCTGACCCGGGCGTTGCCCCTCCAGATGTTCCAGATCTGTTCTTCATCCGCGGGTTGGCCGTAGTCGGTCAGCAGGGTCGTGACCATGGCTCCGCTGGCCCAGCCGAACTGCACCCACTTCTCCGCTTCCCATCCCCTGAGGATCGCATAGAGCATGCCTCCGACAAAACCGTCCCCGCCGCCGATGCGATCCAGGACGGTGATGGCGCGAGGCTCTACCACGTGCCAGTCGTCCCCGGCTGCCATGATGGCGCCCCAGAGATGGCTGTTGGCGCTGACCACTTCCCGCAGCGTGGTGGCAAAAACTGAAATCTTGGGAAAGGCCTTCTTGGCCCGGTCTATCATCCCTTTGAAGCTGTCGATCTTGTCGGCCAGCTGCCTGCCGCCGGCCTCCGGTCCTTCGACGCCCAGGCAAAGCTGAAAGTCCTCCTCGTTCCCCACCAGGATGTCCGCCAATCCGGCGATCTGCGAAAAGATCCGGCTCAGTTCCTCCTCCCGGCCTTTCCAGAACGAGGCACGGTGATTGAGATCGAAGGAAATCCGGGTCCCATGTTTCTTGGCAGCCCGGGAAAGCTCCAGACAGGATGCTCCGGTCTCCGGCGAAAGCGCAGCCACGAGCCCCGACAGGTGCATGAGCTGCGCGCCCTCTTTGCCGAAGATGCGATCCAGGTCGAAGTCCTTTGCGTTGAGGGTTCGGCCCACCTCCCCCGCCCGGTCGTTGTGCACGCGGGGACCGCGGGAACCGTAGCCGCTGTCGGCGATATTCATCTGATGGCGGTAGCCCCAGGGACCGCCCTGATCCACCTCGACTCCCTCGAAGTCCATATGGCGGCCGGCAAGGTTGTCCTTGATGAAGCGGGCGATCGGACTGCCCTTCACAAAGGTCGTGAGTATCTTGACGGGCAGTCCGAGAAAGGAGGAAACGCTGCCCACGTTGGATTCGGCGCTGGTTGCCTGCATGATGTAGGTATCGCTGCAGTGTACCGGCTGTGCGTTGACGGGCGTGATCCGAACGCCCATGCTGGTGGGAATAACCAGGGCGTATCGACAGTTCTTTCGAAGCTCGATTTTCATCCTAACCTCCTTCTGGTCGGTTCGATTGATACGGTACCTCGAGGGCATCACCATTTCGTATTTAACCACATACGGTCTCCAATGTGTAGCAACACTCGGGCGCGCGCAGGGTAGGTTTTTTCTCCAAGATGCTGTAAGATTTGGGATAAACTTACAAATAACAAACTCATAGCGCAACAGGGAGAGAGTGAAATGGAGCGAGTAACGAAAAACGTTTACGCCGAAACGAAGATTCGAGGATGCAATCCGGCCTACGTGGTTACCTCCAAGGGGGTGGTGGTCATCGATACCCCCCAGCTGCCCACCTACGCGGTACGGATGCGTAAAGAAGCGGAGAGCCATGGTGAGATCAGGTATCTGATCAACACCGAGCACCACGTGGATCACATCTTCGGCAACTACTACTTCAGGGGCGCCGGCATCGTGGTCGCCCACGCCGAAACCGCCAACAACTTCATGACGGTCACACCGGAAATCAACCCCTACGAATACGCCCACGAGGCTGTCCCCACCGACGACCCGGAGGGGGAGAAGATCTGGCCGGATGAGAAAACCTACTTCGAGGATCCCAACCGGCCAACCATCGTATTCGATCATGATCTGACCATTTACGTCGGAGATCACACCTTCCAGCTCATCCACACGCCGGGACACACCCCGGGCCAGCTGGCCGTGTACATCCCGGAGGAACGTCTGGCCGTACTGGGGGACACGATCTTCAACGAGGTTCAGACCTGGCTCTACGCCTCCGATGTCGGCCAATGGATCGAATCCCTGGACCGGCTCAAGCGGCTGGACGTGGACAAGATCGTTCCGGGGCACGGCCCGGTCTGCACGAAACACGAGCTGGATGTGCAGAAGGCCTTTCTGCTCGAATGGATCGCCGCGGTACAGTCAGCCATAGGTCGGGGAATGAGCAAGGAACAGTGCGTCAAGCACATCAAGGACTCCGAGTTCACCAAGCGTTTTGCCGTGGATATCGGGCAGGAGTACATGCTCGACCACGTGATCGAGCACAACGCATCGGCTCTCTACGACAAGCTCAAGGCGAAGTAGTACCTAAAGCTCCTACATCATTCCGGGCAGCCAGGTCGACAGAATCGGAAAAGCAAGCAGGATCGCAATCGTTGCCAGCAGGATCAGCAGGAAGGGCATGGATCCCGCGAAGACCTCCTCCACCGTCACCTCCTGACCCACCGCGCCCTTCACCACGAAAACAGACATGCCGAAAGGCGGTGTGATCAGCCCGGTCTCGATAGAGATTGTTGCCATGACGCCGAACCAGATCAGGTTGAAGCCCAGGGTTTGGGCTACCGGAAGCATGATCGGCATGGAGATAAGCAGGATGGAGGTGACGTCCAAGAACGTTCCCAACAGCATCAGAATGACCATCATCATGGCCATTATCAGTTTCGGGTGCAGGGGCAGGGCCACCACCCAGCGGGACAGCACATCCACCAGCCCGCTGATCGTAAGCATGCGGCTGAAGATCTGTGCACCGATAATTAGCAGAAACACCGCGGCGGTAGTGAGGCCGGTCTCTTTCAGAGCATACTCTAGATTGCGGAAACTGAACTTGCCCTTCAGAATCATCACCACCAGCGCGCCGATGCAGCCGACCGCTCCGGCCTCGGTGGGCGTAAACACCCCGGCATAGATTCCGCCCAGCACCACCAGAATGAGACCGCCGATCGATGATGATTTGGCCAGGGAACGAAGCTTCTCGCGCCAGAGGATCTTCTCCGGGACGGAGGGGTTGCCGAGCATCTTGGGACGAAAGCGGGCGATTGCCAGAATCGCGATGGAGTAGGTCGCGGCCAGAATCAGGCCGGGAATGATCCCGGCGATGAACATCGTGCCTATCGATTCGCCCGACAACAGACCGTATACGATAAACAGCAGACTCGGCGGGATGAGCATGCCCAGGGCGGAACTGCCGGCCACACAGCCCGTTGAAAACTTCATGCTGTAGCCGTAGCGCCGCATCTCCGGAACGGCTATCTTTCCGAATACGGCTGCTGAGGCGATGCTCACCCCCGTAACCGCGGCGAACACGGCATTGGAGATAACCGTCACGATTCCCAAACCGCCCTTGACCCGTCCGAACAGCTTGAAACCGGCATCGTAGAGATCCTTGCTGGCACCGGATGCGTTGGCAAAGAGCCCCATGAGCACGAAAAGCGGAATAACCGAAAACTCGTAGTTGAACACCGAGTAGAAGGGACCGGTGCCCAATACCCGCACCGCCCGGCCGAAGTCGCCGATTATCAACATCATGCCGACTATGCCTGTGGACAACAGGGCGACGCTGATATGCAAGCCCATGATCACCAAAATCACCGTGAGCGCGAGCATTACAAGGGCAACAACGATCGGTGTCATGAGTTGGCTCCTTGTGAGAGACCGCTTCGGCTGTCAATCATCCGGATGACGGCCTGCACGAACAGGATACCGAACTGAACCGTCAGCAGAGCGCTGCCCAGGACCATGACAAAACGGGACGGATAGGTGGGAACGCGGAGTTGGATCCCCTCGAATTCTCTTACGGCCCAGGATTTGACTGCTTCCTCCCAGCCGTAGTAGGCCATGAGAGTGAAGAGTGCCATTCCCAAGAGACTGCCGATGGCGGTAAACAGCGCAGCCACCCGTACGGGCAGGCGCCGGACGAGAACGGTCGTTCGTATATGGCCGTCCTTGCGCAGCGTATAGGTCACTCCCAGGAATACTATGGGCAGGATCGCTGTTTTTACCAGCTCGGTGGTCCCCGGAATCGGCTGGTTGAAAATAAAACGCCCGACGACGTCGCCGAAGATCCAGATCGCCGTAAGGAAGATCAACACCACCGAAATATAGTTCAGCACAACGAGGAGGCCGTCGTACAGGGAACTCAAAAACGCCAATGCTCGCTTCATCCGCTCTCCTAAAGCCTGAGGGACGGCAGGAGCCGTCCCTCAGGCAACTTTATATCTCTGATAGTACCGGCTGTCAATCTAGGCGAATGTTACGGAAACACGTATCCCGCTTCTTCCAGAGCTTTGAGATAGGCCTTCAGGATTTCGCTTCCCGGATAGCCGTTCGCATCGGCCTTGCGGGCGGCCGCCTCGCCGACTTTGGCGTCATACAGGATATGCGCCCAGCGCTGCCTTTCTTTCGCGGAGAGTTCGGTTATGGTGCATCCGGCTTCCCGCATGATCCCGTACGCCTTGTCCAGATCCTCCATCTCCCGCCGATACAGATCCTGGGTGTACTCGTAGCCGACCTCGTCCATGATCTTCTGAACCTCCGCCGGCAGGGAGTTCCAAGTGTCCAGATTGATGGTGAGGTAGCCGTTGACGAAGGATCCGAAGCCAACCTTGGTTACGTAGGGAGCAACCTCGTACACCTTGAAGGTCGTGGCTACGTCCGCCGGGATGGCCCAGCCCTCGTATACCCCGGTGTCGATCGAGGTGTATGCATCCGAGAAGGTGGATTGCACTCCCACCGCCCCGAGCGCCTGAAGCCAGGGGATCATGGATCCACCGTGGGCGATTTTCCGACCCTGAAGATCCTCCAGGGTCTTGATCGGAAAGTTGGTGACCAGTTCGAAGCTGGTGGCCATATTGAACGCCCGGCCCAGCTGCCTCTGGTTGTAGCGGGCGAACACCTCGTCAAAGACCGGGAACTTGTCCATGATCGCTTCGTTTGCCGCCACCACATCCTGCAGGTTGGGGCTGGTGAAGGGCGGCCACCAGTTGAAGTTATGGATCTCCAGTTTGGCCTGCTCGAAAACGTTGTTGGTCAGACCGACATCAGCGGTTCCGCTCTCAACGGCTTCCAGGACCTCCCCCAGCTTGGCCAGGGATCCGCCGTAGTAGCCGTTGCATTCGAGCTCGTACCCGCTGGTTTCCTCCAGGACTCGCCGGGTGATCTCCGGAATGTAGAAATCCTCGATCGCTTTGACCCAGGAGGCGGCCGCGTAGGGATGACCGGCGGTAAACCGCAGTTTGATGACCTTGCGACCCGTGCTCTCCCCAGCCTGACCGCCCGCCCAGAGGGCGTGGCCGGTCAGCAGCACCAGAACGACCGCGATCGCGACGATCAATCCCAATCGCTTCTGCCCGTTTGTTCTTCGCATATTCAGCTCCTTTGTTTATGGAATTTTACTCATCCAACGATGAGCCTTGTCTTCTACCAAAAAGTGATGGTTGCCTGATCGGCTATCGGCTGATCGGCATCGAGTACGCCTTTGGGTACGGATCCCTTGGCACCGTAATAGATCATCGTATTGAGGGTGAGCTTTCCCGTCCGGGAATCGAGAAACATTTCGGTAAAGCCGCCGTAAACATCATCCAATTCCCGGATCAACTCACGAAGGGTTCCCGCGTCCGTCTCGAATTGTTCATTCAGCTTGCTCGTAATCGGATAAACCGCTGCCACATAACGCAATTCCAGCTTTTTCATCCCTTCACCTCGATTCCGTTCGCTTCCAGGTCGGCAATCGTGTCGGTCAGCCCAAGCTCCTCGAGCTTGGGGCGGGTGGGAACACTGCTCTGCGGATCCCAACCATTCGCCGTGTAATATTCGTCGAGCATACCGTCAAGGGTAACCTGATCGATCTTCTTGTAGCCGAAATGAGGAACATCTTCATTGGCCATACGGTACGGCACGTGGTCGTCCTTGCGGGAAAAGCCTTCCCGGACATTGAACAGCCGGTCCATATTCATCAGACGTTCCCCCGTCTTTACGAACTCCTGATAATCGAGCTCGATTCCGGTAGCCGCCTCGAAAAGCTTCCACCACGGACGCAGATCCAGACCCAGGGTGTCCCGGACAAGAAAGACGCAGCTCGGCAGTGCTTCCACGACCGCCCTGCTTATGGTGAACCAGCGTAACAGCTCGCCCTTCTGTTTCGGGTTACGGGTATCAAAGGCCAGCTTCAGATCCAAATCGATGCCGAGCTCGTGCAGTTCCTCCTTGCTGATAATCGAGGGGTTCGGCGGATAGGGCGGATACCAGCGGGTATGATCGGGCCCCACTTCGCTGACCGCGATTCCCAGCCCCACCATCAAAAGATTGCGTTCCGCTATGGCTTCCAGCTCCTGACCTTTTACGGTCAGGCAGTACTTGTAGGAATCCTTCCCGATCCGTTTGGATGCTTCCCAACAGCCCAATGCCAGCAGCTCGCCGAAGCCTTCCTTTCGCACGATCTTGTCCAGCAGATCAATCAGGGCCTGGTGATCGGTCATCCCGAAACGCAGTTCCAGCCCGTCGGTGTCGGCGGTTGTGAGAATGCCTTTTTCGAAGCACTCCATGGCCCAGGAGAGAGTGAAGCCAACGTGGAAGATGTCCAGTCCATACTGATTGCACAATCCTGAGAGGATGAGCATCAAGTCCAGATCGCCGTTGTCGATCGCCGAACCGAGAGCAACCGGTTGACCCGCCCAGTAGTTGCCGCCCGTGAAGCCCGCATTCTCTCCCTTGTCGATCCGGAAATTTTTCTTGCACGCCGGCCAGGGGCAGTTGAAGCAGGATTGGGCACGGCTCACGTAGTCGTTCATGAAGTGTTCCGATGAAATTGCCGCGGCCTTTTCGCTGTCCCACGACATCATCTGGGCATTGTTCGTCATCAGGTTGCCGAGATCGGGAAACAGCCGGGAGAGTACCGGCGCGCCGTAGGTAGACCAGACGGGAGTCCACATGTCGCGGGAGGTACGCAGGTTCAGCAAGCGACGGAATCCCTTGTAGGCATCGATAAAGGCATCATAGTCGTGGGGCTTGATGCCGCCGTGCCCCCGAACCGTGATTGCCTTCAATTTTTTGGCGCCCATGACCTCGCCGCCGCCGGCGCGCCCGCCCGTAGAATCGCGGCCGCTGAAGACCATGGCCGAATGCACCAGGTTTTCACCGGCCGGTCCGATGTAGAGGAACTGCGTATCCGGGTCCGGGAGCTGTTCACGCAGCAGATCATCGGTCTGGTAGGTGGTTTTTCCCCACAGGTGGCCTGCATCCCGAATTTCGACGCGGTCGTCCTCTATAAACAGATAAACCGGCTTGTCCGAACAGCCACGCACGGCGATGTACTCGTAGCCGGCACGCCGCAGTTCCGGCCCAAGGAAGCCCCCGACGCTGCCCTCACCGATACAGCCGCGGGGCGATTTTGTGGCGATAGAGAGACGACCCATGCCGACGGGCAGCCCGTCCATGGGCCCGGTGCCGATGTAGAGTACGTTTTCCGGTCCGTAGGGATCGGTTCCCCGATGGACCTCGTCGTACAGGAGTCTGCCGGTGACTCCCCGTGCCCCCAGATATTTCCCCGTCCACTCGCGGGGAAGATCCTCCACCCCGATGGCTCCCGTTGACAGATCGACCCGCAGCATCCGTTGTTGTGCGTTGTCCCGAACGTTCACACCACTTCTCCTTCCGCAGATCGCGCTCGCTTCTCACCGGGCCTCCGCCAGGGAAATGGCCATATCCAGGGCGCTACTACCTTGAAAATGCTGTGCGCGCTGCGCGCGGCTTCGTATTCCTGTCGAACTTGAACAGCCCGCTCCTGCTCGGCAAAGATCAAAGCGCCTGTGGGGCAGACGCGCACGCAGGTTGGAGAACCGTCCTCGTATATCGGACGCACGCAACGGCCGTCGCAGTGCACCATTGGCACCGATTTCTCGCCCCCCGGGACCTTGAGCACCCGTATCCGGCCGGACTGGGGACCGAAAATCCCTTTTGAAAGGGAACCGCAGAATGATTCACACAAACGGCAGCCGTTACACAGTTCCTCGACCACATAGATACGTTTCACTGTGGATTCCTCACTCGGCTTCTGTAATAGGTCTGTCTCCATCTTATCAGATCTACTGTGGCACGCAATCGAACAAACGACATCTTTATTCGAAATATGGACAAATGAAAGAATAACCCGTACAATACAGGGCGTGGAAAAAAAGATCAGCGCTTCGATGCAGCAGCATCGGGATGATTTCGGGATCGATCACCGCCTCATCTCCGCCTTCACCCGCACCGGGTTGTGGGACCACGATCCGGCTGTGCATCTGAACATCCACTCCTCCCACCAGATCATCGCCGTGATAAGCGGGATGATCCTGATCGAAGATGGGAAGGAGAAACGTCCCCTGTACCGTAAGATGGCCGCCTTCATTCCCGGTGGGAAGCCCCATCGGGCGACCACGTTGCAGGAAAGTATCGGCGTTCTCTGCCACTCGCTTTTCATCAACCCGGCTCTGATACCCTGGGCGGATGATCGTATTCACCTATTCGAAACCAGCGAGTTGTGTCAGGCTCTGCTCAAAAAGATGAACGAGCACAACCTGGAAGACATCTCCGGAGGAATCATGGGCAGCTGCCTGAATCTGTTCCTAACCCTGCTGCCGAGCGAGCTGGCCAACCACGCCGACAAGATTCGCCTGCCGGAGGCCAAAAGCGAGCGCAATCGTCGCATCGTCGGTTTCCTTCAGGCCAACTACATGAATAAAATCAGACTGGTTCATCTCACCCGCGCGACTGCCCTGTCGGTGCGGCAGATCTGCCGCTGCTTCAAGGCCGAGATGAGGATGAGCGTCATGGAGTATTTGAGGCTGCTCCGCCTGCTCCACGCCTCTCATCACCTCTTCGATCAGCAGAAGAAAGTTATCGACGTGGCCTACGACTGCGGATATGACTCTGTGTCGACATTCTATCAGGAGTTCAAGCGGTATTTCGGGCTCTCCCCCAATCAATTTCGGGATCGAACCGTCGGAGAGCCTGTTTAAGCCTAACCTTTCCGAGCGGTCTAAATCGCGCAGACGGACTGGGACAGCGCCACGATCGGTACGGTGGCGGAGAAGGCCCCGCCTATGTGGGTGCCCCGATCCACCGCTTCATAGCCCTGCTTCAACGTCGCCATGCGGATTCACGCCGGCTTTCAGCAGCTGCTCCCGTGATTCGTTCATAGAACTCTAGCCCCTCTCTCTCCTGTTGTTCAACGCTGTCCAGATTCGTTCCGGCGTAAGCGGCAGATCCCGTATCCGTACACCTATTGCCTCTTCCACCGCTGCCCCTATGGCCGGGGCGGTGGCCAGGGTTCCCCCTTCGGCCACGCCTTTGGCACCGTACGGTCCCGGCCCATCGGCGTTTTCGATGTGGATGGACATGAACTGTTCGGGGACATCCTTGGTCGTGGGAATTCGATAATCCAAGGCCCCCAGATTCAGGACGCGACCGGATGAGTCCATTACGTAGTGCTCCATGATCGAGTGGCCCAAAGCCTGAACCGCCGCTCCCTCATCCTGCATGGAAACGTGTTGCGGATTAATCGCCTTGCCCACGTCTCCCACAACGATCATTTTGTGGATCCCGATTTCCCCGGTTTCCTGATCTACCTCCACATCAGCAGCTACGGCCACCACCTCGTAAAAGGCGGGTTGACCTCCGAGGGGATGGCCCTTCAGGTATTCATAGCGGGCCGACCCCACTCCGATCACCTCGCCCTTCACTCTGCCGAATCGGTCCTTGAGAAGCTCCAAGAACGAGCGATCCCCCCCGGGCAGATGAATCGTTCCGGGAGAAATCTGAATCGCTTCCGCCGCCGCGCCGTAGCACTCCGCCGCCAGATCCATGAGCTGCCGCTTGACTTCATCGCAGGCATCGATGATGGCGCTTCCCATCACCACGGTGGAGCGGCTGGCCGAGGTCTGAAGATCGAAAGGAACCGCGCTGGTATCGCCCATGGTTACCACGACCTTGTCCGCCGGGATGCCCAATTCCTCCGAGACGATCTGGGTAAACACGGTTCGGGCGCCCTGCCCCATATCAGAGGTACCCGAGTACACGGTCACACTCCCGTCCAGATGCAGACGGACGATCGAGTAGGAGGCCGCCGTAGTGGGTCCGGCTTTCAGACCCATGGCGATACCCCGTCCGCGCCCCTGAGGCAGCGGCTCACCCCATCCTATCTCCTGCGCCGCCCGCTGTAAGACTTCAGCCCAGTCCCCGTCGGCAGGAGGATCCTTGGGCATGAACACCTCCCCTTTCTTGGGAAGATTCTTGAGGCGGATGGCCACCCTGTCGATTCCGAGCTTCCCGGCCGCCGTATCGATTTGAGACTCGACGGCCCAGTTCTCCTGGGGCGCGCCGAACCCCCTGAACGCCGTGCTCGGGGTGGTGTGGGATAAAACGGCCCGGGCCACGATGCGCACGTTCGGCACCCGGTAGGGACCGGCGGCTACGTAGCTGGCCTTGCTTACCACCCGCCCGGCGATGTCGGCATAGGCGCCGATCAGGTAGTTGGACTCGATATCCTGAAAAACCAGGGTCCCGTCGGATCGAAAACCGCTGCGCACCCGCACCTCCGCGGCCGCCCTCCTGACAGCCTGAAAGGACTCCTCCAGGGTGAGCTCCAGTCGAAGGGGTCTGCCCAAACGCAGGGCAATGTAGGCCAGAAGAGGCTCGAACTTCGGGTGCTGTTTGCCGCCGAAGGCGCCGCCCGGATCCGGGGCGATGATCCGCACCCGGGATAGGGGCAGCCCGACAACCGCAGCGATGATACGCTGCAGCCCGTAGGGAATCTGAATGGCGCTGTATACACTGATCCCGTCCATGGTGGGTTCGGCCAGAAATGTAAAAGGCTCGATGGCGAACTGAGTTACGATGGGAAACAGGTAGTTGTTTTCGATCACCTCGTCGGCCGTACAGTTATCCACATCCCCCCAGCCGAAGATCCACTCATCCAGTACGTTCGTGTTCTTGAAAGGGCCGTCGGCGCGCAAACCCGGATCCTGAACCAGCTCCGCCGAAGGGTCCAGAGCCTGGGCAACGCTGCAGATCGCCGCCAGCTCCTCGTAGTCCACCTTCACACGGGAGGCCCCCACCGCCGCGGCATGTTCGCTCTCAGCCGTCACGATCGCCACCGGTTCACCGTGAAACTGGGTCGTGCCGACCGCCAGGAGCGGCCTGTCCTGGTAGGCCGGCCCGAAGCGGGGGATCGGCTTGGGCAGATCGTCGGCGGTCAATACAGCCTGGACCCCTTCGACCTTCAGGGCCTCAGAAACGTCGATGCGCCGGATCCGCGCGTGGGCACAGTCCAGGCGGACGAGCTTGGCATGAAGCATGTTCGGCAATTTGACGTCCGCCACGTACACTTGAGTTCCCAGCACGCGCTGCAGGCCGCCGACCCTGTTGATCGACTTGCCGATTATGGACTCTTTCATTTTTCCGCTCCCGCTTCTGCCTCGGCGGCCGCCCGCACCGCCTCCACGATTCTTCCGTAGCCGGTGCAGCGGCACAGATTTCCCGAAAGGCCGTCCCTGATCTCCTCCTCCGTCGGATGCGGCTTGTTCATCAGCAGATAATGGGCAGCCATGATCATACCCGGTGTGCAGAAGCCGCACTGAACGGCGCCCTTGTCCAGGAAAGCCTGCTGAAGCGCGCCGGGTTTTCCCCCTTCGGCCAGACCCTCAATGGTCAGCACCTCGCCGCCGTCGGCCTCCGCGGCTAGTATGATGCAGGAGTTCACGGCCCTGCCGTTCAGAATCACCGTGCAGGCGCCGCACTCCCCCTCTCCGCAGCACTTCTTGGTTCCGATCAGATCCAGGCGATTGCGGAGCATCTCCAATAATGTCTCGTACGCTTCAACCTCCAGCTGGTGAGACCGTCCATTGACCGTGACGGATATCGAAATCGAATTTTTTGACATGTTCTTCATCCTGCCCGGGCCTTCGGCCGGCGCTCTTGAGCCTGCCGCAGCACTCTGCGACCGATGGTGAGCAGCATGGCCTGCCGGTACTCCCGCCCGGATCGTACGTCCGAGATGGGACTGGTTTTTTCGAGCAGCGATCGCAGCAGCTCATCCTGCCTCGATTGTGGCAGCCGCGCGTCGGCCAACTCCCCTGTTTCATCCCTGGCCAAGACGGGGGTGGGAGCGGCCGCTCCGAATACGAAGGTAGTGAAGCCTTGGGCGTCGATCGCGCAGGCCATGTTGATGGTGGCCAGGTCTACCCCCCTCCGCCGGGTGAGACGCCCGAAGGCCGATCCGAAGGGCGGTTGGGGAACGGGGATGTGAACCGCTACGACCAGCTCCGACGGGCCGCAGAGCGTCTTGCCGGGACCGAGGAAGAAATCCTGGAGGGAAACCTCCCGGGCGGCCGTACC
>CAZPQC010000036.1:20850-30380 GCA_964588525.1 uncultured Spirochaetaceae bacterium
CCGGGCGGCCGTACCCCCCCTCCCGACAATCGTGACCGATGCTCCGTATACCATCAATGGCGGAACCGTATCCGCAGCCGGGGAGGCGTTGCAGACGTTGCCCACCAGGGTAGCCCGGTTTCGAATCTGAATCGAGCCCACGATGGAGGCAGCCTCAACCAGTGCGGGATAGGTTGTCTGGATCAGGTCATGGCAAACAAGATCGGCCAGCACGACCCGGGCACCGATGTTCGTCATTCCCCCTTCGATCTCGATGCGGTCTTCGATGTCCCGCACCCGCTTCAGATCCACGACGGCTTCCGGTTCCGCCTGCCCCTTCTGGATGCGCACCATAAGATCCGTGCCGCCCAGCAGCGGCCTGGCCTGCGCCCCGAAGCGCTCCATGATGAACAGAGCCTCCTCCAGGGTATCCGGCCGCAGGTATTGGTAATTTCTCAATCTTTGAGTCCCTTCACCTTCCGGCTCTGGAGAACAAACAGCTCGCCGTTTTCGTAGGCCCACTCGATGTCCTGGGGATACTGAAAGACGGCTTCGATTTTTTTCCCCAACTCCGCAAGCTCGAAAAGCTGCTCGTCATTCAGGGTGCAGTCGGTCACCATGCTGCCGGTCAGCTCGTACTTCTTGCGACCTATCCCCCTTTCCCTGTCTATGCTCACCATGATGTTCTTGTTCTGAACCCGCTTCTCCTTGATCCGGGGCGGCGTTTCCCGGCTGACGATGAAGTAATCAACGATAGCCTCCCCGGAAACCAAAGATTCTCCCAGACCCCAGTTCGATTCGATCATAAACTCGTCCCTGGCCCCGGTGATCGGGTTGGCAGTGAACATCACCCCCGCGACATCCGCGTTGACCATTCTCTGTACGACCGGGGCGATTACTCCCTTGTCCTGGGGGATGTTCTGCTGATGCCGTCTGTACACGGCCCTGGCTGTGAACAGGGAAGCCCAGCAGCGGCGGATATTCTCGATGATCTGCCCCTCCCCTTTGATGAAGTGGTAGGTATCCATCATCCCGGGAAACGAGGATATGGCGCTGTCTTTCACGGCCACGGATGAACGCACCGCGACGAAGGGATCTTCGCCGGAGGGAGATTTCAGGGCCTGAATCTGTTCTTTGATTTCTTTAAGCAAATCCTCCGGAATCTCGGCTTCCGTGATCATCTCACGGATCGCGGCTGTCTTACGCTCCACGTCACTGTACTGGTCGAAGTTCAAGGTTTCGACGATTCCCGTGATCTTGGACATGAGCTCCCGGGCTTCGAACAGGTAATCCAGGGATTTGCCTGTGACGCAAAAACCGCCCGGTACGTTGAAGCCGCCCCGAATCATTTCCCCCAAATTGGCCGCTTTCCCGCCGGTCTCCTGATACTCCTCCTTTGTCATCTCGTCGAGACGCTTGACATACTGCATCGTTTCCTCCAACCGTTTGTATATTCGTTGATCACAAAGGCTCAGCTCGCACCGGATTCAGCAGGCTTGCTTTTTCATATCGCGAACGCTACATTATCGATAATCGATAGCGTAACATCGATACCGAGCAGTGTCAACAGCTGAACAGGGGCGGATGCCGGATCCGGTCCGGGGCAAGACAAGAAATAGTACAGGAAAACGAACAGGAGCAGCAATGGAGCCAACGAGTATCTATGAAGTACTGAATCGCCGACTCGAGGAACCGCGGTTGCGGAAGCTGTATCAGGCTGTTCGATCGGCCTTCAACGAGAAAGATCCGATCGCCCACAACTGGGAGCACGTTCGCCGCGATATCCTGCATGCCGTATGGATCGGCTTGGAGG
The DNA here is from genome assembly GCA_964588525.1 of uncultured Spirochaetaceae bacterium. Taxonomy (GTDB): domain Bacteria; phylum Spirochaetota; class Spirochaetia; order SZUA-6; family DRHE01; genus JAFGQJ01. The sequence goes on from CAZPQC010000036.1 coordinate 22,643, forward strand.
AGAGGGCGGATATGGATATCGTATTACCGGCAATGATCCTGCACGATCTCGGCTATATCACCCACCCCCACGATCCCAGGCAGCACCCACTGCATGGATCTCGGGAATGCTATGCTTTTCTTGAGGATTGGACTCCTGAGGAACGAGAGAAAATTTCAACCTGCATTCTGAGACACAAGGGCAAGTACCCCGGTTTTGAGCATTCGGAGCCGGTAACCCTCGAAGAAAAAGTCGTCTGTGATGCCGATCAGGTGGATAAGTTCGGCTGGGTTGGCCTAATGCAGATGATGAAGGTGTACGTTGAGTACGGTTACCTGATGGGCCTCGAGCGTTACAAAACCCTGGCCGGCCTGGCCGAGGCAATGACCCACCTCAGTGGAATTACGCTGTACACAGATACCGGAAAACGTCTGGCCGCCGAACGCGTCGATCCGGATTTTACGGAAATCTCGAAAAAACTGACTGAGGGGCTCGCCTTCTACGAAAACTGGAAGGAACCCTTTTCGGTCTAGTCTTTTTTGTTTGTTTCCGCGGCCGCATCAGCAGAGTTTGTCTGCTCGACGCTTTCCAGGATCGACATGCTTCCCTCTACGATGTGTTCCCGGACCGCCCGGCTGGCACGCTCCGGATCTCCTGTCTTGAGCGCCTCGATCAGCTTCCGATGGCGTAAGGCGATCTCCACCGCATCCATGGATGTGAAGGTCCCCTTCATGAGCGACCAGCTTCCGAACTGCAGATTGTCGAAGAGTTTCAAAATCAGTTTGAGACCGGATGCTCGAATCAGCGCCTTGTGAAACTCGATATTCAGCATCGTCCTTCGGTGTCCATCCCCCGCCTTGGCCGCCTCGATCATCTTTTCGCAGATCTCTTCGAGCTCCGCAATCTGCTCATCCGTGATACGCCCCGCCGCATGAAATGCGGCCAGAGATTCCAAAGCCGCCCTTACGGTGTACACTTCCCAGAGATCCTGACGGGACAGGGATCGAACCGTAATTCCTTTGAACGGTTCGCTCTCCAGAAAGCCCATGGCCACGAGGCTGCGCAGAGCTTCACGGACCGAAGTCTGGCTGACATTGAGCTCCTTGGCCAGGGCGCTCTCCACCAGCCGTTCTCCGGGCACGTACTTATGACGGAAAATCTCCTCCATCAGCTGCTCTTTGATCTGCTCGCTGATGACTGTCCGAAACACTTTTTTCGACTCGCTCTTCGGCATCTTGCGCTTCTCTCCAGACGGACGAACACGCTGTCTCCGGCTCGAAATCGGTGCTCCACCGGCTCACAATCCCGTGGACACTGGTTGCTGCTTCACCCTCGGGACACATTACCCCGAACTTTCGCACCCCCGAACGATCAGCTAAGTATCGTGACCACGCCCTTGTCACCGTCTACGCGGACCTTGTCGCCGGTCTTGATCTCCTTGGTTGCACTGCTTGTTCCCACCACGCCGGGGATCATGAACTCCCGGGCTACGACGGCTGAGTGAGACAGCACACCACCGGCGTCCGTAACGACCGCGGCAATCTTGCTGAACACCACGACCCAGGCAGGATTGGTCATGATACAGACCATGATGTCCCCCTGTTTGACCGCGTCGAACTCCTGCGGACTCTTGACGATGCGGGCGATTCCCTCGACCACTCCCGGGGAACCGGCCAAACCTCTGATCTCGCCCTTGACCTTTTTCCCTTCCCGTTCCCGTTCGAATTTCTCGGGATATCCCCACAGGGTGTGGTAGGGCTCTTCGTACATGTTGGCTTGAGTTACGGTTCCCACCCAGTCGCGGGGCTTGATTTTGAAGGCCTCCTCTCTTGCCTTTTTGGCCTCGGCAATTAACTTTCGGGCTGGATAGTTTTTCGGATCCCCCACATAACGGCGAAGCTGCTCGTACTCGAGATAGAGAACGTCCTCTTGATCGTCCAGCAGACCTTCCTTGACCATCTTGCGGGCCACCCGCATCAACACCAGACGCATCCGGCCGAAGGTTCCCTGATCGAAGTAGAAGTGATGGTCCGGGGTGAGAGGCAACATCCGGAAATTCAGATCGAGAGCCTCTTCCCATTTCTTCTTCACCTCTTCGGACTTACCCGCCAGCTGCTTTCGCAGGTAGGCGATGGCCTCCTTCTGTTCCTCGATACACCTGTCGTAAACGGCGTTGTAGTTAAAATCCGAGGCGAGATAGCTCTGGATCTGCTCGAGAATCGGTGTGGGATCTTCCACGTACAGCGGATAGATGTATTCGTGAGGATAGACCGCCTTGTAGCCGAACTCCTCGGAATATTTTATCACGTCCTTCATGAAAGCCTTGCCCTTGGCCGAGGATTCCAGTTTCGAGCCGATATCGGCGGCTTTATCCGTATTTTTGAAAATGCCGGACAGCTCGGAATCGGCTTTTGCCTTCTCCTTGAGCTGCCAGAGGGCCTTGAGGCTGTCCCAGTTGCGGTCAGCCTGGGAGACATTCACCTTTCCCAGGATGTCCGGGTCGACATCGCCGATCAGCTCTTTCGTTGCCTGTACAAAACCCATCGAAGCTGTAAATTGAGCCCAGTTCAGGATCCAGTGCAGGCGGAAGTGCCGTTCCTGGATGTCGTACATCTCCTCCAGGTAGATCATGAGTTCCTGGAGGGTGGCATTTTCCGCATCGAAGCTGTCGATGTATTCGAAATTCCGCAGGACTTCCGGCAGATAGCGTTTTTCCCACCAGTCGAGAAAGTTGGTGGCGTAAGTGGGCATGATCCAACCGAAGTACTTGCCCCCTTCAGCGGCTTCCTTGGGCTCGCGGGACACGATGGCCGAATACAAATAGCCGTTGACGACCTTGCCGGGCCAATATTCGCCGGTGGGAACGTCAAATCGCCGGAACAGGTAATGACAGGTCGGGCCCCACCAGCCGTACATGCTGAAGAACATCGGGGTGATCGGGAAGGGGACGTGGTTGTCATCATAAAACCAGAAAAGCTTCTTCTCCTCTTCGTCTTTCCACTCTACGGGAAAATCCTTGTCACCGTAGAATGTGGCCAACACTTTCGATGTGTCCATAGTACCTCCATATTAGATTATCGATAATCGATTGTACTTATCATCTCTTATAACCGCGTACCTGTCAAGAAAAATTTCAAGGCTCGGTAAATTCCAGAGCTCGCCGTTCTACTGGATTGCAGTCAAACCGCCGTCGATGTAGATGATCTGCCCGGATACGAAGTCCGAGACCGGTGCGGCCAGGTACAGGGCCAGCCCTGCCACTTCATGGGTCTCCCCCACCCGGCCGAGGGGAATCCGGGCCACCAGGGGTTTATAGAAGCTCGGATCATCCAGATAGTTGGCGACCTGGGCTGTGCGGATGAAGGTGGGCGCGATCCCGTTCACATTTATCTTGTGTTTGGTCCACTCCGAGGCAAGCTGCTTGATCATCATCACCATTCCGCCCTTGCTCGAGCAGTAGCCGATGAATCCCCGGTTGATGCCCAAAAGCCCCCGAACCGAGGTGATATGAATGTGCTTACCCCCGCCGCCTTCGGATATCTGACGTTTGGCTACCTCCTTGGAGAAGAAGAAAGCGGTTTTCAGGTTCACGTTCAAGATATGATCCCAGTCCTCCTCTTTGTACTCCTCCGCGGCGTTTTCGATTTGCTTTCCAATGCAGTTCACCAGAATATCGATCCGCTCGTAGTCCTTGTAGACGCTATCTACAAAATTTTCCACCGCTGCTGCGTCTTCGACCACAAAAGCCCGTCCTTCCGCCTTTCCGCCGGCGGCACGGATCGCCTCCGCCGCGGTTTCAGCTTTTTCCCGGGTGCGGCCTGTCAAGATGACCTTGGCACCATAGGCACAGAGGGCCTCTCCCACAGCCTGGCCGATCTCTCCGGCTCCGCCGGGCACCAGAGCCACCTTGCCCTCCAGGGAAAGCAGCTCACGAAACATCTCCAATCGATTCATTCTTTATAACTCCTCACGTGCGTAGTATGGCAGATTGCCGATCAAACTCTACATCAGTTTTTCCACTTCATCAAACAACAGCTGGGGAGTTTTCGCCCGAACCATGAAATACGGCTTGTTCGCTGCGAACCTGCTGACGAAATCTCCCCGCTTTTTCCGCAACTCGTCGGTATCCACGATCGGCATCACGATACCTCCCGGAGCAAGAAGCTGATTCAAGCCGAAATAGTTCATCACCGAGTGGTAGGTCTGGTACTCCCGTTCGAAACGGTTCATCTCCACGATCCTGGTGTCGAAATGACCGTCGATCCCGGGCATGATCACCAGATCAATCGGGGCGGATTCTTCGAAATTGATGAACTCCGGTTCCTTATCGAAAAACTTGGCAACCCCTTCATCAGGACTGGGCAGGTCGGCCCGTTCCGTGCCCTTGGCTCGGGCCCTCAGGTAGACGCTCTTCGATCCCATTACGACGATCCCCTCATCGTCGGTAACGGTCGTTTCGGTCGAGATGATCTGCCCGCCCCGACGGCAGCCTTCGATTTGGCTCATGCTCTTCCCATGGTTGTTCTCACCCCCCAGAAACAGGATCGATTTGTCCTTATAGCGTACCGCGGAGCTGTGAAAAGGATGAAGTCCGACCTTCTCCATTACAAGGGCCAGCATTGTCACGAGGATCTTATTCAGCTCCCCCTGCTCCCAATCCCCCTCCAAGAGCAACTGCCCGCTTTCATAGCGGATATCTTTTTTTGATTTCTCCCTGTCCCAGATCATGTCCGGATTGGCTTTCCGGATTTCCTTGCGGCACCGAACCGAGGCCAGCCGGTAGTTGAGGAAGGTCATCTCCTCCAACACGTGCTCCTGATCGTTCCCACCCAGCACGTCTATCCTCAACACTCCGTCGCCGCTCAGCATTTCTTCACGCAATACTCCCATAGATATGTTCCTTTCACTTATTCGGTTTGCAGACGACCTTCAACGAGTTCTCTTTTCGTCCCACGAACACATCCAGGGCTTTCGCGTACTCCGAAAGGGGAAACTCGTGGGTGACAAGGCCGTCAATATCGAAATTGTTGGAAGTTGCCAGGGCAATTGCTTTCTCCAGGGTGTTGGGATTGGCCCGGTTGCCTACCAGTTCCACCTCGTTCAGAACCAGCTGCTTCAACGGAATCGTTACATTTCCGTCCCCCGGAGGAAGGCTGACTATAGAGATGCATCCTCCTTTTGCTACCGCGGCACAGGCCTGAGCAATTCCCTTCTCCGTGCCGGAACATTCCAGGACCCGCTTGGCCCCCTGCCCTCCTGTCAATTCCCGAACTCTGGCGGCGACATCATCCTCTCGATAATTGATAGGAATCGCTCCCATTTTTTCGGCGATCTTCAACCGGCTGCCGCTGCCGGACACCATGAGCGTTCCGGCGCCCATGCTCTTCACGCACATGATGCTCATCAGACCCTGAGCCCCGGCGCCGTTCACCAGAACCGAGTCACCGGGTTCCAACCGCGATCGCATGGCCATGTGCAGAGCTATGCTCAGGGGGTCCATGCAGGCGCCGGCGTTAAAACTCATCGCATCCGGCAATTTAGCTATACTCTTGATGGAGCTCAACATGTACTGGGCATAGGCGCCGGGGGTGTAGTGTCCGTGCTGCCGATGCCCGAGCTTTTCATTGCCGAAGTTCAGGCAGAGATTGTATCTGCCTTCCAGACACATCGAGCAGTAACCGCAGCCTACGTGACTGATCCCGCAAACCCGCTCGCCCTCTCTCCAGCCGAACTCATGGGCTTTTTCATCGAGCCGCTCGATAACCCCGGACCATTCATGTCCCGGTATCAGAGGAAACTCCTTGGGCCAGAATCCCGGATAATCTCCCTCGATAATGTGGGGATCGGTTCCGCATATTGCCACCGATTCCACTCGACAGAGCACCTCAAAGGGTCCCACCTCCGGTATCGGTACCTGGGTGTACTCGAAATCATTCGGTGCGTTCAACCGAATGGCATACATCTTCTCAGACATCCCTCTCTCCTTTCCTTGGTATTCAACCTCTCCCTTCGTTCCAATGCACCATGGGCAGGCCCGCTACAGGGGCGCGGAAGAAGGGAATACGCGTGCCTTTGAGCGACCCTATATATGCGGTCTGCAGATCCGGGCCGCCGAAGGTCACGCTGGCCATCCACGGAGCGATCCCCTTTCCGGTTTCAAAGAGAATCTCCGGCGTTACCCGTTTCTCGAAAAACGCCCTGTCCAGAGCTTTGACCTTCTCCGGGTCCCCCTCGTCCATAAGAACGATCTGCTCGCCCTCCGGGGTGATCACGAACAGGGTGTCGGAGTACACAGTGGTGCCCCAGAGGTTTCCGTAGCTGTCAAAGGCGATGCCGTCCGGATAGGCTCCCCGGCCCAAACTCGAAGGTCCGTAGACCTCACGGCCCGAAAGATCTCCCTGCTCATCGACCCTGAAGCGCAGGATCCGCCCCCCGGTGGTCTCCACCACGTACAGATACTCCTCGTTTTCGTCGAAACGCACTTCGTTGGTAAAATGCAAACCGTCGGCCACGATATGTATGCCCCGATCGTCATAGCGGGCTATGTAGCCGTCGTCCAGATCCGGCACCAGAGCATCGATCCAGTTCTTGACCTTGGTGGTGACGGTAATCCACAGGCGGTCCTTGGTGTCTCGCAGAACAAAGTTGACCTTTCCGATGGAGGATCCGTCGATCGTATCGAAGAGCACCTCGGTCTCCCCGCTGCGCTTCATCCGCTCCAGGCAGTCTGTACCGAAGTTGGAGATAAGGATATCCCCGTTCCCGGCGAAGGCCAGGCCATTGGGCAGCGTGCCGGCGGTGAATCGGGAGACCTCGTCTCCGCTACTCTCGAAATCCGCCGAGTGCCTTTGGGTGATGATCTCCTGCCTGCCGTCAGGCCAGATGTGAACGACGCCGCCTCTGGCGTCGGCGGACCAGAGGGTGCCGTCCGGCTCGGCCAGGATACACTCCGGTCTCTGCAGATCCTCTCCGATATAGTGAACCGTTTCTGGATCGACTTGAAAATCTTTTATGGGGTTCCTGCCCATCGTCTACCTCTTTTCGCGTGAAAATGAGTCATTTTCAGCAAACTCCAAGCCTTCGTAGAGCCTGTAGTTCTCCAAGCCCGTGGGAGGGGCAAAGAAGCAGACGACCTTCATCTCCTCGCCGCCGACGTTCCGGATCATATGTACCGATCCCTGCTCGAACAAAATCGCCGTGCCGGTGCGCATCGGTTTGATTTTGCCGTCCACCCAGGCCTCGCCGGAGCCGCTCATGATATAGATCAGCTCCTCCCCCTCCGGATGAGAATGAGCCGGCTGGACGGTCTCTCCGGGCATCACCCGGATCACACAACTGGAGAGATGCTTCGGCTGGAGGGTTTTGTCGTCGGCGATCCAGCGGATGAAACGTCCGGGTATCTTCTTTTCCTCGACCTCGGACTCGTGGATGATCTTCATGGCTCTTTGCTCCAAATAGAACGGATAATATTATCGATAATCGATAGTTTAGGGTACCATCCCTTCGCGGCGGTGTCAACAGGCGGGCAGGAAGGCCGAATTGACTCGTCGTTTTTCCGGCTGAAACCGACGCCATGCCTCGTCGGAAAAACTGAAGTCCGTCAGTACGGCCACAGCAGATCGATTCGTTTGCGAAAAACGCAAAACGCAGAAAGGCTGCCCGAGACTGGGCAGCCTTTTCTTTTGTGTTCTGGTTTTCTTCAACGATCGAGGGTGCACCGATCAGACACCCCGATCCGTTTTAAAGCTTGTAGCTTTAG
>CAZPQC010000037.1:0-9738 GCA_964588525.1 uncultured Spirochaetaceae bacterium
TAGGTGATATCCATGTCGGTCCCGCAGAGGGTGTCGTTGGTGGCGGCGCTGTCGATCTTGGTCAGAACGCCGATATCTCCGGCCGGAAGAGCGTCCGCCTCATCGAGCTTTTTGCCAATGCAGGTGTACACCTTCGAGATTTTCTCCTTCTGTTTTTCCCGGATATTCAACAGCTCGCTGTCTCCTGTGATCGAACCGGTGATCACCTTGACGTAGGAGAGCTTCCCGCTGAACTGCTCGACGCTGGTCTTGAATACGAAGCAGGAGGGAGATCCGCCGGGGCTGATTTCCTGAAAAGCCTCTTCCCCGTCGGTGGTTTGCAGAGGCTCTTTGCGACCCACCGGTGCGGGGCACAGATCAGCCACGGCATCGAGGAAGGTGAAGATCCCGCCGTTCAGCAGACCTGCTCCGCAGAACACGGGAATCACCTTTCCGGCCGCCAGAGCCTCGGCCAGACCGCTGGTGATCTCTTCGTCGCTCAGGGTTTCGCTTTCGAAGTACTTCTCCATCAGGGCGTCGTCGCCCTCGGCCGCGGCTTCGATCAGCGCCTGGCGGTACTCCTGCGCCTCAGCGGCCATCTCCTGAGGAATATCCGCAGCCGCCGGTTTCTTCGCCCCCTCTTGGGCCAGGTAGACCTTTTGATCGATCAGGTTCAGCACTCCCTTAAAAGCGGCGCCGGCGCCGACGGGAATGCTGAGTGGAACGAAATTTGCTTGGAAGTTCTCCTTCAGGTCGTTTACGGTTTTGGCGAAGTCCGCGTGTTCCTTGTCCATCTTGTTGATGAATACGAAAGTAGGGGTGTTTCTCTGCTTCAAGCGCCGCCAGGTCTGCACCGTGCCGATCTGCACGCCCGCGTCCGCGGCCGCCAGAACCACCGCTGCTTCGCTGACCCGGAGTGCGGCGATCACCTCCCCGACGAAATCCCCCGATCCGGGGGTGTCCAGAATATTGATTTTCCTGCCCTTCCACTGGACGTGGGCCAGGGCGGTGTGGATGGAAATTTTCTTGTTGTTCTCTTCTTCAGAAAAATCGCTGACGGTTTTACCGCTTTCAACTGTCTCCGGTTTGGGGATCTGTCCCCCCAGGAAGAGGATCTGCTCGACGAAGGTGGTTTTTCCCGTGCTGCCGTGTCCGGTGACGGCAATATTTCGAATTTGATCGCTGCTTGTGCTCATATCTCGCGCTCCTTGTACGATGTTGTGCGGGAATGCCCCACTATACTGAAGAGGGACGGGCTTTGTCAACGCGGGCTTTGCTGCGAACCCTTTGCTGCGAACCCTTTATTGCGAACGTTTTACTGCGCACCCTCGGCCCGGGGGGCGAAATGGCTGAACTCCATGGTAAAGGTGGCCCTCCCTTGAGTCGAGCTGCGCAGAGAGGTGGAGTAGCCGAACATCGTGGCCAGGGGAACGTGGGCGTGGATGCTCTCGACTTTGGCTTTGCTGTCGATCTGCACGATATCCGCCTTGCGGGTGGTCAGGTTACCCAGCACCTCGCCCAGGTACTCCTTGGGCACCAGGATATCGACCTTCATGATCGGTTCCAGGAGTACCGGCCCGGCCTTGCGGCAGGCCTCGTCGAAACCCAGGGCGGCGGCCGCCTCGAAGGCTAACGGGGTCGACGTGTTTTGGCTGTATTGCCCTTCGATCAGGGTCACTCCGATATCGATAACCGGATAGCCGTAGACGATCCCCGAAGAGAAGGCTCCGGTTATCCCCCGACTGACCGCGTCGATCAGTTCCTGGGGCAGAGCTCCTGAGGAAAGCTCGCTTTCGAAACGATTTCCCGCACCCCGCTCCAGACGCCGGACCTTCAGGGTGATGTCGGCGCTGTTCTCCTTGCCCGCGAGCAGCTTGTGATACTTCTCCCGGTGAATCGCTTGGCCCGCTATGGATTCCCTGTACGACACCTGGGGATTGCCCACCTTGGCCTGCACCTTGAAGTCATCGATGACCCGGGTCATGAGAACGTCCAGGTGCAGCTCCCCCATGCCCGAGATGATCAGCTGTCCGGTGTCCTCGTCATCCCGGACCGTGAAGGTCGGATCCTCCTTCTCCAGCTGGTGCAGCGCCGCTTCCAGCTTGGCCCGCTCCGAGAGGGTCTTGGGTTCGACAGCCACTGATATCACGGGAACCGGGAAGCTCATGGGCTCGAGAATAATGGGGAACTGCTCGCTGCCGATGGTATCCCCGGTTTGAGCCAGTTTCAGCCCGACCACCACGGCCACGTCGCCGGCGTAGATCTCCTGGAGCTGCTCTGAGCGGTTGGCGTGCATGCGCAGCAGCCGGTTGATGCGCTCCCGTTTCCGTTTGTCGATGTTGTAGACCGCCGTGCCGCTGCGCAGATGACCGGAGTACATGCGGATGTAGCTCAAGGGACCCGCTTCCCGGTCCGTCTGGATCTTGTACACCAGAGCCAGCGGGGGCGCATCCCGCCGGACGGGGACCTCTACCTCATTCTCCCTCTTGTTGTGGATCCCGATCGGCGGGGGAACCTCGTCCGGGGCGGGCAGGAAATCCACGATCGCGTTGAGCAGCGGCTGCACCCCCACGTTTCGCAGGGAGGCGCCGCACAGCACCGGCACGAAGGTCCGATGCAGGGTCCCCTTGCGAACGGCGCTGCGGATCAGGGATTCGGGTATCTCCTTGCCATCGAGAAACAACTCCGTCAGCGTGTTGGACAAATGCTCGTCCGCGATGTTGGACAGCTGATCGAGCATCTCCTGCCGATGTGCTCTGGCTTCGGCCAGACGGGACGGATCGATCTCATCGATCAGCATGGTTGCACCGAAGTCGTTCTGATCCCAGCGCAGCTCCTTCATCCCGATCAGATCGATGATCCCCTCCAGTTCCGACTCCCTGCCGATGGGCAGTTCCAGAATGAGCGGTTTGGCCCCGAGTTTCTGCTCCATCTCCCTCACAACACCGTAGAAATCCGCGCCGATGCGGTCTAGCTTGTTGATGTAGGCGATGCGGGGTACCCGGTAGTGGTCGGCCTGGTGCCAGACCGTCTCCGACTGGGGCTCCACCCCGCCCACGGCGCAGAAGATTACCACCGCCCCGTCCAAAACTCGGATGGAGCGTTCGACCTCGGCCGTAAAATCCACGTGACCCGGGGTGTCGATGATGTTGATCTGCTTGTCCCTCCAGAAACAGGTGGTGACCGCCGCGGTGATGGTGATGCCCCGCTCCTGTTCCTGCACCATCCAATCCATGGTGGCTTCCCCGTCGTCCACCTCTCCGATTCGATGGCTCTTGCCCGTGTAGAAGATGATCCTTTCGGTGGTCGTGGTTTTACCCGCGTCGATGTGGGCGATGATTCCGATATTGCGAATGTCCTGTAACTCTGACATTATGCTCCTCAGGTGAGTCTTGGAAGACCCGTAGATCAAAATTTATAATCGATTCGACGAGTTATGAAAAGGGCGGCCCGGTTTTTCCTGATACTACCAATCCCCGTGTTCGCGCTGCTCGTCCCGCTCGTTCCGTGCGCGGCGTTCGGGGAGACCGCAAACATCGCCGGCGTTCTTGCCTGGCTAAATCAGCTGCGCGGGCAGCGGGGGCTGTCGGAGCTGGCGACGGATCCGCTTCTGGGACAGACCGCCGCAGCCTACGCAGCCGATCTAGCGAGGAGGGAGCTTCTCTCCCACGTGGATCAGTGGGGTCGCAGAGCGCTGGAGCGCTTTCAGGCCAGTGGCGGCACCACGGTGCTGGTGGGGGAGATCCTGGGCAGCGGTGCGGAGCTTGCGTCGGTCATCGCGGCCTGGGAGGCAAGCCCCAGCCACCGGGAGGTTGTGCTGAACCCCCTGTGGACCCACTGCGGGGCCGCGGCCGCGCAATCCGGTTCGACTGCGGTATGGGTGGTTCTGTTCACCAGCAACCGCATCTATCCCCTGCGCATCCAGCGCTCCGCCGACGGCTACCTGATCCGCGGCCGCTTTACCTCCGCCCTGGCGGAGCAGCCTATTCTGCTATCCGGAGTCGAGACGATCGATCCACTGCACTGGGATGCCGCGAGCGGCGAGTTTTCCTTTTCTATTCCCTTCGATCGGGAGGAGATCTATTGCCGCCTCGGCTATCGCTCGCAAGAGGGAGGTCTGGTTGTCACGAACACCTTCTACCCGATTCGGGCAGTTACATCCGAGGCAGTTACATCCGATCGAGAAAAGGAATCCCGATAAGCCGCATTCCGTTGTACAGCACCTGACGCACAGCCTGAGCCAGGGTGATGCGGCTGACCACCAGGTCGGGGTCCTCGTTATGCAGCACCGGGTTGTCGTGGTAGTAGTGGCTGAAGGTCTGGGCCAGCTCGAAGAGGGCGGTGGTGATCACCGACGGGTTGAGCTCCTCTGCGGCCTGGAGCAAGCTGTCGGGATAGGAACCCAATTGCTTCACGATCACCCATTCGTCACTCTGGCCAAGCAGCTCCGGTTTGAAGGCGCCTCCTTCAAACTCGCGGGCGCGCTGGTTGAACTTGTGCAGCATGCTGGAGATGCGGGCACCGGAGTACTGCAGATAGGGACCGGTGTTGCCGGAGAAGGACAGGGATTCCTTCGGATCGAAGATCATGTCCTTCAGCGGCGAGGGCTGGAGGAGGTAGTAGTTTAGAGCACCCAGGGCTATCTTCTCTACGGCCTCGTTCAGGTTGCCTACCTCCTGCTCCCGGTTTCTTTTTCGGATCTCTTCCTCGGCCAAAGCCTGCAGATCCTCGATGAGGTCATCCGCGTCGACCACGGTTCCTTCCCGGGATTTCATCTTGCCTTCGGGCAAATTGACCATGCCGTAGGCCAGGTGGAAGAGATTCTCGGCCCAATCATAGCCGAGCAGCTCGAGCACCTTGAACAGGACCTGGAAATGGTAGCGCTGCTCGTTGCCCACGACGTAGATCATTCTGTCGAACGGCTGGTCCTGGTACCGCTGAACCGCCGTGCCCAAATCCTGGGTCAGGTAAACGGAGGTTCCGTCACTGCGCATCAGCACCTTCTTGTCCAGCTTATCCGCGCTGAGGTCGATCCAAACCGATCCATCCTCCTCCCGGTAGAAAACCTTCTTCTCCAGGCCGAGCTCCACGATTTTGCGGCCCAGCAGGTAGGTCTCGCTTTCCAGGTAGATCTTGTCGAAGCTGACACCTGTTTTTTTGTAGGTCTGCTCGATGCCCTCGATCGCCCACCGGTTCATCCGCTCCCAGAGCGCACGGACCTCGGGATCCCCCTCTTCCCAGGATTTGAGCATCCGCCGGGACAGCTCTTCGGCTTGAGGGTTCTCTCTTGCCCAACCGGCAAATCGCACGTAGAAATCCCCTACCAGATGGTCTCCCTTCTGGCCCCGCTCCTCCGGCGTCGTCCCCTCGCCGAAACGTTGATAGGCGACCATGGACTTGCAGATGTGCACGCCCCGATCGTTGATCAGGTTGACCTTGAACACGTCGGCTCCCAGGGAAGCGAGGATTCGGGCAACGCTCATCCCCAGCGCATCATTTCGCAGGTGCCCGAGGTGCAGAGGCTTGTTCGTGTTCGGCGCGGAAAACTCCAGGATGATGCGCTGTCCGGCAAGATCCTCCCCCCGACCGTACAGGTCGACGCTTTTCAATACGTCGGCGATCACCTCGGCGGTCACCGACGGCCTATCCAGATGGACGTTCAGGTACGGGCCCTGGATCTCCACGCGCGCCGCCCCGGAGGCACCTGGGCCGGATTGTTCCGCCGATCGGGGGACCGGCCGCCCGGCGATTCGCTCGGCTAAGCGTACGGCGATCTCATTGGGTGGGCGCTTGAGTATCGGAGCGTAGGGAAACATCGGGAAGGCCAGATCCCCCAGCTCGGCGCGGGGCGGATTCTCGATAATCACCGTATCCGCATCGACAGGCTCTCCCGCTTCCTCCTGAACGGCCCTGTGGACGATTTGTTTCCAGCTGTGTCGGTATCTAGTCATGTTCGAGTTCTCCAATGCAGGCCAGCATATGGCCGAATGCCGGACCGTCTCTCCTGTAGGAGGAAAGTTGGGGCGTGCAGGCTGTGCAGTTCCTGCAGACGCGGATCGCCTTCACGCCGCAGCCGGTCAACAGCTCGATATTCGCCGCTGCCAGGTCCAGAAAGAAATTCCCGTCCCGTTTCCTGACACTTTTCGGTCCAAATCGGCTGCGAAACTCCCGGTAGCGGTCCTTCCCCACCCGGTAGCAGCAGCTGCCGATCCCCGGGCCGATGCTCACCGTTATCTGTGACCTCCGGCTCCCATATTCCTCCTCCATGTGCTTCAGGGCCTGCACCGCGATGCCCGTTCCCCGCCATCCGGAGTGCAGCAGGGCGAAAGCGCGATGTTCCCCGTCGATCAGGTAGATCGGAAGGCAATCGGCTACCGTAACGGTCAGAACCGCGTCCCGGCGGCTGGTGATCAACCCATCCGCTTCGATTTCCGATAGAGCTTCAGCGTTCTGGTCGGTCACAACCACCACCCTTTGCGCGTGGACCTGGCGGCAGGAGTACACCGGCCGATCCGCCTGAATCCCCAAGCTCCGCAGGTAGCGGATCCGCGTCGGGTTGTTCCTGTGCGAGCTGCCGCCCATATCCCCGGCCCGTTTCAGGCTGATCCAACCATTGAGAGCAGAGGCCGTCCGCGAAGATTCGGGTTGTCCGTCGGTCGGGCCCAGCGGAATCCGGGCGAAGCGCTTCTCTGCATTCAGGTCGAGTTCGAATCTCCGCATGGTCGCCGATCATTCAATCAGAGCTATTCGACATAGTCAATCGCACCCGGCAACCCCTTATCCCCAAGCAGGGGCAGCGGGCCCGATATCTGCTTGACAAATGGGGGGAACGGTTCATCATGTATGAGAGCACGAGGTCAGAGCACGAGGTCAGGGAAACGAACATGAAAAGCGCGCATATAACCGTTCTGGTCGAAGATACGGTGCATCAAGCCAGAATGCGCGCAGAGCACGGGCTGTCCCTGTATATCGACGCCGGCGGCTACCGCATCCTCTTCGACACCGGCGCTTCGGCTCTGTTCCTCGGAAACGCCAAGAATCTCGGGCTCCGTCTGAACGATCTGGACGCCCTGGTGCTGAGTCACAATCACTACGATCATACCGGGGGCGTGGAGTTCCTCATCGATCTCTACTCAGGCGTACCGTCGATCTTCGCACACCCGAAGACCTTCAGCCAGTCGTACGGGAAACAGAAAGCCGGCCTGGGAACCGGGGCAGCGCGGCCTATCGGTTTTCCCTATCCCTTGGGCCTGTCGGGGCTGCAGAAACGGGGCATCGAGCTCACAATGAACCGGGAGCCTTTGGAGATCCACAAGGATGTCTGGCTCAGCGGAGAAGTGCCCAGAAACTGTCCCTTCGAGGATGTGGGAAAGAGTTTTTTCCTCGATCCCCAGCTGAGGCGGGTGGACGATCTAGTCGATGACCAGGCCCTGATCTGCAAAACCGAGAAGGGTCTGATCGTGATCTCGGGTTGCTGCCACAGCGGAATTGTAAACACGCTGGAGGCTGTCTCTTCCCTGTTTCCTGGTGTACCCGTGTGGGCCGTGATGGGGGGGTTCCATCTGCTCCATGCCGATGCCAGGCGCATCAAGCGGAGCGTCGATTATTTGAAGGGCCTGGATCCCCAAGTCGTAATCGCCGGACACTGTACGGGATTCGATGCCCTGTGCAGACTGCGGCAGGTGTTCGGAAAGCGCTTCCGGCGTTTCTCGGTTGGAGACCGGTTCTCCCTTCCCGGATCCTGAAACCCGTCAGGCCTTCAAACCCAGGGACCCGGTCGTTTTCTGATTCTCGATGATGTCTTTTATGCTGATGCTGTCGAGATGTTTTTCGAGGACTTGATAGAATCCGTTCCAAACCGGTGCCAGGGCACAGTTCTTCTTACGCGGGCAGGGTTCCGAGGATCCGTTCGTGCAGGGAGTCGGATTGATCGACTCTCCCACTGCATCAAGAATCGCCTTGATGGTTACTTCCGAGGGCTTCCAATTCAGAACAAACCCACCCTTGGGACCTCGAATCGAGCGAATGACCCCGGCTTTCTTCAATTTAAAGAAGATCTGTTCCAGGAACTCCGGTGACAGATTTTCTTCTTGTGAAATCTGACTGATCGAGATCGGATGGTTCTGATTCTGTGTCGCCAGGTTGAGTACAGCCCGCACGCCGTATCGGCCTTTCGTTGTCAATCTCATCTACGTTTCCTCATGCTGTTGGTTACTCTACGGTAGGGAAAGAATCGTATGCTCACTGGTTGATCTATCTTCGTAAATAACCGACTTATTCTGTAATGTATCATACCACCGTTGCGCAAGAAATGCAATTACATTTTGCAGTTGGATTCGGTCAATCCCGGTTGCAGCATTTCCAGATTATCGTCGCTCGATGAGAGTCACAACACGGTCGGAGGCAAATACAGCCAGCCCGATGGCGAAGCTGCCGGCTACCAGCAGATCGCTTCCCGCCAGCTTGCCCGCCAGGGCGCAGAGACCCCCCAGGATGGCTGCTGCCAGGGCCGAGGAGCTTCGCAGCGGTTTTCCGAGCAGACCTGCCAGGATCGGCACGAACAGGCCGCCGGTGAATACAGAGTAGCCGAGGAGGAGAGAGGGGATGATCCCTCCGGAGAAGATGCCGACCAGCAGGGCCGCGGCCCCGCAGCCCAGCACGCACAGCCGGGGTACGAGCAGTCCCCTGGAATCCTTTACAACCAAAAAGTCGACGGTGAGGATCGCCGACATGGTCAGCAATGTAGTATCCGCCGAGGACAGGAAGGCTGACAGAAGGGCGATCATGGTCAGAGCGCTCAGCCAGGAAGGCAGAGCCTGCTTCGCCAGCAGGGGAAGAGCCGCCTCCGGGGCTATTTCCGGGTACAGAGTACGGGCGGACATGCCTGCGAATGTAACCAAAACAGCCACGGGGATGATCACGCAGATGCAGATAAGGATCGCCCTCCGGGCGCTGCGTTCATTCCGGGCGCTGAACACCCGGGAGATCATATCCGGCCCGATCAGATAGGTAGAGCCTACCACCAGCAGCATCAAGGCCAGGTCGAGACATGAGAAATCCGGGGAAACCGGGAAGGCGAAGTAGCGGGGCGGTAAATCGGCTGACAGGCCGGTGAAGCCCCCGCTGAGCCGCAGCCCGACAACGGCACAGAGGCCGAGCCCCGAGGTGATAAGCAGAGCCTGGAGCAGATCCGTGCGGATCACCGATACCTGTCCCCCGCAGATCGTGTAAGCGACAAATACCGCCCCGGCCGCCAGGGTCCAGTACCGCATCTGCCCGCCGAAGAAGGTAGAGAGGATGCGTCCCGCCGCGGCGGTCTGGGCTCCGACTATTCCCAGCCAGGCGACCACGACGAACAGGCCGGCAACTCTGCCCATGACCGGTCCGTACCAGCCGCTGATCAGCTCGGGCAGGGTATACACGGATCGGCTTTTCAGGTATTTCAGGAAGAACAGCAGCCCGAACAGTCCCACCGGACCAACCAGCAGCCACCAGCTACCGGTCAGACCCCGGCTGAAGGCCAAACCTGCCAGACCGAGGGTGCTGGACCCGCCCACGATCGTAGCCACCAGCGATCCACCGGTTGATACGGCGGAGGCCCGTCCGCCGGCTATCCAGAAATCCGCTGCCGTGCGCACGCGTACCGCCCCCGCAATCCCGACACCCAGAACCACAAGCAGATAAACGCTCAGCAGCCAGACAAAGGGGTTCATCAGCTCAAGAGAGTACCCGGAGTCCTCGAAGCTGTGCAAGAGCACA
>CAZPQC010000037.1:9838-30378 GCA_964588525.1 uncultured Spirochaetaceae bacterium
GTGCAAGAGCACAGCTCTCCTTGACCCTGCAGATGCTCCTCCGTATAATCCCGTATCATGAAAGTACGGGTCCGCTACGCTCCCTCGCCGACGGGATTTCAGCACATCGGAGGTGTGCGCACCGCTCTGTTCAACTACCTCTTCGCCAGGTCCAAGGGGGGCGAGTTCATCCTACGTATCGAGGACACCGACAGGGAACGCTACCGACAGGATGCGATGGAGGATATCTACAGGACTTTCGACTGGCTGGGCTTCCACTGGGACGAGGGACCGGACATCCATGGCCCCCTGGGACCCTATGTCCAATCCGAGAGGGTCGAGCTGTACCGTGAGCATGCCCGCCGGCTGACCGAAAGCGGCCAGGCCTATCCCTGCTACTGCAGCCATGAGCGGCTCGAGGAGCTCAAGGCGGAACAGCGCCGGGGGGGCGCTGCGCTCGGCTATGACCGTCGCTGCCGGGAGCTTTCCCAGAAGGAGCGGGAGGTCTTCGAGCAGAAGGGAATCGCACAGGTGATCCGCTTCAAGGTGCCTCTGGAGGGAACGACCGTGGCCACCGACGAGCTTCTCGGCAGAATCGAAACCAACAACGTCGAGATCAACCCGGATCCCGTGCTGCTGAAGTCCGACGGTTTTCCCACCTATCACCTGGCCAATGTGGTCGACGACCACCTCATGGAGATCACCCACATCATGCGGGCTCAGGAGTGGCTGCCCTCCATGCCCCTGCACGTCCTGTTGTACCGCGCCTTCGGCTGGATTCCCCCACAGTACTGTCACCTGCCCATGGTTCTGGGATCCGACGGGCAGAAGCTGTCGAAACGGCACGGGGCGACCCGGGTCGTCGAGTTCAAGGAGAAGGGCTACCTGCCCGAGGCGGTGCTCAACTACATAGCGCTTCTGGGCTGGAGCTTCGACGATTCCCGGGAGTTCTTCACCCTCAAGGAGCTGCAGCAGCTGTTCTCCCTCGATCGCTTGAACAAAGCCCCCGCGGTGTTCGACTACAAGAAGCTTGACTGGTTCAACGGCATGTATATTCGCAAAGCGCCTCCTGAGCGTCTGGCCGACCTGCTGCTGCCCTATCTGCAGCAGCGGCGATGGATTTCGGAAAACCCCTCAGAGAGCGAGCGGCGGCGGGTCGAGGCTCTGGTTCCCCTGGTTCAGGAGAGACTCACCGTGCTCTCCGATGTGCTGCCCCTGGTGGGTTTCCTCTTCGAAGAAGTGCCGACGCCCCCCGCGGAGGAACTGATCCCCAAGCGCCTGGACAGAAAACAAACTGCCGGGGTCCTGCGGAGCGTGTGCACCTTGCTCGCGGATTTCGACGAGCATTCGGATGAGGACAATGAAAAACGCTTCCGGCGGGCCGCGGAGGATCTGGGGGTGAAGCTGGGGGATCTGCTCATGCCCGTGCGGGTGGCTCTGACCGGCAGCCGGGTTTCCCCGCCTCTGTTCGAGTCGATCCGGGTTTTGGGTGTCGGTAAAACGCTGGAACGATTGGAAAATGCACTCGGAAAATTGGAAGGATCATAGATGGAATCTACAGTATCGATGGACACCCTGGTATCTCTCTGCAAACGGAGGGGATTTATCTACCAATCGAGCGAGATCTACGGCGGTCTGGCCTCGGCCTGGGACTACGGTCCGATGGGGGTCGAGCTGAAAAACCGGGTTCAGAGCTTCTGGTGGCGGGAGATGACCCAGCTGCACGACAACATCGTGGGGCTGGATGCCTCGATCCTGATGCATCCGAGAGTATGGGAGGCCTCGGGCCACGTGGAGAACTTCACCGATCCTCTGGTTGACTGCAAGAAGTGCAAGCAGCGCTTCCGGGCCGATCAGATCCCGGCGGAAAACATGGAGTCTCACAGGTGTCCGGAGTGCGGCGGAGAGCTTACCGATCCCAGGCAGTTCAATCTGATGTTCAAGACCCATATCGGGCCGGTGGAGAGCGAAGGTTCCGTGGTATACCTGCGCCCGGAAACCGCCCAGGGCATCTACGTGAACTTCAAGAACGTGGTCCAGACCGCCCGCATGCGCATTCCCTTCGGGATTGCCCAGGTGGGCAAGGCCTTTCGCAACGAGATCACCACCAAGAACTTCATCTTCCGCACCTGCGAATTCGAACAGATGGAGATGCAGTTCTTCATCCACCCGTCGGAGGACGAGAAGTGGTTCGATCAGTGGAAGCAGGAGCGCTTCGATTTTTACAGGAAGATGGGAATCCGGGAGTCTCGTCTGCGCTTCCACCAGCACGGACCGGATGAGCTGGCCCACTACGCCAAGATCGCCTTCGACATCCAGTACGAGTTCCCCTTCGGCTGGAAGGAACTGGAGGGGATCCACAACCGCACCGACTACGACCTGCGCCGGCACATGGAGTATTCCAAGAAGGATCTGACCTATCTGGACGATCTGCGGGAGGGGGAACGCTACATCCCCTACGTGATCGAAACCTCAGCCGGTCTGACCCGGACAGTGCTCACCGTGCTGGCCGATGCCTACGACGAGGATGAAGTGGAGGGAGAGAAGCGGGTGGTGATGCGCCTGCATCCCGAGCTGGCTCCGATTACCGTGGGGGTGTTCCCCCTGGTGAAGAAGGACGGGCTGGCCGAGCTGGCCCAGGAAATCGAACGGGATTTACGCCAGGATTATTCGACCTTCTACGACCAGGGCGGAGCCATCGGCCGGCGCTACCGCCGGCAGGACGAGATCGGCACTCCCTTCGGCATTACCGTGGATTACCAGAGCAAGGAAGACAGGACCGTGACCCTGCGCTACCGGGACACGATGGAGCAGGTGCGCGTACCGATCGCCGAGTTGTCCGAGACGATTCGGCGGGCCGTCCGGGATTACAGGAGGGCAGGGTGAAACCCGGGGTGCAACCCGGCGAGGATGCCGGAATGGGGGCCGGCTTGAAACCCGGAGCATTCGCCACCCTCAAGGAGCGGGGCTTCGTCAGCCAGTGCTCCGACCAGCAGGGTCTGGCCAGTCTCCTGGACTCGGAGCAGGTCACCTTCTACATCGGTTTCGATCCCACCGCTTCCAGTCTTCACGTCGGGCACATGGTTCAACTGTTCGCCATGGCACACCTGCAGAGAGCCGGTCACCTGCCGATCGCTTTGATCGGAGACGGTACCTGTCGCATCGGTGACCCTTCCGGTAAAACCGAGATGCGCAAGATCCTGCCGATTGAGACGATCAATGCCAACGCCGATCGCTTTCGAACGCAGATCTCCCGTTTCCTGGATTTCTCCGAAGGCAGGGGCCTGATGCTCAACAATGCCGACTGGCTGGCGGAGCTGAACTACATCGATTTTTTGAGGGATATCGGGCGGCATTTTTCCGTGAACCGCATGCTGAGCTTCGAGACCTACAAGATGCGCCTGGACACGGGGCTGTCCTTCATCGAGTTCAACTACCAGATTCTGCAGGCCTACGACTATCTGGTGCTGCACCAGCGTCAGGGCTGCCGGCTGCAGATGGGCGGGGATGACCAGTGGGGCAATATCGTAGCCGGCATGGATCTGGTGCGGCGGGTGGAAGGAGCCGAGTGCTTCGCCCTGACCACCCCCCTGGTGACGCGGGCGGACGGGCAGAAGATGGGCAAGACCGAGAGGGGCGCCCTGTTCCTGGATCCCGAATTGGTGAGGCCATACGATTTCTACCAGTACTGGCTCAACGTGCCGGACGCGGATGTGGAGAAACTGCTGGCGTTGTTCACCTTCCTGCCGATCGAGGAGGTGCGTGAGCTGGGACGCCTGGAGGGTCGGGAGACCAACACAGCCAAGGAGCGTTTGGCCCTGGAGCTGACCTCCATCGTCCACGGATCCGAGGAAGCGGAAAGCGCGCGGACCGCATCCAGGGCGGTGTTCTACGGAGAGGGGGCGGGGGAAAAGGAGAGCGTGCCCTCGGCTGTTTTGAGGCGTGAGGAGCTGGAAACCGGAGTGAACATCGTGGATCTGCTGGTTCGCGCCGGCTTGAGCTCCTCCAAAGGAGAGGCCCGAAGGCTGATCAGCCAGGGGGGCGCCTATCTGGACGGGCGGAGCGTGGATTCCATAGAGTTCGTACTCGACCGGTCCTTCGCGAAAAGAGAGGAGATCCTGCTTCGCGCCGGGAAGAAGCGCTACTTCCGTTTTCTGATCGAATAGGGGGTGGTATGGGCTTTGTCTATGTCGCAGTGACTCTGGGTTTGGGCGCGCTTCTGTACTGGGGTCCTTTTACGCTGCCCCCCCCGGACGCCCTGACCTACTCCGATTACCTGTACGTAGCCTTTCTTCTCATCCACCTGATCTGCGGCCTGGTTCTGATCTCCACGGCTCCCAGAGCGAGGAAACTGGGCGCCGTCACCTCCGGGATGTACCGGATTCCCGAGGTTCTGTTCATTGTCTGCCTGGTGCTGTATCTGTTCGCCTACATCTACGCATTGAACGCCAACATGGACTACATCCAGCGCTTCATCTCGAGCGGCGGAGCGGTGCGGCTGGCCCTGGATACTCAGGCGGAGCGTCTGGCGGCGACCGTGAAGTACGGTCCTCTGCTGCTCACGAATGCCTTTTTCTACCTGTTCTGGCGCCTCAAAGGCCGGCGTCTCAAACCAACCGTGCCGGAAGCGGCAGGATCGGCTTTGGCCCGCTGGGCCGTCCCGCTGGTGCTGCTCTCTACCGTGCTGTCCGTTCTCTGCTTTCCCTCGTTCTTGGACCTGGAGGGGGTCGGCTTTCTGGCCTTTGCGGCTCTGGTGCCGCTGCTGCTGGTGTTTCAGGCCAGCGCCCTGGGATGGGCCGTGTTTTACGGTCTGACCTTCGGCGTTCTGCAGGCCATGCTGCTGAACTCCTGGCTGGGTACCTACAGCCTGGTCACGCTGCAGCTCGTGTGCTTCGCGTTTCTTTTCTTATACCTCGTGTTTCTCATACCGGCTCTCTGGCTGTACAAGAATCTTCCCCGGATCGGCTTTCTGATTCTGCCGCTCGCCTGGGTGGGCTTCGAATTCCTGCGCTCCAGCGGTTTTCTCGGATATCCGTGGGGTCTGTGGGGCGTCACCCAGTATCAGTTCACCTCCCTGGTGCAAATCGCCTCCCTGACCGGTGTTTGGGGCCTGAGCTTCATCGTCCTGCTGATCAACTCCGGTTTCGCCGCCGCCCTGGGGGGTATGTTGGGAATCCGCTCCGCCGGCAATCCGGAAGCGCAGGGCAGCGGCCGGGTCGCCGACAGGCGAGAGCCGCAGGTCGATCGCGGGCTATCCGCGCTGCTGATCTGCTCCCTCATATTTCTGTTCTTCCTGGGCATCGGCACGATCGGCCTGGGCAGGGTCGAGAGGCAGCCGGTGGTCAAGCGTCCCCGTCTGGCTCTTATTCAGCAAAACGCCGATCCCCGCAAGCACGACTACCGCCTGACCTTCGATACCCTGGTCGCCCTCTCCGACCGGGCGGTGCGGCGCAACCCGGACCTCATCGTCTGGTCGGAGACCGCCTTCGTGCCCAACATCAGCCGCTGGAGCCTGGTGGATCCCGAGTCCAGCAGCTACGCCGCTTTGGTCCGGGATTTCCTCGACTATCAAGAAGGTCTGGATCGCTGGTTGCTCACCGGAAATGACGACTACGAGCTGGTAGCGGACGAGCAGGGGGCACAGCAGCGTCTCGACTACAATGCCGCCATCCTCTTCGATCCCGATGGAAATCGCGTGCGTACCTACAGGAAGATCCGCCTGGTTCCCTTCACCGAATACTTCCCCTGGAAGGAGCAGCTGCCCGGCCTGCACGGCTGGCTCGAGCAGCGGGACGTGTACCTGTGGGAACCGGGGCAGGAACGGGTAGTGTTCACCCATCCTCTGTTTCGCTTCTCCACGCCGATCTGTTTCGAGGATGCTTTTCCGGGGGATGTCCGCCTGTTCGTGCGGGAGGGGGCGGAGGTGATCGTGAACATCAGCAACGACTACTG
The DNA here is from genome assembly GCA_964588525.1 of uncultured Spirochaetaceae bacterium. GTDB lineage: Bacteria > Spirochaetota > Spirochaetia > SZUA-6 > DRHE01 > JAFGQJ01. The sequence continues at coordinate 15,770 of CAZPQC010000037.1, forward strand.
GTCTCTGACCGAGGTGGAGGGCAAACAGCACGGGGTCAATTCCTATTTCCGGGCCGTCGAGAACCGGGTTCCCCTGGTTAGGGCCTCCGCCTCCGGCCTTACCGGCTATGTGGACACGGCCGGGCGTCTGGTTGCCACCGTCCCGTTCTACCAGGAGCGCTATCTGGTCGTGGATGTGGAGATCCATGAACCCGTGGAGACCCTGTATAACCGATTCGGGGATTGGTTTCCCAAGCTGCTGCTCGGGGTGTTCGTCGTTTTTTTGATTCTTTCCGCTTTTCCCGCTTTGCGCCGGGCTCTGTGAACCTGCACGAACACAGTGATCCGCGCAAACACTTGACACTTGGACCTAAATCTGTTAGTTTCTTGTAGGATTTGAAATTAGGAGGGACCATTCCTTGTCCAATAGCAGTACAGCCGCAAAGCGGCATAGGCAGAACTTAAAACGTCGAATTCGCAACCGGATGGTAAAATCCGAGTTACGTACCAACACGCGGAAGTTCCTGGAACTGGTGCAGAGCCGGGCCCAGGAGGATGCCAAGAAGCAGTACGTGTCGGTGGCCAGCCTGCTCGATCGGGCGGTCAGTAAGGGTGTGCTTCACAAGAACACCGCCGCGCGAAAGAAGCAGAGGCTGCACAAAGTGTTGGCGGATTCGGGAAAATAGTGAGGTAAGGGGTGGGTGCGGACAAGCTCACCAAAGCTGAGATTATCGAACAGATCTACCCGAAGGTTCGCGTCAGCAAGAAGAACATCCATACCGTTCTGGATTTGTTCTTCGGTGAGGTCAAAGGCGGCCTTCTCGAGGACAGGGTCATAGAGCTGCGGGGTTTTGGTACTTTCGAGATTAAAACACGAAAGGGAAGAAAAGCCAGAAACCCAAAAACCGGCGATACCGTGCAGGTTGAGAACCACGGGGTCGCCGTGTTTCGGCCCGGAAGAGAGCTGAAGCAGAAAGCCTGGTCCTTGAGGAAATAGGCTTGAGGAGATCTGCAGCCACCCGGGAGACCACCCCGGGCACGGTAATAGCCTCCATCGGCCTGGAGCTGCTGCTGCTGGCCGGTTCGGCTCTGCTGTTTGCCCTTTCCTTTCCGAGTTTTCTATCCCAGTGGGGCTGGTTTCCCCTGGCCTTCGTCGCACTCACTCCCGTGTTCATCGTGGTCCACCGGGCCGGGTGGGTGCGGAACGTACTGTACGGTGCCTTCTTCGGCTTCGCCAGCTACGCCCTGTACAACTACTGGCTGGGGTCTTTTCATCCTCTGACTCTGATTATCGTACCGCCGATCTATTCCGCCTATTTCCTGGCGGTGTTCCCCCTGCTCAAGGCCGCGGACTCCCTGTTTCCCCGATACGGTTTCCTCCTCCAGGCGCTGATCTGGGTCGTCTACGAGTTCGCCAAGGTCCAGGGCTTCCTCGGTTATGCCTACGGGGTCATCGGTTTTTCTCAGTACCTCTTTCTGCCGCTTGCCCGGCTCAGCAGCGTAACGGGGGTCTGGGGCGTTTCACTGATTGTGATCTTTCCCTCGGCACTTCTGGGAAACGCCTTGAAGGACGGATTCGGGGAGTTCACACCGTTCTTGCGGCGTATGCGCCTCCCGGCTGCGCTCTACGCCGCCGTGTTCGCAGGCGTCGTGCTTTTCGGGCTTCTCAGCAAGTCGGATCTCGACTCCACGCCGAGGTGGAAGGTTGTTCTAGTTCAGCAGAATGTCGATCCCTGGAAAGGGGGCAACAAGACCTACGCCAAGACCCTGGAGATTCTCACCCGCCTGAGCCGACAGGCCCTCGCGGAGGATCCTTCGATCGATATCGTCATCTGGTCGGAGACCTCCTTTGTTCCGGCCATCGACTGGCATACCCGCTATAGAACCGATCGGGTTGCCTTCGGTCTGGTTAAAGAGTTGAGGGAGTTTCTCACCGGGCAGCCGGTGCCCTTCGTGGTCGGTAATGACGATGGGCAGCTGGCCAAGGACGAGCAGGGTAGGGACATACGGGTGGATTACAACGCCGCCATCCTATTCGACCGAGGTGAGATTGTCGAAACCTACCGGAAACTGCACCTCGTTCCTTTTACCGAAAACTTTCCATACAAGGAAAGTCTGTCGGGGATCTACCAATGGCTCAGGGAGGCGGACACCCATTTTTGGGAGGCCGGGACCGAATACACTGTGTTCCAAGCCGGGGATGTTCGTTTCTCCACCCCGATCTGCTTCGAGGATACCTTCCCCGATCTGAATAGGGAGTTCATCCGAAGTGGTGCGGAGGTGCTGGTCAATTTGACCAACGACGCCTGGTCCAAAGCGGTGGCCTGCGAGATGCAGCACATGAGCATCGCTGCCTTCCGTACCCTGGAGAACAGGAGGACGTTGGTACGTTCCACCAATGGGGGGATTACCTGTGTGATCGATCCGAACGGTCGAATTACAGCCATGCTCCCTCCCTTTACAGAGGACTATCTTATCGCCGAGGCGCCGGTATACAGAGCCGAGCAGACCTTGTACACCCGTTGGGGAGATTGGTTCGCCATCCTCGTATCGAGCCTGGCTCTGCTCGGATTGGCAGCAGGGTTGGTGTACCGATTGCGCCACCGGTGATGGTGCCTTGACAACCGAGATGAAGAAAAGTAAAAATGAGAGCATGAAATCCAAGGGCAAAATTCTCATTGTCGACGACGAGCCTATCAATCTCGAGTTTTTCGATGTGATGCTGAGCAATCTGGGCTTCAAGATTGAGAAAGCAGCCGATGGCGAGGAGGCCCTGCAAAAAGTCGTTGAAACCGATCCGGACCTGATCATCCTCGACAACATCATGCCCCGCCTGACCGGTTGGGAGGTTACCAAGAAGCTCAAGCAGGAAAAGGAGTTCCGCAAGTATCGCCAGACTCCGATCATCATGTTCTCCGCCATGGACGAGGTCAAAGACAAGATCGGTGGATTGGAGCTCGGAGTCGACGACTACATCACCAAACCATTTAATTTTTCCGAGGTGCTGGCCCGGATACGGGCGGTCCTGCGCAACCGCGAGCTTGCCAAGCAGGTTGCCCGGCGGGAGAGAAGAATATCCCTGGTCGAGTCCCTGAATAACTCGCTGATCTTTTTCACCCAGCATATAAGGAAGCCGATCTCCGATCTGATCGAGGCGGCGGAGAAGCTCGACTCCTCTGATCGCTCGCAGGCAGGGGAGCTTGCGGCTCTGGTGAGACGAGAGGGAGCGGAGATTCTGGCGACGCTGCAGGGCCTGGAGGATGAGATCGAAGAATTGCAGAACAAGGGAGACAAGCTGAAGAAGGGGGATCTTTCCCTGGAGGATTTGGAAAAGAAGCTGCAGAAGCATCTCCGCACCTGGAAAACAAGCAACCTGAGCGACGAGGTACGTCCATGATCTCGGAAACAAAAAAGAAAGTGCTGGAGCTGTTCAACGAGGGCCGCAAGAACTACAAGCTGATGAAGTTCGACGTCGCCAAGGATCTGTTTGCCAAGGCCTTGAGCGTGGATCCCGATGATGGTCCCTCAAAAGTGTACTTTGACCGCTGCAAGCACTATCTTAAAAATCCCCCGCCCGAGGAGTGGGACGGGGTGTCTGTCATGAAAACCAAGTTGGATTAGATGCCCAAAAACAACGAACACAAGAGCATTGAAAAAATCACCACGACCCTCGGCAAGGAGACGAGCTTCAATGGAGTGCTGCGTTTCAAGGAGTCCTTGAAGATCGACGGAACCTTCGAGGGAGAGATCGAATCCCCGGGTTTTCTCTACATCGAGAACGGTGCTACGGTCAAAGCCAATATCAAGGTAGGATCCGTTGTCGTCGGGGGTGTGGTGCGGGGAAATATCGAGGCAAGTGAACGGCTGGAAATGCTGACCACGGGCAAAGTCTTCGGAAACATCCGAACGGCGAAGCTGAACATCGCCGACGGAGTCGTTTTCGAGGGCAAGTGTGAAATGATCAAGAATCCCGAGAAGCTGGATATTTTTTCCGCCCCGGTGGCGAATATCAAGAAAGCAACCCAGAGCATCTGACTTCCGCATGGAAGAACAACCGACCTCGATCATTCTCTCTGTAGGCACGGAACTGACCGAAGGGAAAATCCTCAACACCCATTTCCGCTTTCTCGGAGCGGAGCTCAGGGGTCTGGGGTTCTACACGCGAAGGTGCGTTCAGATACCGGATGATCCGCAAGTTTTCCGCCGGGAGCTGGGCCAGGCGGTTGAATGCGCGGCGCTGGTGATCATTACCGGAGGACTGGGTCCAACCAGTGACGATCTGACCCGGGATGTGGTAGCCGAAATTTGTGAAGCTCCTCTTCACTTCGATGAGGCGATCTGGGACGACCTGGTTGCCCGCTATACGGCTCGAGGTCGGAAAATAGCGCCGACCAACCGCAAGCAGGCCCTGATCCCCGCTGGATTCCGGGTACTGTCCAATCGGGTCGGCTCGGCCCCCGGAATTTTCGGCTGTACGAAAACGTGCACGGTTATTGCTCTGCCGGGCCCTCCTGAGGAGTTGGAGGAGATGTTCCTTCGTGAGGCCGTTCCGCTCATCCGATCACTCGGAAAGGGGGATGCCTCGGCCGCCGAGCTCATTGCCACCGCCCTGATGATATCGGAATCGGTTCTGGAGCAGGCCCTGCAGGAAGCGAGAGACGCGGATTCCGGGATGTCGTGGAGCACCCGGGTTGCCCACGACCGGATCGTTTTCACTTTGCGGGGGTCACAGCAGCAGGAACGACTGCGCGTCTTTTCAGATCTGGTCGAACGTTTCGGCCGGATGCGTATCCGCCAGGGGGACGTTCAACCGAGCTTCCTGCTGTACCAGATCCTCAAGCAGAGGGCAGAGAGAATAGCCGTGGCCGAGTCCTGCACCGGCGGCCTGGTGTCGAAGCTGCTCACCGACGTACCGGGAAGCTCCCAGGTGTTTTGGGGAACCCTGGTGACCTACTCGGATGAATCCAAGCTGAGGCTGTTGGGGGTTCCCAAAGGGGTTCTGGAAAGCTCGGGAGCCGTATCCGCGGAGGTTGCCTCGGCCATGTCGGAGGGATTGCTCGAGCACACGCCGGCGGAAGCGGTTGTGGCCGTAACGGGAATCGCCGGGCCGGAGGGAGGCACCGCCGAAAAACCGGTAGGAACCGTCTGGATTTCCGCACGCTACCGCCACGGCGGGCATCTGTGTCAAGTTTTTCATTTTCACGGCAACCGGGACGCGATTCGGCGGCGCAGCGCCGTGGCGGCATTGGTACTGGCCGAGTGCGTACTGCTCGGCTTAGATGCGGATCTGGAGTATTGACACTCCCGTGTAATATGGCTATATTTTTAGAGTATTTAGCGTTTCTTATTTTCAATCTGAAAAGCTTCTGGCCTTTTACTGTAAGGGCAATCCGATAGAGATGCATTTGCATAACATATTATATACCCCAAAGGCGTGCGGGAATAATCAGTAACCGTCTACCGTGGATCCGGTGAGACAACAAGGGTGACTGGATCTCAACCTCCGCTCAAAATGCAAACTGGAGTGATACATGGCGATCATTCGTAAAAAAAAGAAAGTGACTGAGATCGACGATACAACCATACAAGATCCCTCTATGAGTGACGAAGAGGGCGGAAACGGCTCAGGCGATCCCGGCGCGGATCCCCGGACGGATGGAGAGGTCCCCACCGGTGATTCGAGCGCCTCAGCTCGGGAATCTGAATCAACGCAGCAAGCCGCCGGGGGTGAGCAACCTGCGGTTGTGGAGCAGGATGACCCCGCGAAGGGATCCGCCGCTGTAGAGCGGGTCGACCCCGCGAAGGAATACACCGCAAGAGCGATGCACCCCCCAAAGCGGAACAAAAAGAAGAAACTCCGAGTCGAACTGATAAAAGAGGGGGAGCAATCGGGAGAGCAGAACGCCGAGGCCGAGACGCAGGAAAGTGCCGGCAGCGTTTCTGAGGCCCGGGCGGATGCTCCGGCAGAGGGAAAACCGGCACCGTCGCTTCGGGGAAACAGGCCGAGTCACAAACACGGCGGCAGGGAACAAAAAGGTCCGGTGGAAGGTCGGGAGAAGCTCAATATCAATGACCTGACCGTCATGAATATGCGGGAACTGCGCACGATGGCGGCGGACATGGGGGTCAATCACGAGAACCTGATCTCGATGAAGAAGCAGGAGATCATCTTCAGCATTCTCAAGATGCACACCGAGCGCAGCGGGCAGATCTATGCCGCCGGCGCTTTAGAGATTCTTCCCGACGGATACGGTTTCCTGCGGTCCCCCCACTACAGCTATCTGCCCGGTCCCGACGACATCTACATATCCCCGTCTCAGATCAGGCTGTTCAACCTGAAAACCGGTGACACAGTTTCCGGTCAGATCCGCCCCCCAAAAGAGGGAGAGCGCTTCTTCGCCATGTTGCGGGTGGAGAGTGTGAACTTCGACCCGCCGGAGGAGGCCCAGAGCAGGATCCCCTTCGAGAATCTTACACCCCTGTATCCGGATGAGATATTCAACATGGAGACCACGGGAGAAGAGATTTCAACCCGTCTGATCAACCTGTTCTGTCCGATCGGAAAGGGGCAGAGGGCGTTGATCGTTTCCCCGCCCCGGGCGGGCAAAACCATAATCATGCAGAAGATCGCCAATGCGATCACCACCAACCATCCTGAAGTTTTTGTGATCGTGCTCCTGATCGACGAGCGTCCCGAAGAAGTGACGGATATGCAGCGCAATGTCGACGGGGAGGTGGTGTCCTCGACCTTCGACGAGCAGGCCACCAGGCATGTGCAGGTGGCCGAGATGGTCATCGAAAAGGCCAAACGGCTGGTGGAGCACAAGCGGGATGTAATTATTCTGCTGGACTCGATAACCCGGCTGGCCCGGGCCTACAACCAGACGGTTCCGACTTCGGGTAAAATCCTCTCCGGAGGAGTCGACTCCAATGCCCTGCACAAGCCCAAACGCTTTTTCGGGGCGGCCCGAAATATCGAGCAGGGGGGAAGCCTGACGATCGTCGCCACCGCTCTGATCGAGACGGGAAGCCGCATGGATGAGGTGATCTTCGAGGAGTTCAAAGGGACCGGCAACATGGAGATCAATCTGGACCGCAGACTGTCCGACCGACGCCTGTTCCCCGCCATCAACATCAAGAGGTCGGGTACACGCAAAGAGGAACTGCTGCTGCCCGAGGAAACTCTGAACAAGCTGTGGGTGCTGCGCAAGGTTATCGGACCGATGGACGATCTGGAGATTATCGAGCTGCTAATTGACAGAATGAAGAAATCCAAGAATAATGATGCGTTCTTGAAGTCAATGAACACCTCAGCCAATGGTGAAATGCGAGGTATACTATGAAGAAAGATATTCATCCGAAATATGAACCCACCACGGTGACCTGTGCCTGTGGGAATGTGATGGAGATCCGCTCTACCGTAAAAGACATAAAGGTGGAAATTTGTTCGAATTGTCATCCCTTTTTTACGGGGAAGCAGAAGCTGGTGGACACGGCCGGGCGGGTCGAGCGCTTCAAGAAGCGGTACAACATCAAAGACTGAAATCCAGTACCCTTTTCATGTGTTCCCAGTGGGATCCCTGCCAGTAGATCCTGCCGCAGTCCGGGCAGATTTTGTAGCGTTTGTAGGTCCGGGCGACGTATTCGGGCACCGAGGATGCGGCCTCATCCGCGTCGATCGGCCGTAGCTCGCTGTTGCAGCGCAGGCAGCGGCTGAACGGCCGGACCTTTCCGGCAAGATCGAATCGCTTCAACACTTCGAGGAGTTGATCCATCGGCTGATCGGAGCGCAGACAGTATCCGTGAGTTATCATGGATCGCTTGAGCAGTTCCCGATCCCTGGTGAGAATGATTCTCCGCTGGTCTCGGGAAATAAGGGAGAGGCTGGAATCGTCGTAGGTGTTGGAGTAAAGCGTATCAAAACCGAGCATCCGCAAGCTTTTGGCCAGGCGGCCGAGGTGCACGTCCAGAACGAAACGGGTGCGCCGCAGCGGTGAAGGACGCACCTTGGTAACAGCTCCGATTTCAAATGACTCGAATACCGGATAGACGCTGATTCGATCTCCCTGCTGCACCTTATGCTCGAAGGGCACGGAGCGGCCGTTTACCAGGATGAGATCCACCTCGGTATGAGGTACGCCGAGAGACTCGATCAAGGCTTTGACGGTATCCCCGGGGTGAAAGCGGGCAGAAAACTGCCTCTTTCTTCTGTCCGCGGGCAGGAAATCGTTGAGCTCTTCGTAGAAGCGAAGGATCGCGGTGGCCATTTCCTGTATTCATAATAGCGAATTTCAGCTACTCTGTCCCCGATGCAAGAGCGCAGAGAACTCTCGGTAACGCTTCAAGACGTGTGGTTCGAGCTGCGGGGTATCCCGATTCTGAGGGGCATCGACTGGGAAGTGGAGGGGGGCGGCCGCTGGGTGCTGCTTGGACCGAACGGCAGCGGTAAGACGACCCTGCTCAAGCTGATCACCGGTTACGCCTATCCGTCCCGGGGCCGGGTCGCCGTTCTGGGGCGGGAGTTCGGACATACGGACTTGCGAGAGCTCCGCACCCGAATCGGCTGGGTTCACTACGACCTGCGCAACATGATCCCGGAGTTCATGAATGTGGCGGATGTTGTGCTGGCCGGCGAAAGGGGAACGCTGTCCTTCTACGAGGAATGCACTCCCGCCGAGCAGCGCAGGGCCGTGCATAACCTGAAGGCTCTTCGGGCCGAGCAGTTGATCGGTCGGCGCTTCGCCACCTTGTCCACCGGCGAACGGCAGCGCGTGCTCATCGCCCGCGCTCTGATGGCGGAGCCCGAAATTTTGCTCCTGGACGAGCCGTGCATGGGACTGGACCCTCTTTCCCGGGAGGAGTTCCTCGATTCCCTGCATACGCTGTTCCTCGAAAAACCGGAGATGACGGTGATCACGGTCACCCATCATGTGGAGGAAATTACGGGTGCCTATGGGGGAGTCCTGATTCTCGACGGGGGCAGGGTGTTGGCCTGCGGAGGGAGGCGGCAGACCCTGAAGGGGGAAACGATCTCCCGACTTTTTGGCCACCGCTGTCAGTTGACTTTCAGGGAGGGGCGGTATTCGCTGCACTTTCGATGAGGAGAAATGCGTACGCCAGGGTGTTTTTTACGCTTCCTGAAGTTTTTCGATCATCTGTCCGATGCGGCTGGACAGGGACACGAGCAGTCGTTTGGTCCACTGGGGGCTGGCCGCGAAGATCTCCTGGAAATTTTCCTTGGAGAACACCAAAGCCTCCACCGGGCCCTTGGTGATCACGGTTGCCGATCGTACGGATTTGTCGAAAAAGCTCATCTCTCCGATCAGCTCCCCCTTGCCCAGGGTGGCCATGACCTTGTACTTATCGCCCATTTTACGGGTGATGTACACTTCCCCCGAGAGGATCCAGAAGATCTCCTGCTGGACATCTCCCTCCTTGATGAGAACCGTCTTGTCCCCGTATTTTTTTCCGAACTTGTTGATGATTTCTTCATTGATCGCCTCTTCAGCTTGAAAGGCGATCTTCATGATCTCGGCATAGTTCTGATCAGACATGGTTGCTTGCCTCGTTACCTCAACCGGATTGGATACGGTCGCCGAACTCGGCGTTCATGATACGAAGAGTGCGGGTCAATCCGGTGATCGTCTCCAGAGCCAACTCCCAGGATACGCTCGAGGCCACGTCGAAGCCCTCCTTGTCCCAGCGATACAGTATCGAGTTCTCCATGCAGTAGGCGATGGTAAGGCGGGGGCAGTCGAGGAGGGACTCCACCACGCCGAACACCGAGTCGGGGTGATGGTATACCGGAATCGTCGATCCATCCGAAAGGGGGATCCCGATGCGGATGAGACCGGCTATCACGTAGTAGATCGGATGGTTGGAAAGAGGATCCCCGATGGAGTATATCTTCGTTCCCGGTTCAATCCTCACCTTTTCTCCGTACTGCAGGTCCGTTTCGATCATCAGGGCATCCTATTTTCTTGCACTCTTTCGGTTTTTCCCATAGAATATAACACCGTTTTCAATTTCATTCCAGCGGAGTCATCCATGGACGATCTGATTCGCAGCCATGAGGAAGAGTATGGCCAGGGTCCAGACATAATTGCACAAGCACCGGGTCGGGTCAATCTGATCGGCGAACATACCGACTACAACGAGGGTTTTGTCCTTCCTATGGCTATCGACTATTACGTTCGGGTTGCGGTATCCCGACGAAAGGATCAGCATCTGCGCTTTCTCTCGGTTGATTTTAAAGACCGAAAGCGTGCCAGCCTGAGCAACCTGCGTTTCAAGAAAGAGGACCGCTGGGCCAACTATCTCAAGGGTGTGATCAGCGTCCTGCAAACCCGGGGATACGTAACCGGGGGATTGAGTTTTTCGGTAACCGGAAATGTTCCGGTGGGAGTCGGGCTGTCCTCCTCCGCGGCCTTGGAGGTGGCGACTGCTTACGCGGTTCAGAAACTTCTGGCAATCGAACTGTCCGGGCCCGAGCTGGCTCGTCTTGCCCAGGAAGCGGAGAACAGCTTTGTGGGTGTGCAGTGCGGGATTATGGATCAGTTCGTCTCCCGAATGGCAAAGTCAGGTTCGGCCATGTTCATCGATACCCGTAGCATGGAGTATCGTCACATCCCGATCGCCTTACGAAGCGTGAAGATACTGATTACCAACTCCAGCGTGCCGCGGAGCCTCGTGGACTCGGAATACAACCAGCGCCGCGGGGAATGCGAGAAGTGCGTGAGTCTGTTGAGCTCCCGGAAACCCGGACGTTCGCTTCGGGACTACACGGTGGAGGATCTGCGGGACAGTTTGGGCCTGATCCCGGAGACGACCCGCAAGCGCTGCCTTCACGTGGTGGAGGAGAATGAGCGGGTGCGGGATGCGGAATCGAGTTTGCGGCGAAACGATATCGGGAGCTTCGGAAAGCTGATGAACCGGTCCCATGAGAGCCTGCGGGACCAGTATGAGGTTTCCTGCCCCGAGCTGGACTGGTTGGTGAAACGTGCCTGGGAAACCGAGGGTGTCTACGGATCACGGATGACCGGGGCTGGATTTGGCGGCTGTACGGTGACCCTGATCGAGGAGAAAGCAATACCCAAATACGAGGCTCGCTTGGAGGCCTACGAGCGAATATTCAGCTTCAAACCCGAGATCTTCCTGGTCAATCCAGCCGACGGTGCGCAGATTGTCTTCGAATCCTGACAGGGACCACAGCCTTTGAAAATCCTGCTTTCCAACGACGACGGTATCGACAGCCCGGGACTGCGGTTGCTGCAGAAAGCCCTGCAGAGCGAGCACGAAGTCTGGGTTGTTGCTCCTGATTCCAACCGCAGCGGCAGCTCCCACTCCATAACCTTGGGAAATCCGACAAAGTTCATGAAGAGGGGAGAGCGGGAGTACGCATCGGGAGGAACGCCGGCGGACTGCGTGCTCCACGCCTGCCTGGGACTGGTGCCCGTAGAGATCGATATGGTGGTGGCCGGCATTAACCTGGGCCCGAATCTGGGTACCGACATCGTGTATTCCGGTACCGCTGCGGCCGCCCGCCAGGGAGCGTTCCTGAGAAAACCAGCGGTTGCCTGTTCTCTCAGTGCCTATCAACCCCCGTACCATCTGGACTTCGCCGTTAACTTCATGATCCGGAACCTCACCATGATTCGGGACCTGTGGTCCGAAGATCATTTTCTCAACATCAATTTCCCGAACCGAGAAACACCGGCCGAACCGGTAATCACAATTCCCACCCGGCGGATCTACGAAGATGAGCTTGTTCGCTTCACCTCCCCCCAGGGGGATCTGTACAGCTTCATCGGGGGACAAATTCCCGGTGGTATGATGGAGGAGGCTTCGGATTTCGGGGCCGTGGAGGCGGGGTACGCCTCACTGTCGCCGATATTGATTCATCCTACGAATCACGAGGTCGAAGAACGTTATCGGGAAGCCTGTTTTTCCTGGAAATCCGAGTAATTTCGCGCTTGGAACAGGTCGATAATAGAACTGGAATGCATAGGATTGTATGGAGCTCGACAAATGAGTATCGAGGGTATTTCATCCAATCAACCACCTCCCGAAACGCGCAGCCAATCTGGCGGACAAGAGGTTATTGACCTGCGCCAGATAAAGAGCATCCTTTATCTGGGTGTAAAAGGAAAAATCACCGTCCCGAACAGCGAAACCCATCGTGTAGATACCTTTGCCTGATCCAGTGTATAGTATCTTGATGGTGAGAAACCTCGTCCTCCTTTTCCTGCTGGTCTGCGCGCTAACCGCCGCTCAGGAAATCGACATGGAAGCCGTACAGGCTTTCGAGGATTTCCGCTGGGGACTGCGGGCGTTCCATTCCGGCAATTTCCAAGATTCGATTCTCTCCCTCGAAAAATCGCTGAGTCGGAAACCCCAGGATCTCCGCACCCGCTACTGGTTGGCCAGCGCCTTGTACCGTGCCGGTTTCGAAGATGCCGCGCTGGCGGAGTGGCGTTACCTGCTGAAACAGGATCCGGGCAATACGGCGGTCGAGAACACCGTGGATGTGCTGACCTACCGGCGGGGGCTGGGAGAGCAGCTGGAAGAACGCAGCCCGTTCGTTGTTGCCAGCGTAATCGACGGAAATGACAGCAATGCCTACCCCCTGCGACGGCCATCCTCCGTATGGATCCGTGAGGACGGGTCGGTATACGTGGTTGCCTTTGCCTCCAATGAGGTGCTGCTTTTCGATGTCAACAATGCCGTGCAAAGTGTGTTTCAGGGAGGCATTCGCGGTCTGGATCGTCCCTACGATTGTCTGGAAGCGGAGGATCCGGATACCGGCGAGCGCTTTCTGTTTGTTGCCGAATACGGGAGAAATCAGGTTCTGAAGACGAACCTCCGGGGTGAGCGGATATTAGTCATCGGCAGCAAGGGCAGCGCCCCGGGGCAGCTGCTCGGTCCGCAGTATTTGGCCGTCGACGGCAAGGGATATCTGTACGTGAGCGATTGGGGAAACGGGAGGGTCAACAAGTACGACTTCGACGGGAATTTCGTGCTTTCCATCGGGGGGAGATCGACTCTACGCTTGAGCGGACCGACAGGTATCGCCTACCAGGAGCAACAGCTGTTCGTCGCCGACAGCAGCAGGAGGCGGATCGTCGTGTATGACGAGAGCGGCAACTCCCTGTATAGCTTCGGCGCCGGAGTCTTGGACGGACCGGAGGGGATCGCCTTTTACGATTCCGATCATCTGCTGGTGGTTGATCACGGCAAGCTGCTCGAGTACGACCTGCGACAGGAGACCTGGACCACTCTGAGCGATATGGGGGCTGTCGCCGGTCATCTGACCCACCTGGCTGTAAGTCCCAACGGAGAGGTCTACGTCGTAGATTTCGACGAAAACAAGATCTACATCCTCTCCGAGATGACCGCCCTCTACACCAGCCTTTTCGTACAGGTCGACCGGGTCAACTCGCTGAGTTTTCCGGATATTCGCATCGAAGTCACGGTGGAGGACCGAAAGGGGCGTCCCGTGGTTGGATTGCAGGCGGAGAACTTCATTTTCACCGAGTTCAATAGGGAGATACCCTCCGCCCGGCTGCTCCGAGCCCCGGCGGCTCCCGCCCCGCTGGAAATGGCCCTGGTAGTTGAGAAATCTCCGGAAATGAGGGCGTATCTGCCCGATCTTGCGGCGGCTGTAGAATCTCTCCATGAGCAGCAGGACGGCTCGAACGGCTCCGGCAGCTGGCGCGTTCTCAGCGCCGGGGAGCAGGTGGTTGTGGAAACCGAGCTCGGTGCGAGCCGCCTGGAATCTATTCAGGCGGCGCAGGCCGGACCGTGGAGCCCCCGCTGGCGCCTGGACCGATCCTTGCGTCTGGCAACCTCCCAGCTCATTTCCGGCACCACGCGTATGACGCGCAAGGCGGTCATACTGCTGACCACCGGCCGGCTGAACCGGGAGTCCTTCTCCGATTACACTCTGGCCGAGGTGACCGACTATCTCCAGAACAACTCGATTCCGCTGTATGTCGTGTATTTTGGACCCCAGGCGGATCGGGAACTGGAATATATCTGCTCCCAGACAGGTGGCTCGGTGAGTCCCTACTTCGCGGCGAAGAGCGTGGCGACCCTGCTCGACGATATCCGCCGGCGCGTGGGATCGAGGTATTTGCTGGAACTTAGATCGCCATCGGAATCGGGATTCGGTAAGAATTACATCGATCTTCAAACCGAGGTTGTTTTCCACAGGAAGAGCGGCCGAACCCGGAGCGGTTACTTCGCCCCCCTATCCGAGTAGCCGGCCTGTCTAATGACAAGACGCGCAAAACGAAGGGCGCGATGGGAGGAGATCTGTCATCGTTGTGGGTTGTGTTGCTATGAACGCCGGGTCGGCTTTCGGGGTCTGGCTGTCAATATAAACGCCCCCTGCCGCTATCTGGACACGGATACACACCTGTGCACGGTGTACGACCGTCGCTTCCAGTTCTGCTCGGAGTGCAGAAAGGTAACCTTGATTACCGCGTTGTTCGACCCCTCTCTGCCGGATACCTGCGGTTACGTCCAGACCTTTAGAATATGGCGAAAATCTTCCAGGCGCCCTTCTCCTCGGCAAAGTAGTAGTCCTGAAAACGAGTCCAGAAGGGAATCGTATCGGACAGATCGAGGCG
>CAZPQC010000038.1:0-28277 GCA_964588525.1 uncultured Spirochaetaceae bacterium
CCCGGACAATGTAGTGAGGCCGCTTCTTGGACTCATTCACCAGCTTACCGAGGTATTCCCCGATGATCCCGAGAATGATCAGCTGCACCCCCCCCACCAGCACTACCGTCACGATTGTAGAGGCCCACCCAGGCACGGTATTTTTGGTGATCAGGTACTCGATCACCGCCTTCAGACCGATTATGAAACCGGTTAGAGCCATCCCGAAGCCCAGCAATGTAGCCAGGCGCAGCGGCATGATGCTGAAGGAGACAAGGCCGCAGAGGGCAAAGGCTATCATCCGACCGAAAGTATACTTGGTGCGTCCTGCGTGCCGGGGAAGGGGTTTGAAGTGCAGACCGGTCTGACGAAAGCCCGTCCAGGGAACGATACCCCGGTAGAAGGGTGCACATTCATTCATGTTTTTCAACACATCAACCACGGATCTGTCGAGTAGTCGGAAATCCGCCGTCCCTTCCTGAACCTTTACATCGGCGATCAGATTGATCAATCCGTAAAATACGCGGGCGGTGGCTCGTTTGAACAGCGGTACGTCCCGGTTGTCATCGCGGATCGTGTATACCACCTCGAACCCCTCCCGCCATTTTTCCAGCATCCCGGGGATCAACTCGGGGGGGTGCTGCAGATCCCCGTCCATGGTGATCACGCAGTCTCCCGAAGCGTGATCCAAACCGGCTTTGATGGCGTTCTGGTGGCCGAAGTTGCGGGAGAGGCAGAGATAACCAAGGTGAGGGTTGGAGCTGCGTAGTGCTTTGATCTTCTCGAGGGTTCCGTCGCGGCTTCCGTCGTCGACAAACAATATTTCATGCCGGCAGCCGGCCAATACCTTCTCGAGTCTTTCGGTCAACAGGGGGATGTTTGCCTCCTCGTTGTAAACGGGAACGACTATCGAAACGCTCACGTCCTTGGTTCGGTTTCGGTTCATCCTGATCTACCTTCCCGTGGAAAAGACGGCCTGTGCCTTAACCCGTCCGAAATCGTCGACAGCCACGGTATTCATCCCCGGCTGGTTCAAGGCGTATTCCCGGCCGGAAATTTGGATCGAAGCCCGGCCGTCTCTGTTGCTTCCCGATGAATAGAGGTCCAGCTGCAGATCCGGAAACAAAGTCTGCAGAACCCCGGAATCGGAGCTTCCGACTGCCACCGGGCGGTCATTATCGATGAGCTCCAGGACGATCTCCTCATCCCGGCACACGGCCAGGTACGAACCGCAATGGTGCAGGGTATGGATGTTCGAGCCACTCATCATCATCTGCTTCTTGCAGACATAGGAAAGCCTGCCCTCCACATCCCCGCTTGCCGCCAGGAAGATTGTATCACCGCTGTGCTTTATTAGGAAGGTTTGGAGTAGATCGGCCTCCGAATATCTGGGAGGATTCACATTTTCAGCCGGGTCACTGTAATAGGGGACGATCGCAGGCTTTTCCGCATAGGTTAAGGACCGGATGCTTCGGGCGACATCTGCATTGTTACGCGTATCGGCACCTTTCTCCAGAAGAATGAACCGATCCTGGTACCGCAACACTCCGTAGTCGCCGCCTTCCAGCCGGGACAGGACGTAGTTCCTGGCCGACAGGTGCCGCTGGGGGTATCCCTGCTCGTAAGGATCGAGAGCCGGCTTGGGCACATCTAAATCGATCAGGATGTAATCCGTATCCGGGGGATCCGTCGAAAACAGGTGGATCCGGCTCCGAGCGGCCAGGTGTGGTGCAAGGCTGCCGGTAGTCGTCAGGGAAGCGGCTGCGGGAATCTGGTCGAAGAACGAGTAGACGGTTCGTTCCCGCTCGGTGGGCTGCAGAAAGCCGGGAAAGCGCTTGGAGAAGATCAAACCGAACTCGTAGTTCATCAGGATACCGGCAAGAAGCAGGGCAACGACCAGCGCAGAGAGCCTGATTTCGCGGACACGGGCGCCTATCCTCTGGAGTCCCAGAATCGTCAGGAAGAAAACATACGGAAGGATGTGGGCCGTGTAGGGACAGAAGATCCAGCAGGTGTAGTACGTATTGGACAGGAGCATGATCGAGAGTCCGGGCAGCAGCAGGAAGGTTCTCTTCCCGGTAAACAGAGGGAGGAACAGGACAGGAACGAAAACCTTCAGCAGATACGCGATTTTGCCGGGATTGAAGAACACCTGGTGGAACACGAATCTGGGATTCGTGAACAGAGTCAGGAGCACACCGCTGAAGTTTTGCTGCTCCGGTACTCCCAGGGCCGAGTATTTCTGCAGATCGGCGTAACCGTCAAAGACGCTCATCATCTTCAGTACGAAGAGAAAGTAGGCTGCACATACGCCCAGCACGACAAAACCCATCTTTCGGCGGTGCCGATCCAGGATCAGATACAGGCCCACGCCGGAGAGAGAAATAGCCGTGTCTTCCCGGGTAATCAAAGCCAGAACGAAAAACAGCCAAAACAGACGTAATCGATCTGTTTCCAGGGCGTAGAGCATAAAGCAGACAAAGGGAATGAGAAGGGCAAGGCCGTGGAAGTCGAAGTTGTTGATACCGTGTAGGGCCGGGTACAGCAGGTAGACGAGAGCGACAATCAGGGCGGCCCAGGGGCTGCCGAGCCGATCTCTGGCGATAAGATAGATGGGAAGAGCTGCCACAGCCAACATCAACGTCTGCAGGACAAGAAGAGTGGTGGCATCCTTGTGCAGCGCGTAGATCGGGGCCAGCAGGTAGTAGAGGGGCTGGAAATGGTTGCCGAGATGATTGAGGGTAACGACAAGGGTGATGCGGGGATTTCCCGTGTGCAGTAACGTGTAGAAGGCCTGATGCTGCCATCCCAGATCGAAGGCGTAAGAATAAAAGGAGCGATGCCTGCCCAGAGTCCACACTAGGAAAAAGACAGCATAGGCCGCTGTGGTAAGTATGAGCAGGTAGTAGCTCAAGCGCCTGGCAGTCCCTCCAGTAGTCAGCTGTACCGCTCGCAGCGGCATCCGAAGGCGCAGCGGGCCCACACTGCGCTCTTGCCGGCCGTAACTGTAGAGGATCAGAAAGGTCACAACCAGAAAACCTATGAGGACTGCGAAGAATTGGAAGGGGTAGAAGACTTCGAAGGCGCGGACCGACAGAAAGGGCCAGAAACCCAAAAGGATGCAGGGAGCGAAATAAACTGCGCTCGGCTCCGGAATCGCATTGGCACTGTTTCGCCCTCGGGACCGCAGCAGGGCGAACAGGATCCAGAGGCAGAAAAACAACGACGCTCCGGCAGCCAGAAGCAGCATCAGCCGGGTGCGCTCCATTGCGCCCAGATTGTTGAAAAATAGGTAGGAGTGAAAGGTCTTCGTGCTCACGGTGTTGGACCAGGTAAAGAAACCTGCCGAAGCTCCGGCGATCAGCACCGTAACCGCCGGTAAGACCTTGGGCCGGGGGATCTTTCGCAACAGGGAGTGAACAACCGTGTTGTTCCTGCTCTCCGAAACCATCGAATCCGATACCTCCATACAACGAGTAGGTGCAACTCCCGTGCCAGGTTCGCGAAAATGTGTCTTTTAAGTCTCTACAGAGAAAAGAATTAGTACACACCTGTGTCGAAACGAAAGGACGGCCGTCAACCCGTTCGTGAGGACATGGGAAGATCGATTCTATAAATCGTTTCTTTACATGAAATTAGAGTTATCGTGGCAAAGATGCTGCAGGCAACAATGATTGACACCCCTCGAAGAAGCTGATCTGCGCGGAAACTCAACGCTGCGCTGACTGAGCCTGCGAACTTCTGGTACTACCGGGATCAGCAATCCAGGGAGATCGACTTCATATTGGAAACCGGCGGCAAGCTTTCTTTCGTAGAGGCTAAATGGAACAGCCACTCCAGGCCGAGACCGAGGGGAAATACGCCGATGACGGCTAGCCACCAAGCGTCCGCAACAGACCGGCCAGGCGGTCCGGATCTACCGCTGCCAACCGCTTCTTCTTCAGATTTTCCACCAGCACCCGGCGGACGTCCGGGTCGGAGCTTTCGGCCCATCGCTCCAGCAGCGAAAAGCCCTCCTCGGGAAGATGCGCAACGAACACGCTGAGGGCATAGCTCAGTCCTTTTTTCAGAATCCGGAACGCTTCCCCCTTCCGCCTCTCTGCCGGAACCCCGGCGGCGTCCTCTAGAATCCCGCCGGCGGTCTTCAAAGCGTAGCGGGCGAAATCCGTTTCACCCAGAAGCGGCGGATGGGCCAAAGCGGCCAGAACTGCCCGCCGCTCCATCAAGGAGCTGTCGGTCAGGCAACCGGCTTTCTCAACACCATCGGAAAGCCAGTCATCGAGGATGCGGCGCAAGGCTGACGGGTTGCCCTCTCCCAGATGCTGCAGGGACATCGCTACAGCTTCGCGGATGCGCCAGCGGGGATCGGCGGCGGCCCGCCGGATCATCTCCACCAGATGCTCGCTCTGAACCGGCCACAACGGGCAGTCACAGGGGCCGGTGCAGGGATACGAGCAGGCATGAGTGTTGTACAGCACCCCGAAGGAAAGCAACGCGCAGAAGGGGAGGAACTCCCGCGGGTCTCCGGTAGGCGCCTCCGCCGCGGAGATCCCGGCCCAGTCGTACAAGGTCTCCAGCCAGGCGGCCGGTTCAGCGGCAGCGGTGGATACCGCCTTGGCAAAGGCTTCGGCCAGCTCCAGATTGCCTCGAGGACCAGGCAGGTTGGATTCCGCCATGAGCTTTTCGGCCAGCTCGTCCGCCTGCTTCGGATCCCATACCAGCTCTTCGAGCTCCGCCGCATAAACTTCGGTTTTTCCCATGAATTCCTCCTCTACCTTGCCCGTCCGTTGCAACCTGCGGGTATCCGTGCGGTGCTTCGCTTGGGTGAGATCAACTGTACACTTCCTCCCTCGTGGCTAAGGAATCCCCTGCATAAACGAGGTCAACACCTGCAGGGCTTTTTCGTTGTTCCCGCCTTCGGGAATGATAAGATCGGCGTAGGCCTTGGTCGGCTCCACAAACTCGAGGTGTCCGGGACGTACGACATCCAGGTACTGGGTGATTACCGACTCCACGGTACGGCCCCGTTCGGTGATATCCCGTTTCAATCGACGAATGAAACGAATATCATCCGGGGTGTCTACGTACAGCTTCAGATCCAACAGCTCCCGCACCCGTGCATCCACGAAGACCATGATGCCCTCGAAGATCACCAGATTGCGGGGGGCTACGGTCAGGGTTTCCGCTTTACGCCGGTGATGCACAAAATCATACACGGGGACCTGGATCGTCTCTCCCCCCTTCAAAGCTCGCAGCTGTTCGACCATCAGATCGGTATCGAAGGCCGCCGGGTGATCGAAGTTGAAGGCCGTGATATTCTCATTGTCTACAAACTCGGCGGATTTGTAGTAGCTGTCCTGGGCCAGAAAGGTGAAGTCGGGGATAGTCCGGGAAATCCGCTGTACGATGGTGGTCTTTCCGGATCCGGACCCGCCGGAGATGCCGATGATCCTCACTCCCATGGGATCACTATAGCAACGGAGCTCCGGGTTGTCGATCCGCCCACCGGTACCGGCGCGTTCGCGTCTTCCCTCTTCGTCGTGTACCGACTACAATTCCTTCGAACCCTATGAAACGTGCCGCACTGCTCATTCTCGGTATCTTCCCTTTGATCGGCGGCTGCTACCTGCTCAAGCAGGGAACCTACCTCCTGAGTTACAACAGCCGCGCCCGGTCCATCGAAAAAGTACTGGCTGAAGGAGCGCTCGGCGGGGATGTGGAGGAAATGCTGCGCACCGTCCAGGAGATCCGCCGCTATGCCGTGGAGCAGATCGGTCTGGAGCAGAACAGGAACTACACCCGTTACCTGGAGCTGGACAAGGACTACGTGGTGGATGTTGTCACCGCCTGTGCTGCGGACTCGTTTTCACCGCACCAGTGGCGCTTTCCCATATTCGGTTCCTTTCCCTACAAGGGTTTCTACGAATTGTCGGATGCCGAGCGCGAGGCGGCGCGGCTCGAAAAGAGGGGTCTGGATGTCTGGATCAGGCGAGTGGACGGCTTCAGCACGCTGGGATTTTTCTCGGATCCGATCTACAGCTTCATGACCGATTACTCCCCCTACGCCCTGGCCGATCTGATCATCCACGAGCAGACCCATGCGACGATCTTCATCAAGAACGAGATCCAGTTCAACGAGGAGCTGGCCACCTTCGTGGGCCGGGAGGGGGCGCTGGCCTTCCTCCGGGACCGCTACGGGGTCGGCTCTGCAGCCTACGGTCAGGCGCTGGCTGCATTGGAGGACTGGGAGGCATTCAGGGACCGGATCATCGATCTGCACGATCGGCTGGACCGGCTCTACCGTCTCGAGGCCGACCGGGAGACGATCCTGGCCGAGAAGACCCGGGTCGTCGAGGAGTTCAATCGCCGCCTGATCTCAGATGCTCCGAAGCTGTTCCAGACCGCCCGCTTCCGTGGTTTCGAGGGCATCCCGGCCAACAACGCCTACATCATGTCCTTCGTACGCTACACCCAGGATCTGGAACTGTTCTACAAGCTCTACGAGACCAAAGGGAGGGATCTCCGGCTGACCGTAGAGGTTTTAAAGCAGCTCAAAACCACCAAGGTCTCGCCCAAAGAAACCCTCAGACGGCTGATTGTCGAATAATTTCGAGCTCTTGCGATTACAAAGCTGTAATCGCAACTCCGCCTCTAACGCTTTTCAGCCGAATCTGTTTATAAGATATTTACATATAGCATAAAACTTTACGTTCTATTATCGGGATTCCGGGAATCTGGTACGAGTCTTGCATGCTAGTCTGAGCAGACAACGCAGGAAACGACAGGATATTGAAATGAACAATGCAACTGAGGAACAGGAAAAGAGATCAGTGGAGCGTTTCGAACTCCGACTCCACACGGTGCTGCAAGAACTGGAAAACAGAGCCGACCAACTGGAGCTGTTCACCCGCGACATTTCATCGGACGGTGCATATTTATGTACGGAACAAACGTTGCCGCTTGATACCCCTGTAGAGCTGACGTTTTTCCTACCGGTGCGCAAAAAGATTCGGAGCAAGATCCAAACCAACGGACGGATCATTCGTTCCGAGGGTGAGGGAATTGCTGTCCGCTTTGAATCCAAATACCAGATTCTATCCGTCTAAAACGCGAAGTTCGAATTGACGTAGGAAAAAACCATCCCTCCGAACACGGCTGTTTGCATTTTGACGTGTACTCATCTGCCTCAGGCAGTCCGATAGACACAGCCATTCTCTACAAAACCATTTTGCCCCAACAAAACAGAAGGATGTGGTACCATCGGGATGAGCCGTTAGAGGATCCTGGACTTCGTCGACAATCACTACGATGACATCCTGACGGCCGGTGAAAAGAGCTTCTCCCGGGGCTTTCGCTCCTTGTCTTTGGATGCACGCCGTTTGTACGTGCGGCTGATTTCACGAAAAGGTCCCCTGTTCCGAAGCGACATGCTCATTTACAGCGAGATCGCAGATGTCGGGGCGGCCGTCGCGGAACTCACCGCGGAACAATTCCTCGAACAAGACGGACCTTGGGAGCTGTCCGAAGAGCTGTTCCTGCTCAAAATGGCTGAGCTGCCCCCCTCCCGAGAACGGCAAGCCCGTATCCTGGAGCGACGCGGGCACTTGCAGGAGTCCCTCGAACTGTGCCGGGAAATCGTCAGCGATCCCTCGACGGGGATTCACGGGCTATTACGCCGAAAATGTACTTTGGATCGGCCTTTTCGGCCTGGCCTTCTGGGACATCGTATTCCTTTCTCTACCCGGCACCTTCTTCAACCGCTACCAGCGGGGTCCGAAGGATTTGTTCCGGCCGGAGTTCCGGCGCCGCCGGGTCCGGCCGATCGAGGAGCGTTTGCGCCATATCCAGAGCACCCCATCCTGGCCGGAGGAAATGCTCCGGCTCTACGACCGCAAGGAGGGGATCGCCAGCGATCTGGTGCACTGGAGATTCCTGCCCCGGGAGCTGGTCGAGCGAAGCGTCCGCACGATCCCCCGGGAGCATCTGGTCGCGATCTTCGATAAACTCGGCGAGTATCCGGGGGGCAACAAATCGGGATTCCCCGATCTCATCCTGTTTGCTCCTTCCCGTCGACGAAAAGCACCTCGGGATCCCCTATCGCCTGATCCGTGTGCAGTGGCGGAAATAGACAATCGAATCCAACCCGATTTTTTTGGCTGATCCCCCTTGACTTTCCATCTCTTCAGGATTATGTTACCTTTGATTTAATCAAATGATTTAATCAAAAGAATTAATCAATAGAACCAAGCAAGTGTTTATGTGCACGAAAAAGAAGGAGAGATCAAAATGAAGAGTCTGCTGTGGCTCGGTCTCGGCTCTGCAGCCTACGCCTTGATCGGCTGGCGTTGGAGCGCCCCGGCCGCAGCCTGGATCGCTCCGGTGTTTCTGCTTCGCTTCTTCAGGAATCAGCAGAAATGGTACGCCCCCCTGCTCGCACTTCCCTGTCTGTATGCGGCATTTCTGACGAACATGATCGGTGCCTGGGATCTGCCCCTCATCGCCCAGATCATCCTGCCGGCGATCGTTCCCCTGCCGTTGATCCTGGTGCTGTACATCGACCGTGCCCTTTCCCCTCGCCTCGGGAGCTTCGGATCGACCCTGGTCTTTCCCGCAGCCTATGTGACCATGGACTACCTGGTGGGGTTCACCCCCCTCGGGACCCTGTTCTCCTTCGGTTCGACCCAGTTTGGCTTCACCACCATCATTCAGACGGCATCGATCACCGGAATCTGGGGGATCTCCTTCCTCATCACCTGGTTTGCCTCGATCGTGAACACCGCCTGGGAGAACGGTTTTGATCTGCGGATGGGCGGCACCCTTTCCCGTACGGCGAGCAACCCGGCTTTGGTTTTCACAGCCGCCGCGCTTCTGGTTCTGTCCTACGGATCGGTGCGCATCGCCACCTCTCCTTCCCGCGTACAAACCGTGCGGGTCGCGGGCATCACCGTCGAGCATCCTCGGGACTATTGGGCGCTCCTAGATCGGGGAACTCCCAAGGAAGAGATCACCCGGTACGGACAGGAGATGCGCGGAATAGAGGATGAGCTGTTTCAACAGAGCACCCGGGCGGTCCAGGCTGGAGCCCGGATCGTATTCTGGGCCGAAGGTAACGGTGTGGTTCCTTCAGATGATCTGGAACGCTTCATCTCCCGGTCCGAGGATTTTGCCGCAGCGAACGGAATCTATTTCGCCCCGGCCATCCTCGAATTACGCTACGGCACCAGCCTGAACTACAATAAGGTGCTGATGTTCACCCCCCGGGGCGAGCTGGCCTTCACCTACCAGAAGACGAAATCCTGGCTTCCCGTGGACTCCGACGGTGTGATCAAGACCATCGAGACACCCTACGGCACTCTAGCCGCCGCGATCTGCTTCGACCTGGACTTCCCCGGCTTCTCGAGGCAGGCGGCCCAAGCCGGTGCGGACATCATGCTGGTGCCCGGCTATGACTCCGAACGCATCCGTCCTTTTCACACCGAACCGGCGCTGATCCGCGGCATCGAGGGCGGGTACTCCGTGATCCGCCAGGTCAACGAGGGCGCCTCCATGGCCGCCGATTCCAGAGGAATTGTGTTGGCCCGGCAGGATTACTTCATGACCCGGGACCGTCTGATGCTTGCCGACGTGCCTATCCGAGGGGCCCGCACGGTCTATGGTTGCATCGGGGATTGGTTTGCCTATGTCTGCATAATTCTTGTGATCGTCTCTGCGGTTATAGGGATCCGGAATGCGGTTTCGGGCAAGCCGGGAAAGCTGCAGCGGCATTGATACTTTCGCAGTTCTAGCTATAATGTAGACGAGCTCGAGAACCGGAGCGTATCCTATGGCAGAAAAAATCGGCGAGTTTTTGCGGCGAATCGGCGTATTAAATCAGCAGCAGGTACAGGAAATACTGGATGCCCAAAAGGCCGGAGACAGCCGGCTGTTCGGGGAAATCGCCATCGAGTTCGGATACGTCAACGACGAAGTGCTGAAGAAGTACATCGAAGCCAAGGCGGCTTGGGAAAAGTAGGAAACAATCAGCTCGATCTCGATCCGGTGGAGGAACAGCAGATCGACGCCAAAGACAACCGCACCGGCCAGCAGTCCGACAACAGCTGAAAAAGCAAGCACGCCGACCGGGTTGGATTTCGACCCGGGAGAGGGGGGACTCACCGCACTGTTCGCGTCATCTGCATCTCGATAGACGAGCGACTCGAGCACAGGAGCCCCCAGCCCCGTTTTCCCGCTCAACAGCACACCTAGAAATCCCAGCACGGCGGTGAGAAGAAAACTCTGTAGAAAAGTTGCCACCATGAACAGCGGCAGGGGCATGCCCGTGCTCTGCTGCACCCCGGCAAACGCTACCCTATTCATCCTGGAGCTGCTATGATACAGCGAATGCGTCGATACCATCGAAACCGGGGTGAGATCTATCGGTGCAGTACATCGCGGATCTTCAAAAACGCGTGTCTGTTCCAATAGGAGGAATCCATTGAGCATCCACATCGGAGCAAAAGCCGGTCAGATCGCCGAGGCGGTTCTGCTTCCCGGCGATCCCCTGCGCGCTCAGTTCGTAGCCCAAACCTATCTGGAGAGTCCGGAGTGCTACAGCCGGGTGCGGGGCATGCTCGGCTTCACCGGTAAGTACAAAGGCAAGCAGGTGTCGGTACAGGGCACCGGCATGGGGATCCCTTCGATTTCGATCTACGTGCACGAGCTGATCGCCGATTACGGTGCAAAACGCCTGATCCGCATCGGTACCTGCGGAGCCCTCCAGGAGAACCTGAAGTTGGGAGAGGTGGTTCTGGCTCAAGCGGCCTGCACGGACTCAGGCGTAAATCGCATCCGCTTTCAGGGCTGCGATTTCGCCCCCTCGGCGAGTTTCGAGCTGCTCCTCGAGGCTCACCGGGCGGCCGGGCAGCGGGGTGTATCCGTCCGGGTCGGCACGGTGCTGACCAGCGACACCTTCTACTCCGACGATCCGGACTCCTGGAAGATCTGGGCCCGCTACGGAGTGCTGGCCGCGGAGATGGAAACCGCGGCGCTGTACACGCTGGCGGCGGGCCACGCTGTTCAGAGACTGTCGATCCTCACGGTCAGCGACAGTCTGGTCACCATGGAAACCGCCAGCGCCGAACAGCGACAGCACAGCTACACCGATATGATGGAGATCGCCCTGCAGGTCGCAACGGCCTGAGGTGTTGCAGCTGCTTTCGACTCGGAAACGACGGTGGAGATCCCCGGGAGGTAACGGTACTGAGCCGCGACGAACGACCTGAGAGAAGGATCGTCTGGCTGATTCTCGACGCGGCCGGATATGAAATCACCAGCCGCTGCATCGGGGCAGGTGTCTGCCCCGCTCTGTCCGCCATTCGACAACAGGGGTATCTAGGCCCCAGCCGGCCACCGGAACCGAACTGCGAAACTCCTCCGGCACTGCGGGCCTTGTTCTCCGGTTCGCCACCGGCGCAGAGCGGTGTGTGGGGATATCAAATGCCCGACTATGGAGGCAGGCTCGAACGGTCGGTAAGCGGTTTTGCAGTGACGGTATCCGGAGCGGCACCGATCTGGGAAGAACTGGAGCGAAGAGGATACGGCTACACGCTTTTCAACGCGGCCTTTCGGAAGGATCCGGTCTGGGGAAAAGGCTACGACGGCTTCGATTTGCTCCTGGACGGATATCGCAACCACCGCCCTGATTCGAACCGGATCCGCCTGGACGCCGAAGGCGAGAGCTTGGCTATCGATGGTGCAATCCTTCGTATCGAAGCCGGTGAGGATGGTGTTCGGCTGCGCCGGGGAAGGCGCATCCTGGCATTCCTGGCTCCGGGGGAGATCCAGCCGCTGCGGCTCTCTCGAGCTGCCTCGGCTGTCGGGTATTCGAACGGATGGTGCCTGTTCCTCTCCTCCTCGTCCCGGCCTCACCTCCGCATGGCGAAGCATCTCCGACACAGAGCAGGTCAGCTGATACCTGAATCTATCCATCACGGAAACCTGTTTCGCTATTCACGCAAAGAGGGCGGCTTATCGATCGATGAAGAGATGAGACTGTCCGAGTATGTAACCGCGCAGATGGGTGAGCTGGCTCTGGCCTCTGTGAAGGAACTGTCCTCGGCCCTGACTATCGTGTACTTCTCCCTGATCGACGAACTGGGTCACGTGTACCTCGACCAGATCGAAGCCCTCTGGCCGGAGGGCAGAGCGGCGGAGCTGCTTCGCCGTTGCTACCGGCTTCTCGATTCCTATATAGGAAAGATCATGGAGAGCATAGGGGAGAACACGCTGCTCGTTCTGTCGGCGGATCACGGACAGGCTCCGTACCGCCGTGCCCTCCACCTCAACGATCTGCTTGCAGAGGCCGGCCTGGTTCGTGTCTCTCAAGACAGGGCAAAAAGGGGGTACGACCTGCGCCATTCGGTGGCCTACTACCACCCGGCCAACTGCGGTCAGGTGGTGGTGAATCCGCGGCAGGCCAAAAAAGCGGGGTTTTCCCGGGAACAGGTCGGCGAGCGGGTACTGCGCTGCCTCGACCAGGCCAACGACAGCCTTGGCAGCGAAATCTCCCACCTGTGGGGCGGGGAAAACGATCCCTACCTGCTGTTCCTCTATCCCAGGGCGGATACCCATCTCACCGGAAGGTACGCTCCGGGCTCGGATGCGGTGGACACGGGCCTCAGAGGGGGACAACATCTCTCCCCCCTGTGCCCCACCCCCTGGATGCAGGCCATGCTCGCTCTCTGGTCTCCCTCCGGCCTGCCCTTCGACAAAACGGCGGTTCCGGATCGAAATACCGGGGTCAAAGAATTCCTGCTTCGCTATCTGTTCGAGACCTAGGGCGCCGCTTCCCGGTGTATCTTGTTGGCCTCCGCATCCAGGTCCCGGAGCGTAGCATCGATATCGGCGCCATCCAATATCTTGTTGAAGGCCGCCTCAACCGCGTCCCGGACTTCGGAGTATCCGGCGAAGGGCGGTTCCGCCTTGGCATCACTGTTGAGCAACAGATCGTAGGCGATCTTGTAGTTGGGATTCTTGCTCAGGTAGTCCCCCAGCTGTGCGGCCGTAGATTTCCGCACCGGGAAGTAGTTGGTCGCCTCGACCCACTTGGCCTGAGGTCCCGGTTGGGTGAGGTATTTGACCAGAAGCCAGGCCGCCAGCTGCCGCTGGGGCGTACTCTTGGGAATGCTCACGCTGGCCCCGTAGATGTCCAGGGCGGGCCTGGCCGTGGTGTGGGGAACCGCCGCTACGCTCCAGTCAAAGGGCCCCTGCTCGCCCTTGGCCACGGATCCGTCGTAGTAGGGCAACCCCGCCGTGGAGGACATGGTGAACAGCACTTTCCAGTTGGCGAAGTCGTTCTGTTCGCCGTACGGCTCGGCGATCTTCCTGCTGAATTTTTCCCCGTAGAGCCGCTTCATGAAGGCCATGGAGTCCCTCATCTGCCGGGTGTTGTAGGTGTAGCCCGAGCCGTCTGCTTTGGCCACCTCCCCGCCACGGGAGATCACCTGGGCGAAGACATTCGAAGCTCCGGTGTTGATGGCGTAGCCGTACTGGTTCTCGGCCGGATTGGTCGCCTTCCTGCACATCTGATAGAATTCGTCCCAGTTCTTCGGGGGACCGCTGAAGCCCATCTGCTCGAGCCAGTCGAGGTTGTAGAACAGCAGCTCCAAGGAACGGTTGGGAGGAAATCCGAGCCTGGCCCCACCGAATTGGGCGTTCACATCCTGCTGCAAAAATCCCTCGAAGTAGTCGGAACGCTCGTCCCCCAAGCCCCATTGGGGATCGTCGATATAGTCGTTGATATCCGCCAGGGCTCCGCTGGCCTGGTAAGCCGCGGCTTCGTTCTGATAGGCGGCAACCAGATCCGGCACCCTGCCGGCGGCAATGGCCGTAACCATCTTGTTGTACAGATCGTCGTAGCGCCCGCCGAACTCAGGCGTCACCTTGATGTTCCACTGGTTGGTGTTGTTGAACTCCTCCACCAGTGCCTCGAGGGTTTCCTGCTGGAATCGGGTGAACTGGTGCCAGTAAGTGATCTCCACCCCGGTGGGATCCACTTCCTGAAGCGCCGACTCCTCCCCATTGGGAGAGCCCCAGCACAGAGCCGCTGCCAACAGCAGCCCTACCGTGATGAAAAGGATCTGTCGTTTCATCTTTGTACCTCCTCCTTGGTTTTGTTTTTATTCCTTTAACCCGCTTCGGGTAATGGCCTCTGTGAACTGCCTCTGAGCGATGAAATACACGGTAATAACCGGCAGCACGGCGATCACCGCTCCGGCCATGCGCAGATGGGTCTCCGGGCCGGCCTCGGTGATGAACATGCTCAAGCCCACGGTAATCGGTCTCCACCTGGGTGTCTGGGTGACCACCAGGGGCCACTGCAACAAGTTCCAGGTGTAGATAAATGAGAGAAAAACTACGGTGAAGATCGGCGCCTTGGACAGCGGAAGTACGATCGAGATCAGAGAACGCAGATGGGTCGCGCCGTCGATCTTGGCTACCTCGATCAGCTCGTTGGGGATCTGGGAGAAGAACTGGCGCAGCAGAAAGATGTGGAAGGCGCTGGCCAGAAAGGGAACGGTCAAGGCCGGGAGCCTATCGATCCAACCGAGTTTGGCCACGATAATGAAGTTGGGTATCAGCAGCACCGTCTGGGGAATCATCAAGGTAGAAAGAAGTATGGTGAAGATCAGATCCCGGCCCACAAAGCGCAACTTGGCGAAAGCGTAGGCGGAGAGGCTCGAGGTGAACACGATCCCTCCGACCGTGATGGCGGTGATGATCACGCTGTTGCGGAAATACAAACCGAAACGCGCCTCCTGCCAGGCTACTCTGTAGTTGCTCCACTGGGGTACGCGAGGCCAGAACTTGGGATCGAAGGGAATCGCGCTGGAGCGGGTGATGGTCTCGGCAATGGTCTTGAGGGAATGGCTCACCATGAACAGGAAGGGAATTATCGAGACAAAGGCGCCGAGAATCAACAGCAGGAGCAGGACGGCCTGGAGCCATGGTGAGCGTTCCTTAACCATAGTGCACCCGTTCCTTCATGATCCGTCGTTGGACCAAGGTCAGTACCAGGACGATGGCGAACAGCAGCAGGGACAAGGCCGCGGCGTAGCCGAAGCGGGACTTGCGGAAGAAGGTGAAGAAGATCTGCACACTCATCGGGTCCACCTCTCCCCTGGCGGCAGGATGGCGCAACACGTAGATGTGGGCGAAGGCCTTGAAGGTTCCTATGATTCCCAGCAGGGTGAGAAAATAGGTCGTCGGGGAAAGCATCGGCAGGGTGATCTTGAAGAACACGGCAAGCTTCCCCGCCCCGTCGACCTCTGCGGCTTCGTAGAGCTGACGAGGGATGTTGGACAGGCCGTTGGTATAGATCAGGGCGTTGTAGCCGACGAAAACCCACCAGTTGAAAAACATGATGGACACCAGAGCAAGGCTGGGACCCTGGGCCCAGCTGAGCCAGTAGTCGGCGATGACGCTTTCCGAGACCACGGCCATGCGCTCTCCCGAAAGCAGGAAGAAGATCCCCTTGGGCTCCAACAACCACTGCGCCGGTGGCCTGCCGAACAGAGCGAGCACTTGGTTGGCAAAGGATTCCGGCTTCAATGAGAACAGACGCTCGAAAACCGCCGCTGAGGCGACCGAGGGCACGATGTAGGGCAGGAGGTAGATCACCCGGAAGACCTGCTTGGCCGGGATCTTCTGGTACAAAAAAGAGGCCAACAGCAATCCTAAAGCCAGCTGAACGGGAACAGTCCCCAGGGAGTACCAGACTGTGACCCGGAGGGAGGTGAACATCCCCTTATCCCCCGCTCTCGCCAGGTAGGGCAGGAGAAGGGCCAACGCCGCCAGACCGATCACGAGCAGAAATACCCCTGAACCAGCGGAAAGCGATCCACGTTTCCCCCGCGCTCGACCGATCAGATAAACGGCAAGCGCGATGCAGGCCAGGGCGGCGATCACGAGCAGCAAGTATAGGGGGCTGCCGAACATCTCCCTGTAGTTTGCCAGGCCGATGAACCTGCCCCTCTTGATGCGCCATTTGTGAAGGCTGACATAGAGGGTGAAAAAAACGGGAAATATGCCAAAAACCGAAATAAGAAGGACGGAGGGGAAGATGAAGAGATAACCTGTAAGATTCTCCGATGCAGCGCGAGCCCGCCGGCCGCTTCTTCGCGGCTGGAGGGAAACCCGCTGTCTTGGCACGGTTTCCTCCTTTTGCACGATACCTCAACTGTACGTCGGCAAATCTCCGTCGTCAACAAAACGAGTTGACCCTCCAGCTAACCCGGTTGTACTCTTCACAGGTGAGCAAAGTGAGTAACGACAAGATCAGTCTTATCGAAACACTCGAAGTTTTCCATACCCTCGCAGCAGAAGAACTAAAGGCGATTGCAGCATCCTCCAGGTTGCGATCCTTCGGCAAGGGAGAGGTTGTCTATTCGAGCGAAGCAGGAGGTGACACCGGCAGCGGGAGAATCTATGCGATTCAACGGGGCGAGGTGCTGATCACCAAGAGCGGGGATGAGCAACGGGACGTCATCCTGGCCACATTTGTAGGGGGGGAGAGTTTTGGCGAGCTGTCCCTGTTCGAAAGGGATGCTGTGGATACATCCGCCCGCTGCGAGGAAGACACGACACTCCTCGTTTTTCCCGGGGAAACAGAACCGGAGCGAGCTGCCGCCCAAGCGGAGAAGCTGTTCAGCACACATCCCCGGATCAAGGCCAAGATCCTACGGGCCCTGTTGGCAATCGTAGCCCGACGTATCCGCAGCACGAATCGTCTCATCGCCGAGAAGAGCCCCTGGGTCCAGGAGCTGCGCCGGCAGGTGATGATCGACAAGCTCACGGGATTGTTCAACGCCGGCTACCTGGAGGAGGAGTTTCCACGGTTGCTGGAACAGAAGCCCAAGGGCACCTGCTTCCTGATGATCAAGCCGGACAACCTCAAGAACCTGAACGACAGCTACGGCCATCAGGCGGGGGACCGAACCCTGCAGCTGATGGCCGCCGAGCTCCGCAGGCAATTGGGAGATCGAGGGATCCCGATACGCTATAAGGGGGATGTCTTCTCCGTCATCCTTCAGCGGGCAGGACTCCAGACGGCTCGAGAGCTTGCCAAGCGGATTCGAGCGGGCATGAGCAAGGTCAATGTGAGCGAAGTGAGTCTCGGGAGCACGGAGCCAAGAACCGATCTATGCATTACGGTGAGCATAGGAGTTGCAGGCTATCCCAACGGAGGCGGTTCGGCAGTCAAACTGACTGAACGGGCCTACCAAAACCTCTTCACCGCCCGCAATCGCGGCGGGAACCGCATCTGCAGCCAACAGAGAAAATGAACGAAAAATACGAGTTTTTGAAAAACGTTCGCATATTTTGCGATCTCACCGATGAGGAGATACGGGATCTTCTCCAACTGCTACATCCTCGGGAGCTGAAGAAGGGGGGAACACTCTTTCGGCAGGGCGATCCCGGCGGAGAGCTGTTCGTCGTGGAGTCCGGAGCCCTCGGTATAGCCGTTACCCTGGACGACGGCAAAAATCTGGAAATTGCCGCTTTCAAGAAAGGAGACTTCTTCGGAGAGATGTCCATCTTCGAAAAAGAACCCCGTTCTGCTACCTGCTATGCCAAGAGCCGAAGCCGTCTGCTGGCCATGAATGAGAAAGAGTTCTTTCAGCTCGTCGAATCCAACCCGGCCAGCGCCGGGAAGGTAATGACCCGCATGCTTGCCGTGACCCGGCGACGGCTGGAGGACACCGGGGGATTCCTCTCCGACATGGTCCAATGGGGCGAGGATGCCCGTCGCAGGGCGATCACCGACCCTCTGACCGGGCTGTACAACCGGCGCTATCTCGAAGAGGCCCTCGAAGAATACTTCATGAAAGCCCGAAACGGCTCGAAACCGCTCTCCCTGGTGATGCTCGACCTGGATCACTTCCGGGAGATCAACGAGAAATACTCAGAGAAGGTCGGAGACCGGGTAATCACTGCCGCCTCCGATATCTACCGACGCTTCCTCAGACCAACCGATGTAGCAGCTCGCTACGGGGGAGACGAGTTCACCTTCATTCTTCCCGACACCGATCTCGAAACGGCTCACGCGCTCATGGAGAGTATTCGTCGCACAATAGAGGAATCGGATCTCCTCGAGAAAGCGGTACCGGCAAGCGGGGTCAAATCGAAGAACTCTTCTCTGCCCAAAGTCACGACCAGCCAGGGTCTGGCCTGTTTCCCCGAGCACGCCTTGGACCCGAAAGCCCTGAGGGAAGCGGCAGACGGTGCCCTGTATCGAGCCAAGGAGACGGGTCGCAACCGCGTGGTCATGGCGCAACCCTGCTAGTCGCGGTTAACCGTTCTCCCCTACAAACAGATAAAGAGGAAACCAGCGGTCGCCTTCCCGTTTCCGGCTTAGGCGCTCATCTCGGTCAACAGCTCTTTAGTAGTCAGCACCCGTCCGTACTTCATGGCGATACGCCGCAGCGAGTTCTCGAGGAAATCCTTGTCGAAGTAGCCGATCGCGTCGGATACGACGAAGTTCTGATACTGCCGATCGAAGGCCCCGGTCACCGTATCGTCAATGCAGAAAGGTGCGGCACAGCCGACGACGATCAGCTGTTCGGCACCCCTGGCCTGCAGTACCGTGTGCAGATTGGTTTCGAAGAAACCGCCGTAGCTGTACTTCTCCACGATCGCCTCCCCCTCCCGAGGGTAGAGTTCATCGATGATGTCATGTCCCTCCGCTTCCTTCTGGATCTCCTCGTAGAAACGGCGGCAGTTTTTCCAACATGCCTTATCCGGGGGGTGAAGCGGTTTCGACCAGGTCCAGATCAGCGTCCGTTCAGGTCCGGCGGTGAACTTGAGAAAAATCACCGGAATGTCAGCCCTTCTGCAGGCATTGAGCACTTTTTGGACATTGGGAATCGCTTCGTTGCAGCCCTGTAGAAAGAAGGGTGCCCCCTTGCGGACGAAGTCGTTCTGCATGTCCACAACAACCAGCGCCGCTTTTTTTATATTTAGGGTAAAGGGAACCTGTGTTTCAGCCATTCAGACTCCTCCCAATTTACTCGCCGAATCCGTAGCCGCCCACAAGGAGACGAATATGGGGCATAGACCAGCTGAAGGTGTTACTGTAAACGGTAAAGGTATACCCAGCGCGTAATCCTACTAGAATACCGCTCTCGTTTTTTACAGGTATGAGGAAATCTAATCCAACAGCCGGATTGAGAAGGGCGCATTTCGATACAGTCGAGCTGACATCGCTGGTCATCGCGCCTCCACCCAGTGAACACACGATCGAGCTGCTGCCCGATTCCAATATCCAACCGACTCCTCCGGTGAAATAACCCACAGCCCCTTTCTCATTTGCTCTTGAACCCGCCTCCTGGCCGAAGATCGGACTGCCCGACACGAGCAGCGCAAAGATCAAGCAAATAGCGAAGCACACTTTGATTCTTCCATTCATCTTCCGTCTCTCCCTCTTTTGTTATCGTTGTTCAACTCTTTTTCTTGTCCAGCTCTCTTTCCTTCATAACCGCCTTGGTGCGATCGCTTATCCCATTAGCTCTCGCGAGCATAAAGATAAAGACGCCCAGCAGGGCGAGAAAAATACCAACGGAAAGTCCCGCTACCCGGAGTACCGGCATCAGCGGAGAGTCGAATACTCCTCCATGGCCCGCATGACCGCTTCCACATTGCGTATCGGGATCCCCGGGTACAGATCATAGACGAGGGACAATCCGCCCCGGGGATCGCTGAGCTTGGCCACGGCCTCCCGGATCAGTTCTTCAACGTCCTTTGGACTTCCGTTGCGGGTAACCTCCTGCCTGTCGATATCCAGGTCAACGGCGATCCGTCCCTTACAGCGTTTGCCGATTTCGTCGATTCCGTTTACCCTGTCCTGAAGATTGATCACCGTCACGCCGCAGGCAATCAAGTCGTCCAGGAGCTCCAGGATGTGCCCGTCGCTGTGCATGTAGACGACTTTTCCCCCCTTTCGTACGGGTTGCATCAACCTGCCGTAGGAAGGACGGATGTATCTTCGAAACAGCTCGGGCGAAAGCATCGGACCGTTTTGAGCACCCAGATCCTCCGGGAAGGTCACTATGGATACGTCCAGCTCCAGATAGCGACGGACGAAGTAGGCGTTGAAAGCTTCGACCATAGCGATTAGGCGGTGCAGCTCCTCCCTCTGGTCATGCATGTCGTAGACTAGGTTCTCATAGCCCCTCAGATATTCGAGGGTGAGGAAGAAGAATCCGTGCCGCAGCTCGCCTATCGAAAAACCGATCGTCCCCTCGTCTTTCCGGACACGTAGCTGCACCGCTTCCCAGTCGATCCGCGTCCAGCCGTCGTGCTCCTCCGGATCGGGAGGGCGAAAGCTCCTCAGAGCCGCCCAATCAGCCAGGGGAAATCGTATCACGGTGCCCGTGATGCCGTTCGTCGTGGTTCTCCAGGTCGAACCCCAGGAGTCCTCGTATTCGCTTCCCGCCGTCTGCCAGGGGGCGGGTTGGCGCTGCCGCGGATCAAGGAAGCTTCTCTCGTGGTCCTTGAATAGAAACGAGTGCCTCGATACGAGCTTCCGCAGCTCCTTGAGGTCGTAGGCTTCAAGACAGGCGTAGTTGACTTCAAAACGGATCGGTATGCGCGTCGGTTGGGTAAAGGTGTACGCTTTAAGAAAATCCGGATCCCGCATATGAGTCAACAGTCGCAGCACCGTATCCACCTTCAGCCGATTTCTTGATTACTTTCGGAGAAAACTATACAGTCTCGATACCGTGAGCTGTCAAGCGAGCCGGCGGGACGACTTCTTTCGGTCCGTACTCCTGGAACGACCGGCCAAAACGCCTTTCTACTTCACCCTCTGCGATTCGTTGATCGAAGAGTTCGAGAGGCGCAACGGGAAACAGAGCTACTTCGACTTTTTCGATATGCCCTTTCGCGCCGTTTCGCTGGAACCAACCCGGAATCCCCCCGATTATTCGCGGTACTTCGAGGATCTGCAACCGGTGGACGAGATCAACGAGTGGGGGGTGGGCTACATCCGAGGCAGCCAGTATCATTTTCGTCGCATGGTTCCCCCGATGAAAGCGTTCGATGATCCGGGGCAGGTATGGAGCTTCCCCCTGCCGGATATCCTGGACGAATACAGATGGGAGGGCTTTGCAGAACGGATCGCGGAGCTCAAGAGCAAAGACTACGTGACCATGAACGCCCCGCCGTTCATCGACATCTTCGAGCCTTCCTGGTACCTCAGAGGATTCGAGCAGCTGCTGATGGATCTTCACCTCAACCCGCCCATGGCCGAGGCCTGCCTGGAGCGCATGACGGAAATCAAATGCCGGCTCGCCCGCCGCTACGCCGAATCCGGGGTCGATGTCCTGATCTTCGGTGATGATATCGGGGAGGAACGAAACATGATCCTCAGCCCCGAGATCTGGCGCAAGTGGCTGAAGCCCCGACTGGGCCGGACGATCGAGGCAGCCAAACAGATCAATCCCGAGGTGATCTGCTACTATCACTCGGACGGAAATATCGAGCCGGTGATCCCCGAGCTGATCGAAGCGGGTGTAGAAATCCTCAATCCCATTCAGCCCGAGTGCATGGATCCGCTCACGATCAAGCACCGGTACGGGAAAGCACTGACGCTGTGGGGCACCATCGGGACGCAGCGGCTCATGCCCTTTGCCACACCTCGGGAGGTTTCCAATACCGTAAAGACCATGATCCGGGAGCTCGGATACAACGGTGGATTGGTGATCGCTCCCACCCATATCCTGGAGCCGGAGGTTCCCTGGGAGAATATCCTGGCCCTGGTCGAAGCGGTCGAGGAAGAAGCTCTCTAAAGATGTAGATCAGACCGCGTCGCAGCAACGAGCACGGAGGAATCATAATGGCTAAATACGGAGCAGGAGTTATCGGCCTGGGCAACGTGGCCAGCGAGTACGTACGGGCTGTCAACAACAACCCCCTTGCGGAAGTGGCAGCCGTAGTCGGCCGGGACAGAGAAAAGACCAAGACCCGCGTACAATCGCTTGGGCTTTCCTGTGAGGTGATGAAGGAATTTTCGGACATGGTCGCCCGTGACGACATCCACTTCGTGGTGATCACCACCCCGCACTATTTGCATTTCCAACAAATAATCGAAGCAGCCGAGCGGGGAAAACACGTGGTCGTAGAAAAGCCGATCGGGATGAACTGGCAGGAGATCGCCCGGGTCAGGGAGGTGATCGAAAAAACCGGGGTGAAGTTCCAGTGCGGTCTGGTCCTGCGCTTCAATCCCTTCGTCGATAACCTCCGCCGCCTGATCGAAACGGACGCATTAGGAGAGATCTTCCACCTGGAGGTGGATTACTTCCATTCTCTTCGTCCGGCCTGGGGAGGCTTTCAATGGGGAGTGCACAAGCGAAGCGGCGGCCCGTCGGCCTCGCTGGTGGCGGGGATCCACGCCGTGGACCTGTTGCGCTATCTGTGCGGGGAGGTCAGCGAGCTTACGGCCTATTCGACCACGGCAAGCCGCAGGGAATTCGAGTACGCTCCCAGCTACCTGGCCGCACTTCGCTTTCAGAGTGGAGCCATCGGCAAGAGCAGCTGCAGCTTCGAGACCCGCTGCCCCTACCTCTTGAACCTGCTGCTGCACGGTACCAAGGGTTCGGTGTTCAATGAGAAGTTTTTCCTAAAAGATCTGTTCCCCGGACAGAACGCCTGGCAGCGCTTCGAAACCGTGATGCCCGACAGTCCCGCGGTCTCCCACCACCCCTTTCAGCAGCTGATCGATGACTTCATCGAGGCGGTGGATACGGATCGGCAGACCCGCAACAACATCGAGGAAATGTACCGCACCCACGAGCTCTGTTTGGCCATCGACCGCTCGATGGAGAGCGGTGAGCGGGTGAAGCTCCCCCTGAGCCGACGTAACCCCTGAGGGAGAGTCGGCCGGGCGATCCCCTGCTCACCCCGGTCAGTGGAAGATCAACCGGGGCAGGAACATAGAGATGTCGGGAAAGAGCACCAGTATCACCAGCACCACGGCATAGGTGATGACGAAGGGAATCACCGACTTGGAGATCGACTCCAGGGTGACGTTGGCGATCTTCAAACCCACGAACAGATTGGCTCCCATCGGCGGGGTCAGAAAACCGATCTCCGCACAGACCACGAACAGCACCCCGAAGTGGATGGGGTCGACGCCCAGATGGGTGACCACGGGCAGAAAGATCGGCGCCAGGATGATGATCTGGGAGAAGGTCTCCGCCCACATGCCGACGAACATCATGAAGGCCATGATGATCAGCAGGATGACGATGCGGTTCTGGGAAACCCCGGCTATCGAGCGGCCAAGGGCCTGGGGAATCCCCTCTACCGTCAGCAGTCTGGCAAAGACGAATCCCGCGGCAACCAGAATCAGCAGCGTTCCGGTCAGCTTCAGCGTGTTCGCCAGGGCCTCGTAGACATCCTTCAGCTTCATGGTTCGATTGATGAAGAAACCAACGATCAGCGAGTAGAAGATGGTCACTTCCGCCGCCTCGATGGGTGTGAAGAATCCTGCGTAGATCCCGCCCAGAAGCAGCACGATCGCGATCAGGGCCCACTTGGCATCCCAGACAGCCTTCAGAGCCTCCAGCACACCCATCTTCTGGTACTCCCGCTCCTCGTCGCCGTCGGTGGTCATCTTGGGAAACCACCTCAGCATCAACGCCGAGGTTATGGAAAGCGCCAGGGCCATCACCAGTCCGGGTACCACCCCCGCGGTGAACAGCTCGGCGATAGACTGGTTGGCGATAATCCCGTACATGAGAAAGGGATTGCTCGGCGGAATCAGGATACCCAGCGCCCCTCCGCTGGCAGCCACCGCTCCGGCGAACCGCGGTTTGTACTTGGCAACGATCATGGCCGGGATCATCAGGCCCCCGATGGTTGCCACCGTGGCGGGCCCGGAGCCGGTAACGGCGGCAAAGATGGCGCAGCTGGCGATGGTGATCACCGCCAACCCGGCTCGAAAGGAGGCCATGAAGCGCTTTACCATGCCAACCAAAGCCGCGGTGATGCCCGCCTTCTGGAAGAGATTCGCCACGAAGAGAAAACCGACCACCGCGATGAGCGGATACTTGTCCACCCCGGAGTAGAAGGTGCGCACCATGAAATGCATCGGCGTGCCGGTGGTGTAGAAGAAAATCAACGAGGTGAGTCCCAGACAGACGTAGATGGGAAGTCCCGTGATCAAAAGCCCTACCAAAACGAGTGCTATAGCCATGGCTGCCTCACCTTTCCGTTTCCGCCGGTTCGCCGGGGCCGCCGTTCGCCCTACCTGTTCGTGGCTTGATCTGATTGCGGATGAACTCCTGGATGAGCCTGAGTGTCAGCAACGCAAATCCAACGGGAATTGTCAAAAACACATAGTGAAGCGGAATCTTGAGGATGCCGCTCTCCCCCAGGAAGTTCTTCATGTGCTGGTACAAATTCATGGCGATGATGACGATGAAGACGTTGAATCCTATCCACACGATATCGGTGATGATTCCAACTATTTTCTGAACTGCCTTGGGGAGGGCTTCCACCACGAAGGTAATGCGGATGTGATCGTTGGTCTTGACACCATAGCTTGCCCCCAGGTAGCAGACGAACACGAAACCAAAGCGGGACAGCTCCTCCTGCCACGGCAACCCGCTGGTGAAAACCAGACGCAGCACGACTCCCAGGAAGACCAGCGTCACCACCACGGCAAGAACCATACTTCCGATGATCTCCTCGAACTTGTCGTCTATGAACTTCAGAATGCGTTTCATCCCTACCCTCGACTACTGTATATGTGATTTGCTCTGTTTGTTTCCCCGCGCCCAATGAAACGACACTCCTGCCAGGGCCATACGGCCCTGCAGGAGCGTCAGTCAGGTTTCGTGCTCTGTTTGCCGCCCTCTAGAGCTACATTCCCGCGGCGGCGAAAACCTTGTCGATGAACGCCTTACCTGCCTTGGCATCGCCTTCACCGATCTTCTCGTACATCACGGGCCAACTGGTTCGCGCCTTCTCGGCCCACTGATCGTAGTCTTTGGGGCGTCCCAGGAACTGCACCCCGTGTTCTTTCTTGGAAACATCCACCGCCTCCTGGAGGATCGCCGCAGAGCGGGAATCCACCTGGGGCATGCTGTCTTTCGATGCTCGATCCACCGCCTTCTTCAGATCTTCGGGAAGTTTCTTGTAGGTCTCTTCACTCATGACCAGCACCGACACCTGCAGGATATGGTCGTCGTTGGTGATGTATTTGACGACCTCGTTCATCCGGGCGGAAAGTAGAACCGAGTCGTCGCACTCGAAGGCATCCACCACGCCCAGCTGCATGGCGTTGAACAGCTCGGACCACTCCACGGGGGTGGGACTGATGCCCCAGGTTTTCACCATCTCCACCATGATCGTGCTGGGGGGAACGCGGAACTTCAGCTTCTTCAGGTCGGCCAGCTCATAGACGGGTTTCCTGGACATAACGTGGCGGTAGCCGCTGTCCCACATGGTAATGAGGCGCATGTTGGCCCTTTTAATTGTGTATTCATTGAACTCATTCCACATCTTTTCGCGGGCTTTGCGGAAATTGGAGTTGTCTTCAAACATGAAGGGAAGCATAAGGGCATCCAGACGCGGCGTATATTGGGTAACCAGGTTGAGACTGGTCACGAAACAATCGAGCGCACCGGAAACCACCAGATCCGCCATTTCGGAATCGCTCCCCAGCTGAGCATTGGGGTAGATCTCCGCCTGAATTCGGCCGTCGGAGTAATCCTCGATCAAATCCTTGAACACCATGGCCGTTACATGCAGGGCCGAGTTATCGGCCGCCATGTTAGCGTGACCGATCCTGATGTTGTACACCTGCGCCGGGGCCTCGCCTCCTTGCCCCCCCGCCCATAGGCTCTGCAAGCCCACGAGAAACATCAAGACAACGAACAGCACGAGCAACGTCTTGGCTTTGCCCATTTCGTACCTCCTTGAAAAGATAGTTACATAGAGAAAGAAATTATAGCCTCTTCGAGTTTCCCCTGTCAAGAAAAAACTTATTGTACCGCTCATAATTGCCCTGATAAGAGGCTCGCGATCGATCCGGTACCGTTACGATCAAAAACGCAGGGCTATTCCCCTGTTCTCCCTCAACGAACGTTCGGCCTCGAGGCAGATGATCACGACTTTCCGACCTTCTTCGGGAGGATAGAAAGCTTTCCTATCGGCAAAAAACTCGGCGGCTGCCTTGATCTCCTCCTGCAACTCGAACAGCTCTCCCGAAATCTCGATCGGCACCTCCTCGCAAGTCCCTTTTCCCTTCCTCTGGATTTTGAGACTGAATTGAGGTTCCCGGGTTCTATCCATGGCGCCGGACCAGGTCGAACGGATCGAACCTTCCGTGCCCACGATCTCCACGAAGAGGTGATGCTCGAATCCGCAGAGGGTTTGGGTGATCACCGCGTAGCTCCCACCGGAGAACTTCAACACCGAGGAGAAGTTGTCGTAGAGCCCCTCGCTTCGCTTCTTGGAGTTTCCGTATGCCTGGATGAAAAGCGGGTCACCCAACGCCTCGAAGAACCAGAGGATGAAGTCGAAGAAGTGGATCGGCTCCTCGAGGATCCAGGATCCGACCCGGGAACGATCATAGCGCCACTCCTCGGCCCCCTTCCGATAGGGATGACGGAAGAGGCTCACCATGGCGTATTGAGGTGATCCGATTTCTCCCGCCGTTACCAGCTCTTTGATCTTGCCCCACTGTTTGGACACCCGAAACTCGTGACCGATCGTTAAAACCTTGCCGCTCCTTCGGGCCGCCTCCAACAGGTCGTCGCATTCCTCGGCCGTTGCGGCCATCGGCTTCTCCAGAAGCACGTGCTTGCCGGAATCCAGAGCCTCGATCCCCGCCCGGGCGTGGAGAAAGGTCGGCAGAACGATGTCCACGGCCTCCACGTCCTTTTGCCGCAATAGCTCCCGGTAATCGAGGTACACCTCGACACCGGGATGATCGGCCTTGGCCTGCCGCCGGCTTTCTTCGCTTTTGCAGGAAATGGCGACCAGCTGTGTTTCCTCACCCTGGGCAATCGCCGCTGCATGGTGCTTGCCCCAGGCACCGTATCCGATCAATCCAAAACGCATAAACCCCTCCTTGCAGAGAATACCCGGGTCCCTGAACGTCCAAGAATTTCGTTGGTCGCGGGACCTGGGATCCTCGTTTCCTAACAACAACTCACTTTGGGGGGATTGTCAAGAATTGCGGGGGAAGCGGTGCGGGGGAAGCGGGTTGCTCTCATTGACCGCATCCCACGCAGCGAGAATCGACCACGTCCTTGCCCTCCAGAGCTTTGTCCCTGATGCGAATGGACAGGGGACACGCAGTATCGCACTTCCCGCAGCCGATGCACTTGCTTCTGGTGGTAATGATCTTCTGGCCGACGGCTCTTCCTACCCAGCCAAACGACTGTCAATATCAGGCTCGTCCCGAGAAGCAACCACCTCATTACCGCAAAGAAGCTGAGCAACCCCTTGCCGAGCTTCCTCCTCTTGCCAAACAGCGGAAATGCCGGGGCAAAGACCTCGGAGGCGAAGCCGTTGAACATACATATAGTCGAACACTGCCAGCGGCGGCCGAGCAGTAATGTGCCCGCCAGTACAACGACATGGACGGCGGCAAAGAAGATGAGGGCTGAAGTGATGCCACCTTCGCCCCAGAGAACCAAATG
The DNA here is from genome assembly GCA_964588525.1 of uncultured Spirochaetaceae bacterium. GTDB lineage: Bacteria > Spirochaetota > Spirochaetia > SZUA-6 > DRHE01 > JAFGQJ01. The sequence goes on from CAZPQC010000038.1 coordinate 27,669, forward strand.
TTCCTGATAGAACGAGGAGTCCCTCACGGCCAACCGCAAGCCCGCCGTGTACCAGGGAAGCGGCATCCCGACGAAATACAACTCAGGATTCCCGCTTACCAGCGGACCTGCAATATGGACCACCAATGCCGCCGATATCAAACCGATCAGATTGTACCGCCTCATGCGGGGGGTTTCTCTGGTTTTAGCCAGTCGCAACGTCAGCACAGAGCAGATAATGATGAGTACGGTCTTGAATTGATTCTCATAGATTTGCCAGACGGCCAGAATCACTGCCCGGGCTTTTTCCGAAGCATTCGGAGCCCAGCCGAAATTGACCCCGGCGATAAGCAGGCCCAGGAGGATGTAGACGAACAGGAGGCCTTTGAGGACCCTGATTTCAACTGCTCGTTTCTTGGGTAACCGGAGGATGCTCGGACTGCTTGTTCCGCTCCCCGTTCTTGCGCTTTGTACGCCCCCTGCGTCCATTGCGCTCCCTGCGCAGTCCCACGCCGTACCAGTCGATGCGGCGGGTCAGGACCATCACCCCTGCCAGGATCACGAACAGGCCCAGGGATCCGATCAAGAGCGCGTAATCTTCGGATTTCAAGGCTGCGTACAGAAACAGGT
>CAZPQC010000039.1:0-28250 GCA_964588525.1 uncultured Spirochaetaceae bacterium
TAGGGCAACAGGATATCGATGGGTTTTTCATCCCAGAAGGACAGCTGGACGGTTTCGCCCTCCAGGATGAACAGCCGCTTGTCCGCATGTCCTTCGATGGGCATGGTAAATTGCTCGTAGGTCTCCAAATCCATGAAGTGGAACTGCTCCGCGTCGGCAAAGAGGAATTGGACTTCCCTCGCCTCGACGTTGATGTCCTCCAGATTCTCCTGGCTCTTGTTGACCTGTTTCAGCACCTGCCCCGTGACCAGGCTTTTGAGCTTCAGCCGCACGAAGGCCGAACCTTTTCCCGGATTGACGAACTCCCGCTCTACGACCACATGGGGCTCATCTTTGACGAGAAGAAATACACCTTTGGAAATAGCACCGGCGCGTATCATAGATTTTTCCTATCCTAATCACTTCCCCCGCCTGTTTCAAGGGCTCGAGTTGCCCGCGGTTTTTCAGATGAGTCGGCAGGGGGACCCGCAGCTCCTCAGGCACGGGGATCTTCCCCTGTCGGATTATAGGCACCGAAGGGCAGAATCCCGCGTATTGAATCTTGCCTGAGGAAAAACATAAAGAGGCGTTCCAGGCCCATGGCGACGCCGGAACACTCGGGAAAGCCCGATTCCCGGATGATCCGCAGCAGCTCCCGGTCACCGGGATGAACAACCGCGGCCCGCTGCTTGGCTCTCTCCTGATCGTCGTAGAAAACCTCGTAGGCTGCGGGATCGGTTTCCTCGGAGTAGCAGTTGGCGATTTCCACGCCGCCCAGGTACAGCTCCCATCGTTCCGCCCAGGGGGTTGCGGGCTTCCTGCGGGCCAGGGTGGGTATCAGAGCCGGGTAGTCGTAGAGGATCAAAGCCCGTGAATCGGGGAGGTTGGGTTCCACCTCGCTCAGGAAGATCTTGTGGAACAGATCCTCCGGCCCGTCCTCCCCCGTGACCGAAAGGCCCATTCGTCGGCCGGCCGCGGCCAGGCCTTCGTAGCCTTCCTCGGCAAGCTGCTGCAGATCGAGCTGCAGGTACTCGCGAAATGCCTCGGCCATGGAGAGGCGCAGGAAAGGCGGGGAACAGTCGACCCGGTGATCCCCGCAGGCGAGGAGGGGCTCCAGAGAAAGCTCCGTCAAAAGGCTGCTGAACAGCTGTTCAATGATGTCGATGGACTGTAAATAGCCGGCCGCGACGGTGTACCATTCCAGCATCGTAAACTCCGGATTGTGGATGTTCGTGGCCGGTTCGCTGTTGCGGAAGGACTTGCAGATCTGGAAGATGCTGCCGGCTCCCCCGGCGATGAGTCGTTTCATCCACAACTCCGGAGAGGGTATCAGGAAGAAATCCCGACCCCTGCCGTGGCGGGGCCGGTAGCGGGTTTGGAACACCTCCAGGGCACTCTCCGGTATAAGGGATGGGCAGAGCAGCGCGGTATCGACTTCCAGATAGCCCCGGTTGAGGAAGAAATCCCTTATCAGCCGGATCAGCCGGGCTCGCTTTCGAAGAAGGGGAAGATCAGAGGTACTCATGCCGAATAAGCTCTCCGGTTCGATCTCTTGCCAATGGACGCCGGGGTCCGGGCATGACTATATTCTGGTAAACGTCTCGCATAGGGCTATCGTACCGGTACGATCATAATACCGGTCGGTGCGCTTCGCGACAAGGAGAACACGTGGATTCCGATGATTTTGCACCGGCTGAGCGCAGCGCGGGTTTCCAGCTGATAACGAACAGGGAGATGCGGGAGTACAGCTCCCGAGCCCTGCACTACCGTCATGTGAGCACGGGCTGCCAGGTGTTTCATCTCCGGAACGACGATCAGGAGAATCTGTTCGCTTTTACCTTCCGCACCCCGCCCCGGGACGACACGGGGGCGGCCCATATCCTGGAGCACTCCGTGTTCTGCGGCTCTCGGCGTTTTCCCCTGAAGGATCCCTTCGTAGTGCTGCTGAAGAGCAGTCTGCAGACCTTCCTCAACGCCTTTACCTTTCCCGACAAGACGGTCTATCCGGCCAGCAGCATGGTGGAGAGGGATTTCTTCAACCTCATGCTGGTGGCCGGAGATGCGGTTTTTTTCCCGCTGCTGCAGAAGGAAGTCTTCATGCAGGAGGCGCACCATCTGGAACTCGACCAAAGCGCAGATCGAGCGAACGGTCTGATACGTTCCGGGGTCGTGTTCAACGAAATGAAGGGCGTGTTCTCCAGCCCCGAATCGGTCGTGGCCGACGCTTCTCTGCGCAGCCTCTTTCCGGATTCTCCGTACGGATTCGAGTCGGGGGGAGACCCCAAAGTGATCCCCATCCTCACCCAGCGGCAGCTTCAGGACTTTCACCGCCGCTTCTACCACCCGGGTAACTGTCGGATTTTTCTCTACGGAAACATTCCCACCCAGGTGACCCTCGAGTTTCTCGAAAAGGAGTTCTTGAGCTCCTTCGATCCCATGGAGATCCAATCCGAGCTGGCCCCCCAGCCGCGCTGGCGTGAGCCGCGGCGGGTGGATAGAACATTTCCCGGGCAGGCGGGAAAGTCCACGATCACCATGAATTGGCTGACGATCCCGGTGACCGATCCTCTCAGGCTCTTGTCCTTTGAGGTGCTCTCGGAGCTCCTGATCGGCAATGAGGGCGCTGCCCTGCACAAGGCACTTTTGGAGTCCAAATTGGGAGATGATCTGTCTCCGGCCACGGGACTGGAGACGGAGCTGAGCGAGCTGGTATTCACCGCGGGTCTCCGGGGAATCGAACCGCAGGCCGCCGAAACAGTGGAAAAGCTCGTCCTATCGACCCTGAAGGAACTGGCGGAACGGGGAGTGCCGGAGGAGATGGTGCAGGCTGCGCTGCACAGGGTGGAGTTCCGCAACTCCGAGATCCAGAGGGGAGGGCGGCCGTACTCCCTGACCCTGATGCGGCGTGCTCTGCGGGGGTGGCTGCATGGAAGCGACCCTCACACGACCCTCGAGTTCCGCCGGCCGATGGATGCGCTGAAGGCCCGGGTCGCAGGTGGAGGCTATTTCGAGCGGCTGATAGACGAGTATCTGGTGAGCAATCCTCATCGGAGCACGGTGCTGGTCCATCCCGACCCCGATCAGCAACGCCGGGAACAGGAGGAGGAACAGCGGGAGCTTCGAACGGTTCTGGAAGGCTGGGGACCGGAGGGGATCGAACAGCTTGAGCAGGAGCTCGAGCAGCTCAAGGACTTCCAGGAGCAGCAGGACGATCCCGAGGTTCTGGCCCGCATTCCCGCCCTGCATTTGACGGATCTGCGCCGGGAGGTGGAAACCGTTCCTACCGAATCCCCGAGCCCCCAACCATCGTTTCCCCTGCTGTACCACGACCTGTATACCAACGGCATCGTCTATCTGGACCTGGCCTTCGACACCGCTGCGCTGGACCGGCGGCTGCTTCATCTCCTGCCCGTTTTCAGCCGGGCCGTTCGCGGCAGCGGTATACCCGGTGTGCCGTACTACGATATGGCGCGCAGGCTGTCCCTCCACACCGGCGGATTCGGTGCTTCCTTGAGTGCCGATACGGCGAATCGGCCGCAGCGAAAGGTCAAGGGCCGCCTGATTTTCCGGGTGAAGATGCTGGAGCGGAATCTCGAGACCGCGGTCCGGCTGGTGGGGGATCTGCTCGGCAAGGCGGATTTTCGCGATTACAGCCGCCTTCAGACCATCCTCCTGGAGATGCGCAACGATCTCAAGGCGTCCTTGGTACCCGGAGGCAGTCACTACGCGGCTCTGCGGGCCGCTGCCCGCATATCCGCCGCTTCGGTGATCGAAGAGCAGTGGGAGGGCGTCTCCCAGTACGTCTGGCTGGACGGACTGAACCGCGCGCTTGAAAACGGAAAGGGGAGTTACGACGAACTTGCTTCCCTCCTGGAAGCCGTCAGGGCCTCCCTGATAGACCCGTCCCTGGTCACCGTGAACCTGGCCTGCGAGCAGAAGGCGGCCGGAAGGGCAATGGAGGTTGCCGGCGGGCTGATCGATTCCCTGACAGGCGAACGGATCCCCGCGGTGGATGGCGGCGATTTCACAACCGTCTTTCCGATTGATTCTCTTCCGGCGGCATCGACGGAGACGCTGGTGGGTTCGATGAACGTGAGCTTCGTTGCTCATGCGTTTCCGGCCAGCCGTTTCGGGAGCAGGGAACACGCCCACGAAGCGGTGCTGGCCCACTTCCTCAGCACCGGGTTCCTCTGGGAAAGGATCCGCATGCAGGGGGGCGCCTACGGCGCCGTGGCGGCGGCGAACGGCCTGGAGGCGCTGTTCGGCTTCTCCTCCTACAGGGATCCGAACACCTTGACCAGTCTGGAAATCTTTCGGGAGGCGCTGGCATTCGCCTCCCGGATCGATATGGACGCGGATGCGTTCGAGAAAATCGTGCTCGGTGCGGCGGGAAAGGAGGACAGGCCGATGGCGCCCGGAGAAAAGAGTTTCGTGGCATTGAAACGGGAGCTGTTGGGAATAGCCGATGAAGAGCGTCAGGCCCGGCGGGATGCCCTGATCTCCTGCACCCCCGCACAGCTCAGGGCGGCGGCCGAAAGCCTGCTCAGCCGTTTCGGCGACGGTGTTTCGGTGTTTCTCACCCATCCCGAGGCTGTACAGAGAGACAAGAAGCCTCTGGAAGCTATGCAAGCCGCTTCCCTCGAGCTTCCCGATTAGAAAGGCTCAAGCCCCCCTGCCGGCTGCCACGGGCAGGCTCACCGTAACCGTGGTCCCCCGGCCGAGGGTCGAGCGGAAACTCATTGTACCGCCGTGCTCGCGAACTATGCGTTGAGATACGGATAGGCCGAGCCCGGTACCGCCCTGCTCACCCCGGGTCGTGAAAAAAGGATCGGTGAGTTTCGGCATGGCCTCCGGAGCAATGCCCGTGCCCTGGTCCTCTACCTCGATGATCAGGGTCTGCGGCTTGGCATCGAGCCGGGTTGATATGCGCACCCGTCGTTTTCTGTCCGGCAGGGCCTGGCAGGCGTTCTGCAGGAGGTTCAGCACTACCTGCTCCAACCCGATCCTGTCGGCGGAGATTCGGGGGAGGTCCTTCTGCAGATCGAGTACAAAGAAATCCGTGGTTCTGACGATCATGTGCCGGGACAGATCCGCGATAGTGCGGACCACCTGATTGACGTCGGTGGGCTCGCGAGTACCCTTGGCACCGCCCCGGACCAGTCTCTTCAGCTCCGAGACGATATGCTCGATCCGGACCGTGCTGGATTCGATCTCGGAAACCGCCGCTTGGGCGGCCTCCCTGAACTCGTCATATCTCATTCCTGATAGACGGATCGTCTCATCCACCTGCTCTGGGGACTCCGCCAGAGTGAACAGGCGGGGCAATCCGTTACGCAGAAAGCGGGTGTTCATGCCGATCACCTGATTCGGGTTGTTCACCTCGTGGGCCACCCCCGCGACCAGCGCTCCGAGAGAGGCCAGCTTGTCGGCACGCATCAGCTGCTGCTGCTGGGCTTGCAGCTGCTGTTCGGTCTCCTTGCGCTCCGAGACGTCCCGGATGATCACCACCTCCGCCGCTTTCTTCTGCCAGGTTGTTCGGGCACCGGTGATTTCGGCTGGAATCACCCGCTTGTCCTTACACACAATGCGGGTTTCGTAACGCTGCGGGGGATCCCCTCCGGCCATTCTCTCGCTGAAGCGGCTGGATACCAAGGCCAGCTCATCCTCATGAACCAGGTCGCTGAAGTGCCTGTCCCTCAACTCGGTGGAGCTGTATCCTGAAATCCGGCTGCATCGTTGGTTGGCGTAGAGGATCCGTCCCTCGTCGGAGAGAATCAGGATGGCGTCGGCCGAGTTTTCGGCCAGGGCCTTGAAATTCCCTTCGGCTGCTCTCAGATAGGAAACCATCTGATTGTACCCGCGGGCCAGCTGTCCGACCTCGTCCTCTGACGGGACCGGCACGTACATGCGGTAGTTCCCCGAAGAGACCTGTCGGACGGACTCGTAGAGGGTGACCAGGGGCTTCACCAAGCCTCTACGGAAGGCGAGGGGAAAACCGAGAACAACGAGGATGCAGGTAGCAACGGCTACGAGTACCAATTTGGAGGTGAACCGGTGGATCCAAAGACGATAGTCCCGGTACGGCAGCCCGACCCGGTAGATTCGTTCTCCCGACTCGACGGTGTAGAACAGGTAGAAGCTGCTCGTATCCGCGACGTCGAGATACATGAAGCGAGGCGTCAGTCCCTCCCGTTCCGGGATCAATCCTTCCCAGCCGTGATACCTGGCCAGTCTGTTTGCCTCCTGCGGCGACAGCGGCTGTGGGGCGTATACAACCTGCGGCGAAGCCGTGTCGATGGACAGGATGTAGGCAACGTCAGGGGACAGGCCCGTCCAATCCCGGTTCCGGATCGCTATTTTGGCCTGCTCGATTTCTCTTCGGTACAGGTCCGCCAGGCCGCCCTGGACCACCGGCATAAGGGCGCTGGCCGTAATCCCGAACGCCACCATGATCACGGCCAGGGGAATCCCGGTCAGCTTGGAAACGTAGCTGGTCGGCTGGGGAGCGTTGTTGACGTATGCGATGAAGACGAGCAGGCAGAGCAGCAGGGAACCGTTGTTGAACACCAGCGTGTAAGTATTCGTGGATATCACCGCCGTCTGGTACAGCAGGTAGCTGAGGGCGATCGCCGTGGTGGCCAGGGTGAGCAGAGCGAAGCTGCGGGCTGAGTGCGCCTCCCGGCCCGCCGGGCGGAGGATATGGCGGAAAACCGAGGCGCTGCGCGCACTTTCCGCTTTGGAGGAACGAACCACCTTGCGGAGCAGGACCTGGATGGACCAGAGATATCCGATCAGGATGAAGTAGCTGATCTTGGACCCGAAGCTCAGGGAGAAATATTCGGCCTTGAAGTCATAGGTGATCGAGGCACTGCGCTTGATGAACAGCGAGCCCCAGACGATCAGGGCGGCGCTCAGGGAAACGATCAAAACGATACGGGACTCCAACCGATGATGGTTCGTGCCGTACCAGTAGGCGAATTGGACCAGACAAACGACGCCGAAGACGATCAAATTCGAGAACTGTCGGGTATGGCTGGAGATGCTCGAAAACAGGGAGTAACGAACCGTGTAGGACAGCAGCAGGATCAGCAACGCGGCCAGATATCCGGCCAGGTACCAGGTGTCCGGACGCTTGTGCTTCAGGGACAGCAGATAGCCGGTGATCAGGGCCAGGAGCAGGGTAGTGGTGAGGGATCCCACCGACAGGGTATTGAATCGAAGCCAGGTGAGGCTGCCCACAGGGCTCATTCCTCTTCGGTTTCCTCTTGGCTGTTTCTGCGTCTCTTCAAGCGCTTGCTCAGCGCCTGCGGAGTGATGCCGAGCAGACCCGCGGCGATCGCCTGATTTCCCTTTGCCCGGGACAGGGCTTCTTCGATCAACCCCTCGGTCACCGCTTTCAGGGTGGGCAGTTTTTCCGGGAAAACCAGGGCCTCCTCAGCCGACTCGGGTCGTACCTCCTCCCCGGCATAGCCCATGGCTTCCCGAAACGGCTGAAGGGACAGCATCTTCTCCCTCTGGCGGCTCACCGCGTTGAAAACCATGGAGCGGAGCTCGCGCACGTTTCCGGGAAAGTCGTAGGTTTCCAGCAGGGTGAGCAGTTCGGGAGGGATGGCCAGCCGCTTTTTGTTCAGCTTCTCCGCGGCCAGGCCGTGAAAATGATCGAGCAGCAGGGGAAGGTCGTCTTTACGGTCCCTCAGCGGGGGTATGCGTATCTCGTAGGTCTGCAGGCGGAAGTACAGATCGCGCCGGAATCGTTCAGCCGCAACCAGCTCGGAGAGAATCCGATGGGTGGCAATGACGAAACGCGCGCTCGTGGAGCGGGGAAGATCGGATCCGAGGGGGTAGTACTCCCGGGATTCGAGAAGCCGCAGCAGCTTGATCTGACTGGCCGCCGACAGATCTCCGATCTCATCGAGAAACAGCGTTCCCGTGTTTGCCTGCTGGATCAGACCTTTGCGCTCGCTGTCCGCGCCGGTGTAGGCGCCCTTGCTGTGTCCGAAGAGGGTATCGGCGAACACGTTGTCATCCAGTCCGGCGGTGTTCACCTTGACCAGAGGTCCGGCTGCGCCGCTGGCCGCGTGGATCGCCTCGGCAAACAGCTCCTTGCCCGTCCCCGTTTCACCGGTGAGCAAAACGGTTTCCGAGGTTGGGGCGATCGATTCGATGAACCGAAAGATGGCCTGAACCCGGGGATTGCGGGTAACAATCCGGCTGAAGTGTTTGGGGTGAGCGAGATTTTCGGCCAGCAGCCGTTCCCTCAAGCTTTCATAGCGACGGGCCAGACGGCGCATCTCCACCGCCCGCCGTATGCCGCTGGTCAGCCGGTTCGGTTCCACCGCCTTCACCATGTAATCGAAGGCCCCCTCCTTCATGCAACCTACGGCCATGTCGATGTCCTCGGAGGCGGTGACGATGATGACGGGGATATGGGGATAGCGCTCGTGAATCGCTTTGAGAAGAACATCCCCGGTAAGGTGGGGCATGGTGATGTCCAGCACGATGACCTCCGCCTCCTGCTGCTTCAGGAAGGGGAGAACTTCCCGGGAGTCGCTGCAGGTGTGCAGGTTGTCGATCCCGGCGGATTTCAGAATCTTGGTCATGCCGGAAAGCACGGCCGGTTCGTCATCGACCAGTAGTACCGGTAACTCGGGGATTTCGCTGCGCTCACGCGCCATCACTCCTCCTTTCGACTTCCGGTCAGCCCGCGCCGCTGCGTCTCGATTGCATTCGAAGCTCTTAAGTACTATAGCCTCTACGGCAATGCCCGGTCAATGTGCCGTTGTTCTTTCCCCCGCGGCAGTTAAGGTCCCACATCGAGCGCTCCGCCCCGGGCTTTCCGCTCGGCGGCCGAAGTTGCCTCATCATCGGCTGAGGATGGAAGCGGACCTTCGGGCATGGATGCCTTCCTTAACTCGCCGTTCTGTGTTACCAATGACAGAGCCTCACGCCTATGAATATGGAACTGTTCGTGCTCGGAACCGGCGGCATGATGCCCCTGCCCAACAGGGCCCTCACCTCGGTGCTGCTGCGTCGGGAGGGGGAGCTGTTTCTCTTCGACTGCGGCGAAGGCACCCAGGTGTCCCTGCGCCGCCTGGCCCTGCGCTGGAAGAAGATTTCGGTCATCCTCGTATCCCACACCCACGCCGACCACGTAACCGGCATCCCCGGGATCCTGATGCTTTCCTCCCAGGTGGAGAGAAACGAGCCTCTGTACATCATCGGTCCGCCCCGGACCAGGGAATACGTGGAGGCCAGCCGGAGAATCCTCGATATGTACATCAACTACGAGATCGTGGTGAAAGAGGTAACAGGTCAGGAAACCGTGTTCGAAGGCGAGGGTTATCGGATTCGTTCCCGGCTGCTGCATCACACCAAACCCTGCCTGGCCTACTGCCTGGAGGAGGATATGCGTCCCGGTGTGTTCGATCCGGATGCGGCTCAAGGCTTGGGTGTTCCCAGGGGTCCCATGTGGTCGACTCTCCAATCCGGAACCGCGGTGCGGCTGGATTCAGGCGTTGAGGTTCAACCCGGGCAGGTGATGGGCCCGCAGCGAAAGGGAAGGAAGTTCAGTTTCGTCACGGATACCACCTGGGTTCCCGGGTTGCCGGATTTTGTCCGGGGTTCGAATCTGCTGATATGCGAGGGTATGTTCGGCGAAGACCTGGAGGAAGACGCCGTGGACAAGAAGCATTTGACGGCAACCCAGGCCGCCCAAATCGCCCTGGAGGGAGGAGTCGACCGGCTGGGGCTCATCCACTACAGTCCCCGTTACACCGAGCGGGAGCTGAAACGACTGCTTCACCAGGCCAGGCAGATCTTTCCGGGAACCTTCCTCACGCGGGATCTGCAGGTCATCGATCTGCCCTACGTAGAGTGATAACCTTGACGATTCGTAAGTTTTGACATTATTTTAGGCATAAAATTCGAAAGAGAGGTGAGTTCATGATTGAGGTGAGTAACCTCGGCAAGCGGTACGGATCTCTGGAAGCGGTGCAGGGAGTGAACTTCTCCATAAACCCCGGGGAGGTGGTGGGGCTGCTCGGTCCCAACGGCGCCGGTAAGACCACGATCATGAAAATCCTTACCTGCTACATGTTCCCCAGTTTTGGAACGGCCAGGATCAACGATTGGGATATCTTCGAAAGACCCCTGGAGATCAAGCGGCTGGTCGGGTATCTTCCGGAGAATGCGCCGCTGTACACGGACCTGAACGTCATGGAGTACCTCAGCTTCATGGCCGAATCCCGTTCTCTGAAGGGAAAGGAGAAGAACGAGCGCATCGACTGGGCCATAGAAGAATGCGGGTTGGAGCCGGTTGTCTACCGAAGCATCGATACCATATCGAAAGGCTTTCGGCAGCGAACCGGGTTGGCCCAGGCGATTCTTCATGATCCCGATATCCTCATCTTCGACGAGCCGACCACGGGCCTGGATCCCAACCAGATCATCGAGATCCGGGAGCTGATCAAACGTCTGGGCAGGGAGAAAACCGTAATTCTTTCAACGCACATTCTCCAGGAGGTGGAGGCCACCTGCGGTCGGGTGCTGATCCTCAATGAGGGACAGATCGTGGCCAAGGGAACCGCGGAGGAGATCAATCGGGAGATGAAGGGGGAAGTGCTGCTGGAGGTGTTGCTCAAGGGAAGAGGCAAGCCCGACGGCGTGAAAACGGTACCGGGAGTCCGGGAGCTGCTGCAGATTTCGACCCCCGGCAAAGATCTTCACAAGGTTCAGGTGGCGCTGCTGCCCGATTCAGGGGCTGAGGAGGCCGTGTTCGACTGGGCAGTCGACCGGGGGTACAAGATCCTGGCGATGGTGCCCAAGCGACTCAGTCTGGAAGAGTTGTTTATCAAATTGACCCGGGAGGGAGGTGAGAAATCATGAATAACATCTTACCGATCATAAAGAAGGAGCTGAAGTCCTACTTCAACTCACCCATTGCCTACATCCTGGTCGTCACCTTCCTGGTTTTTTCCAGTATCTGGATCTTCTTTGTGCAATCCTTCTTCGCCGGCAATATCGCCTCTCTCAGAAATTTCTTCTCGGTCATTCCGATAGTATTCATCGTCGTAATGCCGGCGCTCACCATGAGGAGCTGGGCGGAGGAGAAGAAATTGGGAACCATGGAGGTGCTGATGACCCTGCCGTACCGGGAGAGCACTCTGGTGATCGGCAAGTTTCTGGCGGCCCTCACTCTGCTGGTGATCATGATCGCCCTGACGCTTCCCCTTCCCCTGCTGCTCAGCAGATTCGGAGACTTCGATTGGGGCGAGATCCTGGGACAATATATCGGAGTGGTGCTCCTGGGGGCGGCGGGAATTTCCGTCGGCTTGTTTGTCTCTTCCCTGATGGCCAATCAGATCAGCTCTTTTCTGATCAGCCTGTTCGTTCTGCTCGTGCTCACCCTCATCTCCCAGGTGAATCGGGTCTTTGCCATTCCACCCTGGGCAGCCGGAGTTGTGAATTTCGTCTCCCTGGGGTACCACTTCTCCAACTTCCAGAGAGGCCTGATCGATACCAGGGACCTGCTGTACTACGGCATCGTCAGTGCCCTGTTCCTGTATCTCAACACCAAAACTCTCGTGTTCAGGAAATGGTAGGGGGGAACTTTTGAGATGAAAAAGCGCGCCGAAATTATACTGTTCGTCTTGGGACTGGTGCTCATCCTCTTGGTTGGCCTGAATGCCAGCCGCTATTTCTCGAGAATCGATCTGACGGAAAACAAGGCTTTCACGATTTCTCGGGTTTCCAGGGAACTGTTCAGGGATATCCCGGATCGGGTGTACCTGACCTATTACGTGTCCGACAAGCTGAAGTCTCTGTATGCCTTCCCCTTCCAGATCGAGGATCTACTATACGAATATGCGGCGTACTCCCGGGGTGCGATCAAGGTGCAGGTCGTCGATCCGGTGAGATCGGGTAACCTGAGCCAGGCGGAGAGTTTGGGTGTATTCCCCCAGCAGATCGAAGTGATCGAGCAGGATGAACGCAGCTTCGCCCAGGTGTATACGGGAATCGTGATTCAATACCTCGACCGCTACGAAACCATTCCGGTTGTTTCTCAAGTCGAGTCGCTCGAGTACGATCTGACCTCCAGAGTGCGGAAAATCGTCACGGAGCAGGAACGCTCCATCGGCATCCTGATCGGAGATGCTTCTCGGGAGATCCAAACGGATTTCGGCTCCCTCCTGGGAAGTCTTTCGGCGGATTTTTCGGTTCGTCCGGTCGGCAGGGGAGAGGAGATTCCCGAAGATCTGGATGTGCTCTTCGTCCTGGGGGCCCGTGATCTGGAATCCTTCGATCTGTTTCCCATCGACCAGTACATCATGCGGGGCGGGCGGGTGCTGTTTGCCGTGGAAGGTCTGGATCTGGATCTAATGAGGGGGATCGTTCCCCAAAAACTCGAGAACACCGACGCCCTATCCATGCTGGAGCACTACGGCGTTTTGGTGCAGCAGGCCTACGTGCTGGACACCTACGCGAAGAACTTCCGTATCCCCCGGCAGGTATTCGGACAGATCATGTGGGAGGTGATGGACAAGTATCCTTTCTGGATCACCGTGGCCAATCAGTTCGTGTCCAAGGACAATCCGATAACCGCCCGCTTCCAGGGTTTGGATCTTCTCTGGGCCAGCCCGCTGGAGATCGTCGAACGGCCCGGCGTGGAAGCGGAGAAGCTCCTCCAGACCACCCCGGAGGCCTGGATTCAGGATCAGGAGCCCTTCGAAACCAATCCGCAGCGGGCGGCCATGCTGGAATACATGCCCCACGAAAAGGAGGGCCAGTACACCCTCGGTGTTACCCTGCGGGGGTCCTTCTCCAGTTACTTCGCCGATCGGGAGATTCCGCAGAGGGTCGGGGAGGAGCGAGATTGGAGTGAGGTCATCGAACGCAGCGAGGAGACGCGGCTGATCGTGATCGGGGATGCGGATTTCGCCAGCGAATTGTATCAGTACAGCGGAGGAAGCTACAATCTGGAGTTTCTCGCCAATTCTGCGGAGTGGCTCAGCAATTCAGAGGATCTCCTGGAGATCAAGACGCGGGTGGCCCGGGACATGCGGCTCAACAAGATCCAGGACCCGGAGGCGCGCCTGCGGGCCGCCATGTTTACGCAGATGTTCAACTTGATTGTCGTTCCTTTGGGTGTGATCATTTTCGGCGTCCTTCGCTTCATTATGCGGCGGCGTAAAGTCGCCCTGAGGGAACAGGAGGGTTAGGCAATGGCGGTGTTATCTTTTCGACGTAAGGTCCTCATCCTGGGTATATGCATCGCCGTGCTGGCCGGCACCTATATCTTAGGGCTGGTGTTCTCTCCGGCCAGAGTCGGGCGCCGGGAGGCGGAATCTCCTCTTATCGCCGGCTTCAATCGACAGCTGCGCGATCGGGTGGCGGAGATCCGCATCAGCACCGGCCAGGGGAACCTGCGGTTGCAGAAACGGGGAGATTCCTGGATCCTGCCCGGGGCGAAGCAGGAGTATCCGGCCTCTTCATCCCGCATCGAAGCACTTCTGGATTTTCTCGCTGATCTGGCGCGCACCCGTGTCGTTACCAGCAATCCCGATGCCTGGGAGGAGTTCGAGGTCCAAAACGAGGCGCCCAGGCGCATCCAGCTGTTCGACTCTTCCGGCGGCGAATTGACGGACCTCATCGTCGGAAAATCCGTCGTCGGGGGTGAGGACGATTATGTACGGCTGGGGGGAAGCAATGAGATCCTGCTGTCGAACCGCAGCTTTGACTACTATCTGGACGCGGAGGAGCGATTCTGGGCCTACCTGCGCATTTTTCCCGAAGATCTGGAGGGACAGAGTATTATGCGGATCTCCGTGGAAAGCACCCTGCAGTTTGAGGACCAGGGCCCCGAAGAGCTGCGGTACACGCTGGTGCTCAGCTCCGAGCAGCCGGCCGTCTGGAAGCTCGTGGATCGTTCAGAGGTCGATCTGGACAACAGCAAGGTCGATCTTTTAGCCGGTAACCTGGCCGATCTGGAAGGCACCGAGTTCGCTCATGGGGTCAGCGCCGCGGAGACCGGCCTTGCCGATCCGGCCGCCAGGATTCTGATCAGCACGGTGGATGACCGGGATTTTCGTCTCCTCGTGAGCGGGCAGGCCGGGAGTGATCAGTACTACGCGACCGTCGAAAACGGGACCTTCATCTACAAAGTATCCGAATGGCGGGTAAAGGGGATCCTCAAGAGTATCGAGGACCTGCGCGCTCAAGAGTGAGGAGCAGTAGGAGGAGCGTTAGCCTAGCGGCTGCGACCTGCGGATCGGGCGGATCGGACGGGGCGCGCGGATCGGGCGGCGATGACGGCCCTGTATTTGTCCGGATCCGCGCGGAAGGCAACGATACCCCCTCCCTCCGAAGATTCGGCCTGTTTCAGAGCCTGCCCGGCTTCGCTGAGCAGCCGGTGCGAGCTGACCAGCCTGCCGTTGCGGGCGCTGAGTCCGATGGCAAGCGGTGCCTGCGCTGTTGTGGAGGGGGAAGACAACCTCTTCTGGAAATCCCTGGCTTCCCGCAGAGATTGGTCCAGATCCTTATCCGGAAGAATAACAGCGACAGTGGATGAGTCGTACTCGAAGGCCAGGTCCCGGAGGGGAAAGGCTTCCAAAATGGAGAGAGCCAGGTCCCTGATAGTACCGGTCGTACAGCTGATGAACATGAGGGACAGATCCTGGTCCGAGCCTGCGGCTCTTTCCAGCTCTGATGTAAGGCGCGGGGAGAGATGTTGGCTCCATCCCAAACCCGTGGCCGGTGAAAACAGACTTGCCGCCGCATCGGGGGTGAAGCCCGGGGAAGAGGTCGCCGGTTCCCGTGGAAGGCGCGAAGCCGGCGGGGTCAACGGCGAAGGCCGGAGCTTCTTTGACCGGGGGAGGCGTTTTTCCCCCGGACCTATCACGGTGGCGGCATACAGAAGGAACACACTGGCTATCAGGAGATATACGAGGAGGATGTAGAAGATTTCCCGCAAGATCGGGTACACCTGCTCCTTCTCCAGATCCCGAAAGATCCCGTCGATCAGCAGGTCCTGCCTGATACCCGGACTGAACCGGCGGGTAATTCTGTTCTCGTACACGGGACGCACCGTGTATTCCGGTTCGCCCCGCCAGGGCGCCCGGTCGGATTGCCCGGGAGCCGCACTGAGGTAGCTTTCATCCCTGGAAATAAGATAGTAGATGCCCTCCCGGGAAGAGTAGATGGCCAGCAGAAGCAGGCGGTCGGTTTCCGAGAAGCTCTTCCGCATGGCGGTCCTGAAGTACTCGCCGTCGAAATCCCCTTCGGCCAGATAGATGGAGAGCGCCGAGATTCGCAGGGTCTCCAACGCCTTCTCGGATTCCTCCCTGTTGCCGTCGATCGTGATCTTGAGGCGGTAGGCTGCAAAAAGCAGGATAAATAGCAAAAACAGCATGCTTATGATATAATAAAAGCCGAGGATCCGCCGATTCATCTTACTATTATTATAGGCAAATCGCTGATGGAAGTATACTCTTTTTGGGGGAAGGAGGTGTTGGAATGAAGGTGCGCCCGCGGAGCCTCCCGCCGGGCTGGTATCCCGGGGGAAAAGACCAGACGGTTCGGAATATCGAGGAGTTCCGCCGTTCGCTGGAGAAACCGGCCGGAAACGCGGTCGCCGGCGTCGCCCCTCACGCGGGCTGGAGTTTTTCCGGCTCGATCGCCTGTCACGTTTTCCAGAGTATTTCCCAGGATGCGCAGACGATTGTCGTGGTGGGGGGGCATCTGGCGCCCCATTCCGGCCTGCTGGCCGCCTTCGAGGAGGGTTATGAAACGCCCCTGGGAGTGCTGGCCGCAGACGTGGAGCTGCTCGAGCTTCTCCGCGACAGCCTTTCCCTGAGGGAGGATCGCTACGCCGACAATACAGTGGAGATTCAGCTGCCCCTGCTGAAGTATCTGCATCCGGAAGCCAGGGCTCTGCACCTGCGGGCCTCGCCTTCCGCGGAGGCGCTGCAGCTGGGAACGGAGCTGGCGGCGGCCGCCAAACGTCTGGACAGGAACGTTGCGGTTATCGGTTCAACGGATCTGACCCATTACGGGGACAACTACGGTTTCACGCCGAAGGGAACCGGAGCCCGGGCGGTGCAGTGGGTGAAAGAGGTAAACGATCGGCGCGTCATCGAAGCCCTGCTCGCCATGGAGCTCGACAAAGCTCTGGATCTTGCCGGTCGTGAGCGGTCCGCCTGCTCCGTCGGCGGGGCGGTGGCGGCGGCCCGTTTTGCCGAACAGAACGGTGCTCAAGCCGGAGAGCTTCTGGAATACAGGACGAGCTACGACGTGTCGCCGAGTCCGTTCTTCGTGGGCTATGCGGGGATCATCTATCCAAGAAGCGCTTAGCCACCGCTATTGACCAATCCCGGACCCGGCTCAGAAGCCGGTGTTCCCGTGTTTGATCTTGGGGATCGTGCTCGCGAAAGGCAG
The DNA here is from genome assembly GCA_964588525.1 of uncultured Spirochaetaceae bacterium. Lineage (GTDB taxonomy): Bacteria > Spirochaetota > Spirochaetia > SZUA-6 > DRHE01 > JAFGQJ01. Next base: position 16,411 of record CAZPQC010000039.1, read on the forward strand.
CAGCAGCCGGGTAGAGGGTAAGCCAGAGAGAGCGTTGGGTCTCATCGAGCCCATACAGGTATCGGCTGATCGGTGAGGATGGACGAGGCAGAGCCTGTAGGTCCTGCAGGTACCCGTTCAGGAATGCCCGCCAGTCCGTTTTCGGGGCGCCCGCAGCCAGGATATGTCCCTGGTGCCGCCCCTCCTGTCGGCCCTTGTGCTTGAACTCCAGGGGCACTCCCCTGCCCGGTAGGGGGATCACCTGGACATCCCAATCCTGCAGGTAGCGTTCCAGCCGTTCCTTGTAGCCGATTAGAGGTCTGGTCGTGTAGCGCAGAGCCCCCTGGACCCTGTCTTTCATGATCGTCGCGTTTTTTAGAATGAAGGACAGAAACAGGCTTTCCAGGGGATTGAGGCGGGATTCCTGGGATCGAAACAGCGGATACAGATACGTATTTCTGCAGTAGGCCTTGCCCTCCGGATAGGAGAAGTCGACTCCCAGGAGATAGATCTGCTTGGCCCCCAGAAATTGAGCGAGGGACACCGCGGCGTGGGAGACGTTGCCTCCCGAGGTGTCGATGTACGGAAACGGCCTCCAGTGGGAGCTCAGATACAACGACAGCGGGTGGCTGCTCGTAAAGAAAGCGCTGCACCGACTCAGGCGGGTCAACACCGGCGGGGAAGCCAGGTCCAGGAGCAGGGGCACCCGCTCTGGCATGCCCTGGAGAAAGTGATGGTAACTGACCAGCTGGCAGTCTATGGAAATCACCAGATCCGGTCTTATTCCGTAGGCGAGCAGCGCCGGCAGGGAGGTGTCCGAGGCGATGAGAAATCCAGTCTCCCGGATCGTACGCAGCTCGGGGATTTGGGACTCCAGGGAAGGACCGGCGCCGGTTATGAATGCCCGCTGCACCGGCTTCACGGTCACCGTGGATTTTTCCACCACGGGCAGGTTGGCCAGCGTGTTCACGTACCATTTCTTGCCGAACTGGGCTTGAACCGTGTAGTCATCCGCAACCATGCCGATCAGTTCCTGGATCGACTGTATCAGCTCGGCATAATACCGGCCCCCGGCCTCGACGCTGGGCCGCAGCGGTACGGTTTTCAAGTCCCCGTAGATCGCCGGCAGGTAGTCGGAGAGCAGAAACGTCTTTATATCCTCGGCCGATTCCCCGACCAGAAGCCGAACCCGCGGATCGAGAAGGATCGGTCTCATATCGATTTGCTCGAGAACGGAGCGTACAAAGGCGAGCTCTTTCTCCACGACGATGATTCTCGCACTGGCGGAGCTGCCTACGAACGGGCGAATCTGATAACCTCCTCCCAGACCTAGAAACACGAGGTAGCCGGCCCCGCCGTAGTTCTGGAAAAATCGGCGGCCCTCCGTTTGCGGATCCACCGTGGAGTGCATCTGCACGGATCTTCCCGCCCCGAGATAGGCCGGAACCTGGAACCCATTGCGGCTCTCGATCATGCGCACGTTCGGGCTGGGATCGGTGCGGGTTATCGAGCGGCCGAGCTCGGGATGATTTGCCGACAGCGCCAGGAGGTTTCGTTCGATGATCGAGGGCGTGCTCATTTGCTTCCCGAAATTTCCCGGCACAGGCCCCGGAGAAAAAACCTGTGGTTTTCCAATACGGCACCGGTTTTGCGCACCGCAGCCTCCCGCCCCTGCAGGCGGAGGATTCTCCGCATTTCCGTCAATTCCGCGGCGTTGCAGAGGTAGAGCAGGGACAGGGCGTCGGGATCGTTCATCAGAGGCTCCAGAGAAGCTGCGGCGTGAACCGCCGCCATGAGCTGATCCGTTCGTTCGACCCAGCCGGCGAGCAGGGCGGAGACGATATCGGTCCGCCTTTCCCGGGATGGATAGCGTTTCAGCGGGAGCGGCGGTTTTTCCCGCTGCTCTCCACCGCCTGCGCTGCTGCTCTTGCCGCTGCGGATGAGGCGCTCCAGCTCGGTTTCACTGATGCCGTCGATACCCGGCAGCTCGATGTCGGAGGGATGCAGCCTGTAGATCCGTTTCCTGCTGCCGTCGGCACTTCCGATCTCGGCGAACCAGCCGGCGTAGGTATCCAGAGCCAAAGTCCCCCTGTTTCTCCCCCCTCTGGCCGGTGCCTGTTCCGCGGCCAGTGCGAAGAGCTGGTGGTGCAGGCAGGCCAGGCGATTCGATTTCGGAGCAAGCCAGTTTTCGAAGTTGTTCGGGCGCACATGGGAGAGGATGTCCCTGTAGCAGAAATCCAAACCCGCGAAAATCACCGGACCCCTCTGCTGTCCCAGTGCCAGGAGCAACGCCGTTGCCGCAACGGTTCCCTGGGCGGGTACGGCGGGAGCAGGAACGCCGGCTTCGGCCAACAATACCCGTTCGACGGGGGTTTCCTGGTTCACCAGGGATACCCGGGCGGAAATTCGCCAGGAACCCCTGGCCGCGGAAAGCGGCATCGTCAAATGAAGACGGTGATCCCTCGCGCATCGCAGGTGAGTGAAGGCGTAGTAGCTCGGATCGGTCAAAACCACGGTGTCCGGTACCAGGTCCCGGCTCAACAGGAAGTCCAGGGAGGAGGGCAGAGCCCAGAGGCCGATCTTATCCCGGTAGGCGGCAAGAAAATCGATTCCCTCCTGAAGAGAGGGGCCCGCAGCGGCAATCACGGTCGGCCCCTTGCCGGTATCCGCGGAAACCGGCGGAAAAATCTCGTCGATGCCTAGGAAGTTTGCCAAGCTGTTTCTCAGCCAGCGCCTGCCCAACGCAGCGGTGGTTACCAACGTCCCGCGGATCTCCCTGAACAGCTGACGGAGCGCCTGGTTGGCGCGCAGAGACTCCTCGGGAAAAACTCTGGCGCTTGACGGCCATTCCACGACCGCCAACCCCTCGGCTTCCAGCTCGTGGATCCGGGAACGCAGGAATTGCAGCACGGTTATGCTTTCTCCGGGGTGCCAGTACGTCCCCGGGGGCAGAGCGGGAGCGAAAGATTTCCAGACGGTTTCGTGATAGAACACGACGACCAGCCTGGCGGCTGGAAAGCTGCGCGTCATTTCCCGATACAGGTATCCCAAGCCGGCGCCGAGCAGCAGGATCGTCGACGGATTAAGCTGCCCGATCGATTGCCGGAGAAAGCGCCGGGCTTCCTTTTCGGGGTCGTAGGGCGAGTGCAGATGGGTACCCTTGACTCGGGCGGTCGGCTGACCGCTCCTGGCGGTCACGATTTCAAGCATCAGACGATCTCGGCGAGGTAGGTGAGGGCCTCTTCGATATCGGGGCTCGGGATGCGTACCTGTTCGTCCAGAACGATCGGATCCTGCTCGGCAAGCTCCGGCAGGAGTCTGCCCAGAGTTGCCTTCAGGTGATACAGCAGCAGCTCAGAGTCCCCCTCTTGAATCGGTTGTGTTTTGTTCGTAACCACGATGAGGATTCGCTCCCGGTCTACCTGAAACACGGAACCCAGGGACTGGAAGAGGGACAGGACGACTCTGGAGATGTCCTGGTTGAGTCGGAAGGGATCGATAAAGGGGTTTCGTTTCTGCACGGACTCCGTGAGCGTCGCCGTATCGATCCGGATCATCAACGGCGAGAAACCCCGGTCCACACAGGGCTGAAGGGCGGCTCTTACTGTCTGCCGGAGGGATTCGGGTTGCTCCGGTATACCCCGTTTCGCTCCTTCCAGGTGCCTCTCCCGGGCCTCGTAGAGGAGTCTGGCGGCTCGCTCGGCGAGAGTTGTGAAGATATCCAGGTCGGTTCGATCGGATTCCGCGCTCAGGAGCAGCCCCATGAACTTGCTCTCATGTATGAAGGGAACGAGAAGAAGATTCGAAAGCGTGGAGAACTCCCGAAAGGAGAAGAACTGCTGGAATGGTTGCAGCTCCTCAGGCCCTGAGAGTAGATGCACCTTTCCGGATGCCAGGCGATTCATCGTATCGTTGGCCCCCAGAGGAATGCGCAAGCGGTGGTTGGTGGTCTCATCGAAGCCGTGGACCGCCCAGGGTGCGAACACCATGCGCACCGGATCGTAGAGCAGGAGGGCGGCCCGGTCCAGTTTCAGCTGTTCCTTAACCAGGGCGAACAACCGCCCCGGAGACTCGATGCCGTCCTCCATCTCCCTCAGCCCCGCCCACAGGCGTTCCAGTCTATCGGCCTCGGTGAGCCGTGCGCTCTCGGACGGAGTTGCCTCGGTTTCCCCGGGTGCAGGCTGTCCCGATTCCGTCCAGGTCCGGGGCACGGTTTCAGGGGACTTCTTTTGCGTGCCCGTGGGGATATGCGAAAGGGTGGCCGCAGCCGGCGCGTCGAGCTCCTCCTGATCGATACCCGGCTTCAGTTCCTGCTGGTGGGGAAGGATTTTATCGATGAGCTCAAGACTCTTGCGGAGAAGACCTCTAGAGGTAGCGCGATCCGAGCGAGACGCCCCTTGAAACGAGCGTGCTCGCTTGAGAAGACCCATTAGGCCTCCAGACCAAGCTCTTTAAACAGCCTTTGATAGCGGACGAAATATTCGGAGTGAGCGAACTCTGTGATCTTGTCTTCGGGAAGTGCCTCGAGCAGCTGATCGAAATAGGAGAGAACCGATTTGATCTCCGATCTCAGATCTTCGCTCAGCACCCCGGAAATCGGCTGAGAGCTCTCTGCTTCCAACTCCTCCTCCGGGAGGCTGAGCTCTTCGGCAGCAAGCTCGAGATCTTCTGCTTCATCGGTTTCCGGGGCGCCTTCTTCCAACTCATCGAGAGCCAGCACCTCCTCTATGGCGTCCCCGGTCTCCTCTGCCTCCGGCATCTGCTCCAGTGTGAGCTCTCCGGGGCTTTCAACCTCCTCGATCCCCGCTTCTTCCAAACCCAGTTCTTCCAGATCTTCCTCGGCCGGCAGTACCTCGGCGATCTCCTCCAGGCCGGATTCCTCCAGACCCAGCTCGTCGAGCTCTTCCAATTCCAGTTCCTCTGCCGGTAGCACTTCAGCCGGTTCCTCCAAAGAAAGCTCTTCCGGGGTCTCGGTTTCCTCGAGCCCGGATTCGTCCAGGTCCAGTCCGTCGAGCTCTTCCAGTTCCAGGTCTTCGGCCGGCTCCTCCAAGGTGAGCGCCTCCGAACTTTCGATCTCCTCGACCCCGGGTTCCTCCAGGCTCAAGCCCTCCATTTCCTCCGGTTCCGCCTCCAGAGTTCCCAGCTCCTCAGCCGGTAGCACCTCATCAAGACTAAATTCTTCTTCAGGGGCACCACCGATATCGATTTCTATGGATTCCTCTTCGCCTTCGGATGATTCGAGCTCCTCCAGGGAAAGCTCGCTGTCGTCCAGACTGATTTCCTCCGAAGGCGCCTCTTCCTCCTCCAGGTCCAGGGAACCGAGCTCCATGATTTCCTCTTCTCCCGTTTCGGCTTCTCCGGGTAACTCCTCCAACTCCCCTTCCGGAAATTCCTCGACTTCCAGGCTTTCCACACTCTCCTCGGGAAACTCGACCTCTTCGGTCACATCGGCGGTGTTCAAGATATTATCCAACTCGTCTCCGGTAAGCGCGATTGTCTCATCCTCACCCTTCTCGAAAAACCCTTCCTCTCCGGAGGGGGCAGGGGCGACATCGACTTTTCCGGTGGACAGGCCTCCCTTGCCAAAACCGGCGAGTTCGTTTTTCAGACTCTGTATCTCCGTTTTGATCTGATTCAGATCTCGCTCGATTTTTTCGAGAATGTTTGAAGAGCCTTTGGGCGGCGCCTGCCCGGGCGTGGAAGGTACGCCTTCCACCGTGGCCAAGTCTTCGTAGTGCTCCTCGACGATCGCGCTATCGGAAAGGGGAACCTCAATTTCCGTATCCGGCTCGATTTCCAGGCTCAACTCTTCCTCCCCTCCGATATCCGGAAATCCTTCCAGGTCTCCCGTCTCCTCGAGGGTTTCGTCACTCAACGCTTCAAGATCGACATCCAGATCTTCGACGCTCAGTTCCTCTTCACTTCCTTGCTCTTCAAAGGCGCTGCCTTTTCCCAATTCTTCCAGATCATCCTCGAGGCCGGAGAGATCGCCGAGGTCGGTTTCTTCGTCCTCCTCCAATTCGCCCAGGAGTTGTTCTTCTTCCTCGGTGAGAGCGGATTCGCTGCTGCTGCCCAGATCCGCAAGTTCAAACGACATGTTCTGCTCCGCCTGTTCCTCTATGTTGTGAGGTTCCACCTTCACCCAGACACCGTACTGCTCTAAATTGCTCTCTTCCCCGTCGAGCGCTTCATCCGTGATGTCGGCGCTTTTTAGCACGTTATCCAGTTCGCTGTCGGAGAGGGCAATATCTTCCTGATCGGAATCCAGTACGGTTTCTCCCTCGGTTTTTGCCATACATATCTCCTGGGACGGGATGTTCCATTTAATTATCGGAACTTAATCTTCCCTATTAATCTAATATTACCTTTATGAACACTTTTTTCAATAGCCAAACGTACCCGAGATTATCAAGGGAAGCTCGAATTCCGCCGTTGATATAGGTAGAATGAAAGTTCCCCGGATCGTGGTCTATATAATCTTCAGCTTACTCGTAGCCGCAGTTCTTTTCTTTTTCTTCGGCAGCGGCGGAGTGCTGGACTACCGCCGCTTTGCCGCCTATCGCGGAGCGCTGGAGGATAATATAGACGATCTGGAGCGCATAAACGGCGAACTGCTCTCAGAAGTAGGGGCTCTGGGTTCCGATCCGGAACGATTGACCCTCCAGGCGAGGGAGCTCGGGTATTTCCGAGAAGGAGAGAAGGTAATTCGTATTTCCGATGCGGCGAGCAGGAAGAGCACCTACACGGTGGGAAAGGTCCTGCACCGAAAAGCGAAGCAGCCGCGAGCGGATTGGCCTTTCAGAGCCACCGGGCTGGGACTGCCCATCCTGCTGGCCTTGGTGAGTGTATCGGTAAGGAGGCGGAAGAACCGTGAGACTGGAAATCGATGATCCGAAGCTTCTCGACGCCCTGGTGGAGGTGCTGCAGAGCACCGGCGTGGTCATCATGCCCTGCGACACGATCTATGGTTTCGTCGGCGTCGTTCCGGAGGCGGAGGTTAAGATCCGGGAACTGAAGGGAAGGCAGGAAAAATCCTTTCTCCGTCTCATCCCTGACCTCCAGTGGCTGCCCCGCTACACCGGAGGCCGCCTGCCGTCGGAGCTGAAGCCCTACTGGCCGGGCGCCTTGACCGTCATCTTCCCGGCAAAGAAAACAGGTACGGTTGCCCTGCGAATACCCGACGATCCCCTTCTGCTTCAGGTAATGAACCGACTGGGCCGGGCGCTTTTCTCGACCAGTGTAAACGCCAGCGGCAAGCCGGCGCTCTGGCGTATCGACGATATCTGTTCGGCTTTCGAAAGCCGTGTGGATCTGGTTGTGGCTGCCGGCGATAGACCCCAGGGCATGCCCTCCACGATTCTCGACATTACCGAGAGACCGTTCCGCTTGCTGCGGCGCGGAGCGGTTGATCTTCCGAAAGGTTTGTTCAAGGACTAGGAAACTAGGCGAACAACATCTCGATCACTTCTTCCATATTTTGAACCGGATGAAACTCGATCCCCTTCTTGACGTGGTCCGGGATATCCTCAAGATCCTTCTCGTTCTGCGCCGGAATGATGATCTGTTTGATCTTGTTGCGCTTGGCCGCGATCACCTTCTCCTTCAAGCCGCCGATCGGAAGCACCTGACCTACCAGGGACAGCTCGCCGGTCATGGCCAGGGATTTCTTCACCTTCCGGTCGGTTGCCAGGGACAGGAGACAGGAAGCCATGGTGATGCCCGCCGAAGGACCGTCCTTGGGGGTTGCGCCGGCCGGTACATGCAGGTGTATCTGATTCTTCTCGAAGAACTCCTTGTCCACTCCGAAACCTCCGGCGATATGGCGGACATAGGTGTAGGCGATGTTCGCCGATTCCTGCATGACGTTCCCCAGCTGTCCGGTAAGCCGGAAACCCTCTTTTCCGGGATTGGCTACGGCCTCGATAGTCAGCATGGCGCCTCCCAACGGCGTCCAGGCTAACCCCAGAGTCATGCCCGGTCGGGTGATCTTCTTGATCCCCTCCTCGTAGAAGATCGGTTTGCCCAGATACTCTTCTATTTGGGCCGGTTCGATGGTAATCGGAAGCGAGAATTGTTCCAGCACGGATTTGCGGGCCAGCTTCCGGTGGATCTTGTCCAGGGCTTTCTCGAAGTTGCGCAGCCCCGCCTCCCGGGCGTACCCTTCGGCGATGTCCAACAGGGCTGCCTTGGAATAGTTCACGTCCTTTCGCTTCAACCCGGCGCGCGCCAGGGATTTGGGAATCAGGTATTTGCGGGCGATCGCCACCTTCTCGTCGTTGATGTAGCCGGAGAGCCGGATGACCTCCATCCTGTCGAGCAGCGGCGCGGGAATCGTGTCCAGGGTATTGGCCGTGGTGATGAAAAGGATGTCCGAAATGTCGAAAGGAAGGTCCAGGTAGTGATCCCGGAAGGCCACGTTCTGCTCCGAGTCAAGGACCTCCAGAAGCGCCGAGGATGGATCGCCCTGGAAGGAAACGCCCAACTTGTCGATTTCGTCGATCATGAATACCGGGTCCTTGGTCTTGACGATCTTCAGTCCCTGAATGATCTTTCCGGGCATGGCCCCGACGTAGGTCCGCCGATGGCCTTTGATCTCGGCCTCATCCCGCATGCCGCCGACGGAGAAGCGGAAGAAGCTCTTGTCCAGGGCCCGGGCAATGGATTTGCCTACAGAGGTCTTGCCGACCCCGGGCGGGCCGAACAGGCAGAGGATCGACCCCTTGCTGTCCTTCTTGAGTTTGCGCACGGCCAGGTATTCCAGAATCCGTTCCTTCACATCCTCCAGACCGTAATGATCTTCATCCAGGATGCGCCTTGCCCGCTGCATGTCCACCTCTTTGACCGAAGGGGCGTTCCAGGGAAGACTGGTGATGGTATCCAGGTAGTTGCGGGTCACCATGAACTCCGAAGAATTGGTGTCCATCAGGTTGAACTTCTCCAGCTCCTGCTCCACCTGCCCGCGTATATCACCGTCCAAATCCAGCTTGTCGATGGTCTCTTTGAATCTCTGGTATTCGCCGGACTTGGAATCCACCGGCATGCCCAGTTCCTGCTTGATCGCTTTGAGCTGTTCCTTGAGAAAATACTCCCTCTGGCTCGTGGAGATCTTCTCGTTTATCTGCTTCATGATCTTCTGCTGGATGCTCATCAGTTCCTGCTCTTTGCGGATGAAGACCAGGACCTTCATCATTCGATCGTGTACGTCCAGCGTCTCGAGGATGTTCTGCTGATCCTTGCGATCGATGTTGAGAATCGAGGTTATGAAATCGGCGATCTTGCCCGGATGGTCGATGTTGACCATGTTGAGCCGCATCTGCTCGGAAAACAGGGGGTTGTTCTCCGAAATTTGTTTCATCTCCGAGATGAGGGAACGGGTCAGGGCGCGGACCTCGTTGGATTCGAAGTTCTTGTCCTCCAGGTACTCAACGGCGACGGTGATCGGATGTTCCTTGAAGATGAATTTCTTGATTCGGAAACGTTTGAGCGTGGATATGAAGATGTTGATCCCCCCATCGGGGAGATTGACCTTGCGAACTACCTTGGCCACGGTGCCCACCTTGTACAGGTCCTCTCCGGCGGGATTCTCCACATCCCCGGTCGTTGTAAGCACCAGCCCGACGAAGCCGTGTTCGGTCATGATATGTTCTACCAGCTCGACTTCCCGCTCTCCCACCACCATGAGCGGGGTGAAAATGCCGGGAAAGACAGGCGTGCCGGCAATGGGCAGAATGTTCAGCTTGGGCGGCAGCACCTGGCTGGTCGGAATGATCTGTTTTTCGTCCATTGTTCTCCTCAGATTGTGTCAATTGAAAAATAGTAATGACCTCGGAGGTTGTCAAGCGTACGCCAAATCGGGGGCAATTGCCACCGCGGGCGCTTGCTTCCCCGCCGCTTTTCGCAATATGATGACATAAGACAGCAAAACGTGAAGATTCGAAGCTCCACCACGGAGGCCGTGGTATTGCGGAAAACCCGGGTCGGTGAGATCCATAAATCCCTCACCCTTTTCAGCCGCCAGAGAGGTCTGATCAACGCGATCGCCCACGGGGCGTTCAAGATCAAGAGCAGGCTGCGGACGACCTCCGAACCGTTTCAGGTGGTCCGGGCGTACCTGTACCACGATCCGGTGCGGGACCAGTACAAGATCACCGATATGGAGAGTCTGGCGGCCCTGGACGGGATACGAAAGAGCGTGCAGCGCTATTACGCCGCCTCGCTCTGGGCCGAGGTGGTGATCCGCTCCTATGGAGGGGGAGAGAACTTCCCCGTGCTGTACGATCTGCTGGTCGGTGCCCTGCGGCTGTTGGAACAGGCGCCGGATCGGCTGGTAGCGCTTCTCAGCTGTCAGTATCTGTTGCGCTTTCTGGATCTCCTGGGCCAGAGGCCGGATATCGAGCACTGCGGATTGTGCGCCTCCGAACTGGACGTCCGCTTCGGAGCGTATCTCTCCCGGGAGGAACAGATCCTGATCTGCAGCCGATGCGCAAGACCGGCGGCGCTGCATCTGCCGGCCGGTGCGCTGCGCTACCTGCAGTCGACTCTGGGGATGCCCCTGGCCGCTGCGGCCCGGGTCGGATTGGAGGAGCAGTCTCTCAGGGCGCTGAAGGAAACCGTCTACTTCCTGGTGCAGGCGGTGCTGGAGACGAATCTGAATGCAATACAGAGCGGGGTGGGAATAATATGAGGGTTTTCGCGGCGCTTCCCCTGCCGGACCAGGCTGTCGAAAAGCTGGGGAAACTGGCGGCGGAACTAGAAGCCCGATATCCGGATCTGAAGGCGGTCAAGCCCCACGGGATGCACATCACCATGGTATTCTTCGGTGAGTTGAATCAGGAACAGATCCTGGCAGTGATGAGGGCAATGGACAGCCCGGAGCTGAAGCTGGCGAGCATCCAGGCGGTCATGGGCGGGGTGGGGCAGTTTCCGCCCAAAGGACAGCCGCGGGTCATCTACTGTCCGATTCAAAAAGGTGCACCGGAGATCGGCTACCTGTACCGGGTGTATTATCGGCTCGTCTCCGGCGTGGAGGGTCTTTCCCTGGAGGGCGAGCGGGATTTCACCCCCCACGTCACGCTGGCGCGCAACAGGGGGGACCGCGGCAGGGATGGGCACAGCCGGGGTGGCCGCAGCGTGTCAGGCAGCATCTCTCTATCCGAGGTGGAGGAGCTGTTTCGATTCGAGTATTCCCTGATTCTGGACAGGCTCGTTCTGTACCAGTCGATTCTTCGGCCTCAGGGCGCCGAATACAAGGTCATGAAAACAGTTGCGTTGGGGTAGGACTGAGACGATGCGCGCAGTCGATTTGATCGTCAAGAAGAGGCAGGGACACGCGCTCAGCGAAGAGGAGATCTCCTTTCTGATCAAGGGCTACGTTGGCGGCGGCATCCCGGATTATCAGATGTCGAGCCTGGCCATGGCCGTGTTCTTCAAAGGGATGAGCGCAGAGGAGACCGGGTATCTGACCCGGGCGATGATCGACTCCGGGACCACGATCGACCTTGGTGGGATAGAGGCTCCGCTGGTGGACAAGCATTCCACCGGGGGCGTGGGGGACAAGGTATCCCTGGTCCTGGCGCCCCTGGCTGCCGCCTGCGGCTGCACCGTGCCGATGATGAGCGGCCGCGCCCTGGGCTATACCGGCGGTACCCTGGACAAGCTGGAGTCCATTCCCGGCTACCGTACCGACTTGTCCGTGGAACGTTTCACCGAACTTTTAAAGCGTACGGGCTTTGCCATGACCGGGCAGAGTGAGCGAATCGTCCCGGCCGACCGAAAGCTGTACGCCCTCCGGGATGTTACCGGCACGGTAGAGTCGATCCCGCTCATCACGGCCAGCATCATGAGCAAGAAATTCGCCGAAG
>CAZPQC010000040.1:0-27744 GCA_964588525.1 uncultured Spirochaetaceae bacterium
CTCCGTGCAGCCCTCCGGCTGAGAGAAGCGCTATCTCTGTACCGTAATCCGATTTCGGCCCCCCTCCTTGGACTGATACAGCGCCTTGTCCGCCTCTGCGATCAACTGGGAGGCGGAGCGAATGCGGGCCGGTTTGAACTCCGCCACTCCCATGGACACGGTCACGAACAGAGGCTCCTCTTCACCGCTAAAGGAATGTTGTTCGATTGTTTTGCGGATGCGCTCGGCCACCACCGCCGCGCCTTTGGAGTTGACTTCGGGGAGAATCACCACAAACTCCTCCCCACCGTAGCGGGCCGTAAAATCGATCGTGCGGACCGATCCCCGCAAAATATTGGCGATCTCCTTGATAATCATATCTCCCTGCAGATGCCCGTAGGTATCGTTGAATTTCTTGAAATGATCGATATCGAACATGATCAGGGACAGAGTCGTTCCATAACGATGAGCCCTGGTGATCTCCTCTTCCAGGTTCTGCTGGAAGAAGTGGTGGGAAAATAGTTTGGTCATTCTGTCGGTAGTCGCCTGCCAATATAGATTGGCGTTTTCTATGGCGATCGAAGCAAAACGGACGATCTGAGTGACGTATTGAATGTCCAGCAGGGAGTAGGATCCACCCTCCTGCTTCGAGGGCAGAAGAATGAGCCCGCCGACACCTTTGTCGGTTCTCAGGGGAACGATGATATCCGGTTGAATGATCTCGAACTGTCGCACGATCTGTTCGTCGTCGAAATTCTCTTTGAAGTACGCGAAAGAAATCTGATTGTACTCGTTCTCTCCCAGAAACGAGAGGACCGTCTCCAGAGAGGGGATTTTCAGGTCGAGCTTCTCCTGCTTCAAGCCCTTGAAATGGTAGAGGTTGGGCAAGGATTCATCGAGTTCGTTGGGCAGGATGCAGGTAACCGAAGCAGCCTGGAATTTTGCTACGAAACTCAGCACGACGTTCTTGAGGATGTTTTCCACATCCAGCTGAGCCGTGATCTGCGAGGCAATCTCGATGATCTCCTTCAGATCCTGGTTTCCCAATTCCAGATGCATCTGGTGGAGTTCTTCTTGTTCGCTGCTCATCGCTGATGCATTATATTCGTAAAGCTATCCCGTGCCAAGTTGACGGATGATGCGCACTCGGTGTATGAGAGAGTTATTCCTCGGCGAGTGGAAGGAGTGACCCGTATGCGGGCACCGAAATATTCAATCATTCTGGCTGCGGGCAAGGGGACCCGCATGCAGTCCGCCGAACTTCACAAAGTCTGTTTTCCCATCGACGGAAAGGCCGCCGTCAACAGAAGCCTGGAGATCTATAATGCCTGCGGCATTTCCTATCACATCATCGTGGTCGGGGCCATGGCTGCACAGGTTATGGACACCGTGGCTGTGGAGAATGTCATTTATGCCTATCAGGCCGAGCAGCTGGGTACGGCCCACGCCGCGCGCCAGGGGGCCAGGGTGCTCGGGGCGCTGAGCGAGCAGGCGGAGGTTCTGATCGTAGCCGGAGACCGGTTGATCGAGCCCCAGATTCTCGAGCAGTTGTTCGATTTGTTCTACAGCCAGGATTGCGATCTGGCCTTCCTGGCTCTGCCGCGGCGGCGCACCACCGACCTCGGCAGGATCGTGCTTCACTCGGACGGATCCGTGCTGGCTGACGTGGAAGCGGCGGATCTACAGCAGCGGCGGATCTACGGGGAGTTCCGCACGGAAGCGGAGAAGGGCAATACTCTTTCCCGGGTACGAATGCTCGAGCGGATTCGAAAGGAGTTCAGCGAAGAGAGGGCCGCAAAGGCTTTTGGGGAACTGTGGCAGCTGCTGATTGGACAACGGAGGGAACCGGCGGGCGAAGAGGTGCTGAAGCTGATACCTGAAGAATTGACCCGTTTTGATTTCCTCGATCGGGACGGCCGGCCTGTCAGTTTGAACCCCGCAGAGATCGAGAACATCCGGCTGTACAACAGCTCCGTCTATCTGGTAAAGACGCGAGCCCTCGAGTTCGTTTTGGAGCGACTTGACAGCAACAACGCCCAGAAGGAGGAGTATCTGCCGGACATGATCACCATTCTGAGCCAGTCCCGACGGAGTTTCGTGGTCAGAGCGCTCACTGTTGAGGACGAGCAAGCCGTTATGGCTTTCAACAATCCCGCCGAGCTCCTCGAGATCGAAGCCTACGTCCAAGCCAGAAAGAAGCAGCGGCTGGCTCCTGCGCTTTCCGAGGGAGCTCACTTCCGCCGGATCGACGAATGGCTTGCCGCGTTCCGGGATGCAGCGGCGAGTACCATGAGGTCCGGGCAGCTGGTCGAGGAGTTCGAGCGCCTGTACGGTCGGGATGAGAACCTCCTGGGCGAACGGTTTCAGGCATACATCCGTTTGCTCGAATACGCGGCCGCTCTGATCGATCAGGATGAACCGGTGTTGATTGTCCGCTCCCCCGGACGGGTCAACCTGATGGGCCGCCATGTGGATCACCAGGGGGGCCACTGCAATCTGATGACCATCGGCTATGAAACTATAGTCGTGGTTCGACCCCGCCAGGATGACAGGATTCGTTTGTACAACCTGGAACGGGATCGTTTTCCCGATCGCCGGTTCTCCATCGGCGAGCTGATTTCGCAGTTGCCCTGGGATGACTGGATCTCCCTGATCAACAGTGAGAAGGTGTCTAACCTGGTTCTGAATGCCGGAGGAGACTGGTCCCAGTACGTCAAGGCGGCCGCCCTGCGCCTGCAGAAGAAATTTTCCGATCGCAGGCTCTGTGGATTGGACCTGGTCGTCAGCGGCAATATTCCGATTGCCGCGGGTTTGAGTTCCTCCTCGGCTCTGGTCGTGGCTGCGGCCGAAGCCCTGGTGGCGGTCAACCGTTTGAATACCTTTCCCTCCCAGTTTGTGGATCTCTGCGGCCAGGGTGAGTGGTTCGTGGGAACCCGCGGAGGCAGCGCAGATCATGCGGCGATCAAATACGGTCAGCGGGGCAAGGTGGTGAAGGTCACTTTTTTCGAGTTCGCAGTGGAAAACATCGTTCCCTTCCTTACCGAACACGCCCTGTTGGTATGCGATTCCGGGCTAAAGGCACAGAAAACAACAAACGCCAAGAACCAGTTCAACCATCGGGTCGCCTGCTATCGGATCGGCACCCTGTTGATCAAGAAGTTTTTTCCCCAGTACGCACCGTTGATCCAGCACCTCCGTGATGTCAACACGCGAACCCTCAACATTCCTCTCGGCTGGATCTACAAGATCCTTCTCCATCTTCCCGAGAAGGTTGCCCGGGACGAGTTGCGGGAGCTCATTCCTGCGGATAAACTACAACCCCTGTTCGACAGTCACGAAGAACCGGCGGACGGGAACTATCCCATACGGGGAGTGGTGCTCTATGGATTGGCCGAGTGCGAGCGCAGCCGCCGCTTCACCGATGCTTTGGAAGTAGCCGATCTCGGGGAAATCGGTCGGTTGATGAACGTCTCCCACGACGGAGACCGGGTTGTCCGCATGTCTGCGGAGGGCGAAGTTGTCCCCCATGTCTCACCCACCGGCAATAGCTACCTGCTCGGTCTGATCGATGATCTGGAAAGCGGGGATCTTGAAAGGGTGATGAGAGCCCAGCTGCAGTGGCAGCCCGGAGCCTATCATTGCAGCATTCCGGAGATCGACAGGATGGTGGATATCTCTCTCGGCGTCGACGGCGTCCTGGGGGCTCAGTTGGCGGGAGCAGGTCTGGGCGGGTGCATGATGCTGCTGGTTCACGAAAAAGCGGTGCCTGTTGTTTGCACGGCGATGGAGAAGCGGTACTACCGCCCGGAGGGAAGACCCGTATCGATTCTACAATGCAGGCCGATCAGCGGGAGCAGCGTGCTATTTCAATGACAGAATAGCATCCAGATCTGCAGACAGGCGTGCCGGCAAACGCTCGTTACGTCAATATAAATAATATTCGAAACGGAAGTCGTTGCCAGGTGATTCGCCAATCTCTTACAATATCAGGAGACTGTAGATCAAACAGAGAGGGGAGAGCTATGCGAAAGCTGATTCAGCAGTACGCCAAAGACCTGACGGCCGGACGCCTGGCTTCCGGATACGAGCACTCCTATCGGATCTACCAACTGGCCAGGAAGATCGGCGAAGGGATGGAGTATGACGACGAAGTGCTCCACGCCGCCTGTTTTCTGCACGATATCGAGATGAGCTCCGGGCATCCGGAAAGCTCGGCGGAAAAGGCCAGGGCGATCCTGGGGGAAACCGGTTTTACTTCGGGCAAGATCGAAGCGGTGTACCAGGCCATTCTTCATCATATGCCGGGGAAAGAGGGGAAGCTGCCCGGCGAAGAGCTGTCGATTGAAGGCAAGCTCCTCCACGATGCAAATCTCCTGGAGACCGTAGGCGCGATCGGCCTGATCAGGTTGTCCATCGGGTCGTTTTTCTGGCACCATCTCAAAACCATGGGCGAGGTGATCGAGCTGCTCAAGCGCTGGCGAGGATACGCCGAGACGTTCTTCTTTCCCAAGGCTCGGCGGCTGGCCAAGAAACGGATCGAATTTCTCGACCAGGCGATCTCCAGGTTCGAAGAAGAGCTGGAGCTGTAGGTCTTGACAAGCACTGGGCCAATCATTAGTTCTATGGGATACTATGTGCCGTCAACAGCTGATCAAAGAACTCCATCCTCTTGAAATTCGGGTCCTGCTGCATTTCAAGCGTGGCGACTCCATCAGCTCTGAGCGTCTGCAGCGGGAGCTGGGCTACAAACCGGGTCAGAGCAACCAGGCTTTCGCCTGGCTGGAAGCCAAGCAGCTGATCGAGGAAACCGAACGGCGAGCTACTTCCGAATACTCGATTACCGAACTGGGAGTGGAGTACAGGGAGAAGGGTACGCCGGAGGAGCGTCTGCTGTCTCTGGTTCGGGATGAAAAGCAAGGTCCCCTCACCCTGCCGGAGATTGCTCAAGAACTCGGTCTGGAGAACAGGGACGTGGGTTCGGCCTTCGGGGCGCTGTCCAAGCGCGGTCTGCTGGTGATGAATGAGGATAAGCGGGTTGTCGCAGGCAAGGACCCGGCGGGAGCCGGGATAACGGCCGTGCGGGAGCTGCTGCGGCGATTCGACGAGCAGACGAAAATAACGGAGGAAGATCTGTCGGAGGAGCAGAAGACCCTGATCCAGTCATTGAGCCGCAAGCGCGGGGCGGATAAGGGGATGTTTCGGGTGGCGGAGCGGGAGCAGGTCGCCTACCGCCTGACGCCGGCGGGGCTGCGGGCGACCGAAGAGCTTCGCCGGGCGGGCATGAGCGGGGAGGAGATCGGTCAGATCACGCCGGAGATTCTGCGTAGCGGCGAGTGGAAGAGCGCGGCGTTTCGCAGCTACAACATCAACACGCCTCCCCAGCGCGTGCTTTTAGGGCGTAAAAATCCATACGTGGAGTTTCTGGAAGACCTCAAGGACAAGCTGAACTCCCTGGGCTTCGAAGAGTTCGACGGCCCCCTGCTGGAGACCGAGTTCTGGAACTGCGACGCCCTGTTCATGCCTCAGTTCCACGCCGCCAGGGACATCCACGACGTCTATTACGTCAAGAATCCGACCCACGCCAGGGCCATCGAACAGCCCTACCTGGATCAGGTCGCCTCCTGCCACGAGGACGGCTGGACCACGGGCAGCCTGGGCTGGCGCTATCCCTTCGACAGGAACTTCACCCGGCGCCTTATCCTGCGCAGCCAGGGAACGGTCCTGTCCGCCAAAACCCTGCCTCGGGCCAAGGTACCGGGACGCTACTTCGGCGTGGTGCGCTGCTTCCGCTACGACAAGGTCGACGCCACCCACCTGGCCGATTTCTACCAGACGGAGGGCATCGCCCTGGGAGAACGGGTCAATCTGAAAACCCTCCTGGGCCTGCTCAAGATGTTCGCCGTGGAGGTGGCCGGGGCGCAGGAGTTCAAATTCGTTCCCGGATACTTCCCCTTCACCGAACCTTCAGTGGAGATCCACATCCGCCATCCCGAACTAGGCTGGTTCGAGCTGGGCGGGTCGGGGATCTTTCGGCCGGAAGTCACCAGGCCCCTTGGGATCGAGGTCCCGGTGGCGGCCTGGGGTCTGGGGATCGACCGAATGGCTCTGGTCGCTCTGGGGCTGAATGACCTCCGGGATCTGTTTGCGGCGGATATCGAGCAGGTGCGCCTGAGGAGACGGAGATAAGCAATGCCGAAGATCGAACTGCAGGAGAAGAGCTTCTTCGAGATGTTGGGGGGTGGAGACCACGGTGAACGGCCTTCCGGGACCCGACCCACCCCCCAGGAGTTTGCCGAGCTTCTCTCGGCGGCCAAGGCGGAGATCGACGACTGGCAGCCTGAGGAGAACAGCCTGAAGGTAGAGCTCAACGACACCAACCGGCCGGATCTGTGGTCCGGTCCGGGGCTGGTACGCCAGCTGCGCGCCTTTCGAGAGGGAAGCGCGCCGGAGTATTCTTTTCTGTCCAGAGAGGGCGGCGTTCAGGAGACCGGGGAGCGGGTCATCCGCGTGGACAAGGCCTTGAAGGCGATCCGTCCCTACATTGCCGCCTTCATCGCCCAAGGAGTACCGGTGACCGAAGCGATGCTGGTGGACATGATCAACGCCCAGGAGAAGCTCTGCTGGAACTACGGGCGCAAGCGCAGCACCATCGCCATGGGGGTGTATCGGGCCGACCTGATGAAGTTCCCCGTGCACTACCGGGCCGCCGATCCGGATAAGACTCGTTTTGTTCCACTGGATTACAGCTGGGAGATGTCCCTTCGGGAGATCCTCAAAACTCATCCCAAGGGGGTGGAGTTCGGCTGGATCGTGGAGCACTTCGAGCGTTTCCCATACCTGGACGACGACAGGGGCGAAACCTTGAGCTTCCCCCCGATCATCAACAGCGCCCATCTCGGCGCGGTGGAGGTCGGGGATTCCCACCACTTCATCGAGCTCACCGGCCCGGATCTGGACAGTCTGCTGGTGGCCTGTTCGATCGTTGCCTGCGATTTCGCCGATCTGGGCTATGAGATCCTGCCGGTTCGCGTCGTCTATCCCTTCGATACCCTCTACGGGCGGGAATTGGTCACGCCCTACTACTTCCAGAAGCCCGTGTCCCTCGATGTCAGCGAGGCCTCCCGGCTGCTGGGAGAGGAGATCTCAGCCAAGGAAGCGGAAGCTTGTGTCCGGCGCATGGGGAATCCGGTCAGCCGTTCGGGGAATATTCTCACCGTGAGCCCGCCGCCGTATCGGAACGACTTTCTCCATCCGGTGGACGTGATCGAGGAGATCATGATCGGACGGGGCATGAACAGTTTCGAGTCGGAGTGGCCGGAGGAGTTCACGGTGGGGCGGCTGTCGGAAATCGAGCATTTCAGCCGGGAGGTTCGGGAGATCCTGGTCGGCCAGGGTTACCAGGAGATGATCTATAGCTACCTCGGATCCCGCAGGGATTTCGCGGATCGGATGAACAGCGGTGGGGAGGATCTGATCGAAGTGGACAATCCGATGAGCGAAAGTTCCGAGGTTCTGCGCAACTCCCAGCTGCCCAATCTCCTGTACTCGGAGTCGATCTCCTCCAACGCGGTGTACCCTCACCGCATCTTCGAGGTCGGCAAGGTGGCCTATCTGGACGAGACGCAAAACTACGGCTCCCGGACCGTGACAGCTTTGAGTTTCCTGTTCTGCGACCGGGAAGCCAGCTTCAATGACGTGAACTCTCACCTGGCGGCGGTGTTCTTCTACCTGTCCCGGCAGTACTCCCTGGAGCCGCTGGAGGACCCCCGCTTTGTACCGGGAAGGGCGGGGGCGGTAACGTATAAGGGCAGAAGGATCGGATTGATTGGAGAGATACACCCCGCGGTGCTGGAAAACTGGGGGATTCAGCAACCCGCGGCTGCAGGGGAGATAGAGCTGGATGCCATTCTTGAAATGGACGGCGAGGGGAGGTAGTCATGGCTTTGGAGGTTCAAGCGGTAGGTCTCGAGTGGGAGGAGGGCTGCAACATCATAGTCGGTCAGTCCCACTTCATCAAAACGGTGGAGGACGTGGCTGAAATCCTGAGCTCCTCGGTCCCGGGGGTCGAATACGGACTGGCCTTCTGCGAGGCCTCCGGACCCTGTCTGATCCGCACCGAGGGAAACGACGAGAAGCTCGTCGAACAGGCGGCCGAGTGCGCCCGCAGGGTCGCCTCGGGGCACAGCTTCTACCTGATCCTGCGCAATGCCTTCCCGATCAATGTGCTCAACCAGATAAAGGCCTGTCAGGAGGTTGCCCGGATTTTCTGCGCTACCTCCAATCCCCTGCAAATCCTGGTCGTGGAGACCGACCAGGGGCGTGGTATCGTCGGGGTTGTGGACGGCTTCGTTCCCAAGGGGGTGGAAGGTCCGAAGGACAGGGAAGAGCGCAGGCAGATGCTGCGAAAATTCGGGTATAAGTTCTAACTCTTCGCCTATCGTTTGTTCGTGCCCTCTGCATCTCTGATCGGCCTCACTATCATGCTCACGTGCTCCTTGATGTCCCGCGGCCATGAACTTATGAGCTCGTCAAAGGTAGACCATTTCCGGGCATAGAGCGCCCGACCGGCCTCTTCGAAACCTGCCAGGTTTCCGGCTATCGACCACATGAATCTGTCGGCGGCCTCGAGTATCTCTCTTGAACGGGTTTCACCGCTGTCATTTTTGCGGGCGGCCTCTACCAGCCGTCTCAATGTCCCGGATGCCTTCTGAGGCTGGCGCTCCAGCCATTCCCAGTGCCTCGGGAGCAGGGAAACCTCGCGACTGACAACCCCCAGCTTCGGTCGACCCGGTCCTCTCTTCGGCTGCGGAGCTACCGCTGCGGCCAGCACCTCCTCCCGCGATCCTCTGAGATCGAAATCCACCTGCCTTCCCGTGTCGTTTTCGAAGATGAGCACTTGGACATCTCCTTCCCGACCGTCCCACGTTTTCCTCAACACCGTCTCCAGGTTCCCGCTCGCGACCCGGGTGAATCCCGCGAAAGCTGTATAACGCTTGTCTGTTTTCATATGTTAATTATACCCGGGTAAAATTAGATTGTCAAGTTTTATTTGGATTCTGCGGGCCGACCTGGTCGTGAAGTCTGATTCCTTTTGACCGATGGTGTTGCTGAGATCGTTGCCTTCCTTCGTTCTGCGATTTGGTCCAGAAAATCGTACCACTTGGCAGCGCTTTCCCGGTGGAAGGGAATTCGATAGAGCACTCCCCTGTATATGAAGTGCAGCTTGTCTCCGGGCTCGATGCTGAGAGATTCGATCTCTTCGAGAGGCGCGGATACACGAACATTGCCTCTTCTCTTCAACCGGCCCTGAAAGACGAAGCGCCTGTCGGTGAGGAAAGCCCTTCCGAAGCCGAAGATCCGCAGCTCGGGATAGGATTTTTCGCGATAGAGGAAGTGCGGCCGGCTCGCCAGGTACAGCTGCTCTCCATTTTCTAGTTGGATCAGGCTGGAGTGAATCGTATTCAGGGGCATCGCCTTGATCTGTTGATACAGCTGGGCAACGGTCCGGGATTCTCCCGCAGCGGTGCCGTGATCATCGACAGGCGTAAGGCGGCTTCCCAGATCAACCTCCCAGGTCGAGTAGCAGCTCCGGCACTCCACCCGGTTCGTGGATTTCGGTTTCATGGTTCTCAGGCTCTCCAGGCTCTGACAGTGGGGACAGCGATAGAGAAGCCGGTTCACTCCCAGAGCCAGGCCGGAGACCCGGCGTTTGGCTGCCGGCAGCTTGAGCTCGTAATCCTGGATGCGGATCGCGGCGGCGATATCGGCGATGATCTCCTCGTCCGAATCCGGCAGAGAATCCCCGTCGTACAACTTGTTGAAAACGAGGCGGATGGGAACAGGACGCATCTTGGCCGCCCAGCGGGGAAAGTGCAGATACCCGCCGTCGACCCGGCAGGAATACACCGGAACCTTCATGCGCCGAATGAGCCGGGCGATCGTCGGAATGACGGGTGAGTTGGTACCGTCCCAGCTGCGGCTGCCCTCCGGATATATGCCGATCAGCACCCCCTCCCTCAGCAGGGTGATGATGTTCTTCACGGACTGAAAGTCCCGTGCCGCCTTGCGGATGGGAAAGACGCCCACCGATCGGATCGCGGCGCTGAGGATCGTTTTACGGAACAGCTCCTCGGTTGCCACGAAGTGCACCGGCCTGCTCAACACGCTGTAGATCCAGGGTGGATCGAGCAGGTTCACGTGGTTGGCGACGATGATGGCAGGGCCGTTTTGCGGGATGATCTCCGGGTTGACGGCCGTCAGCTTGAAGACGCGCCGGACCACCGGTTCCACGCATAGTCTGGTGAAAACATTGAACCAGCGATTGACCGGCTTGGCTCCGCGCAGCTTGTCGTGTTTGCTTCTCATTACCTCTTCGTTAAAAAAACGATATGCCGGAGCGGGCTCCGCGTCAAGTCAAGTTCGGTCCTACCGAGCGATCACCTCCGGCATTATTAGGTCGGGAATAAAGGTCGAGAAGAAGGGAAAGAAGGTGATCAGCAGCAGCACGCAGATCATCATGATGTAAAAGGGAATCAGGGCCTTAGCCGCTTTTTCGATGGGAATTCTGCCCACCGCGCTGCCGACGAACAATGCCGATCCGACCGGGGGTGTGCACAGACCGATTCCCAGGTTCAGGAGCAGCATGATGCCGAATTGGATCGAGCTCATGCCCAGGGTTGTCACCACCACCGGGAAGAGGATGGGTGCGCAGATCAGGATCAGGGGTGCCATGTCCATGATGCAGCCCAGCACGATTAAAAGCAGATTGATGAGCAGCAGCAGCACGATGCGGTTTTCCGACAGGGTCAGCAGCGCCGCTGTGGCCAGGGCCGGTACTTTGAGATAGGCCAGAAAGTAGCCGAAGGCGCTGGCAGCTGCGATCAGGCTCATCACGATGGCCAGGGTTTTCAGTCCCTCGTAGAGGACCTTGATGAATTTTCTGACGGTCATCGTACGGTAGACGAAGATCGTCACCAGCAGCGCGTAAACAACGGCAATGGCCGCGGATTCGGTGGCGGTAAACACGCCGAAGATGACCCCCCCGATGATGATCACGAAGGTAAAGAGCCCGATGACCGCATCCTTGCTGATACGCCAGGCCTCCTTCCACGAGTATCTCTTCTCTTTTGGGTACTTTCGCCGGACCGCGATGATGTAGCTGATGATCATCAGAAAGACGCCGAGCATGATCCCCGGGATGAATCCGCCCAGGAACAGCCGCCCCACCGAGACGGCTCCACCCACGGCGAAGGAGTAGATGATCATGTTGTGACTGGGGGGAATGATGATTCCCTGGCAGGCCGAGGATACGGTCACGGCCACCGAGTAGTCGGTGTCGTATCCCTTTTTGTCCATCATGGGAATGAGCATCACCCCGATAGAGGACACGTCCGCTACGGCCGAGCCGGAAATGCCCCCGAAGAACATGCTGGCCAGCACGTTCACCTGGGCCAGCCCGCCGCGCACGCGGCCGACGATGATATTGCTGAATTCGATGATTCGGTTGGTGATGCCTCCGTAGGCCATGATGCCCCCGGCCAGTATGAAGAAGGGGATGGCCAGGAGGGAGAAATTCTGTATGCCCCCGGACATCCGTTGTACTACAACCATGAGGGGGACTTTCAGATACCAGCCCGTGAGGATCGAAGAGACGATCAGGGAGAAGGTGATGGGAATTTTCAGAATGAGCAGAAGGGCGAAGCTTCCCAACAGGATCGTGATGGCGGTCATATCCGTTTGCATCGCTTCTAACCCTCGTCCTCAGTACCAATGATCCGGTCTATGTACTTTTCGTCCCTGGGCATCTTGAGGATGTTCAGGATCGAGATGAAAATGATCAGAGCCCCGGCTGCGGGTAAAATGACATACTGCAGGCTGGAGGGCCATTGCGTGGCGGGGAGGACGACGCCGAACTGATTCTGAAAGTTGACCAGATAAATGCCGTAGTAGACCAGCACCACGCCGATGAAGATGGTGCAGAGGTACTTGAGGATGGCGAGCGAGTTGTCCACCAGGGCGGGCATCTTCCGGGGCAGGACGTTGATGTTGATGTGCAGGTCCTCCTCCACGCCCATGGCCATGCCCAGGAATACGAAGGCGGGTATCAGGATCTTGGAGGCGACCTCCTCCGACCAGCTGATACCGGAGTTGAATACGTAGCGCAGCGTCACGTGAACGGTGATAATGACGACCAGAGTGACCAGGAAGGCCATGGCCGCGACCACCGACACCAGGTGGATGATATTGACAATTTTCCTGATGCTTTTCATCCGTTCCTCCCCTCGTTGTCAAAAAGTGGAGGAGGGTCTCCCGACCCTCCTCCAAAAATTGTCTACAACTTCTTTATTATTTGACGGCGCGGATCTCCTTTACTACAGCCTGCAGGTCGGCGGACAGGGCATCGTACATGGGCTGTACCGTCGCCTGCCAGGCGGAGTTGTCCGGAACTGGCGTGATCGTGCAGCCGGCAGCTATGACCTTCTTGCGGGATACCTCGACCTTCTCGGCCCAGAGCTTCTTCTGGTACTCCACGGAGTCCTTGGCCGCCTGCTTGATGATGGCCTGATCCTCCTTGGAGAGCTTGTCGAAGACGATCTTGCTGGCCACCAGGATCTCGGGCACCCGGGTGTGTGAATCCAGGACGTAGTACTTGGCGACCTCGTAGTGCCCTGTGGTGTCGTAGCTGGGCCAGTTGTTCTCCGCCCCGTCGATCACTCCGGTCTGCAGAGCCGAGTAGACCTCGCCGAAGGGCATGGGCTGGGCCACGGCTCCGAAGGATTCCACCAGCCCCACCATGAGGGGGCTCTCCTGCACTCTGATTTTCATGCCCCTGAGATCGTCGGGTTTGGTCACCAGGGTTTTGGTGTAGAAGCTTCGCTGCCCTCCGTCGTAGTAGCACATTCCCACGAAGTTGGCTACCTCCACCGATTTCAGGAATCTCTCGCCGATGGAGCTGTTGAGCACCTTCCACATGTGATCGGCGTCTCTGTACAGGTAGGGCATCTGCAGAGCGTCGAAGGGCTTGTAGAAAGAAGCCATCGGGGAAAGACTCACCCGCGTGAACTCGATCGCCCCCAGCTGCACCTGCTCGATCACAGCCGTTTCCTCGCCCAGCTGCTTGGCCGGATACACCTCGATGATGATCCTGCCGTTGGTTCGCTCTTTCACCAGGTCGGCGAACTTCTGGTCGCCCATGGTGGTCGGATAGTCCGCCGCATGGGTCTCACCAAGCTTCATGACCATCGGCTTGCTCTCTGCTTCTCCGCCGCCACCGCCGGCGAAAATTGCTGCTGAGGCCAAAAGGCCCAGTGCCAGCACTAGCACAAAGATCTTTTTCATAAGATCCCTCCTTGTGATTTTGATTTAATTCTATCACTGTTTTTTGCAGCTCACAAGCATCCACGGGATCAGTGCGCAGCAGCAATGGATATTGAGATGCATTTGCCAACATCGAATGGAACTATGTTGCTCGTATTTCTTGATGAATTGCCTCCCACCTGAGTGCGGTTCAGCGGGAGCGCTCCACCCCGACGCGCGGGCAATACCGTCCGACCGGGCAGCGGGAGCAGAAGGGGCTCACCGGTGTGCAGACGGTCTGCCCGAATCGCACCAGGAGCTCATTGATCGGAATCCAGTACCTGCGGGGAAGGACCTTCTCCAAGGCGCCCTCGGTCTGCTCCGGCGTCTTTGTCCGAACCCAGCCCAGGCGGTTGGAGATGCGGTGCACGTGGGTGTCCACGCAGATCCCGTCCAAACCGTAGCCCAGGTTGCGCACCAGATTGGCGGTCTTGCGCCCCACCCCTGGCAGCTCGAGCAACTGCTCCATGCCCTGCGGCACTCGCCCCTCATACCGGGATACCAGTTGCTCCGCCACAGCTTTCAAATTTTGCGCCTTGGTGTTGTAGAAACCGGCCGGGTAGATCAGCTCGGCGATCCGCTTCCGCTCGAGCCGGGCGAGCTCGTGCGCTGTTGGCGCCCGGGACAGCAGCCGCTCGGAGGCGGCGGAGGTCACCTCGTCCTTGGTGCGCAGGGAGATCATCGTGGATACCAGGATGTGGAAAGGATCCCGCTTTCGCTCCGCTACGGCGGATACCGAAGGAAGGGGGGAACCCTCTACGTACTCCCGGAGGGTGGCGATAATTGCTTCCGGGCAGCTATCAGTCGGAGAGCTTCCGGTCGGCGTCCCGCCTGCGGGCGAGCTCACGGTTCCTCCACCAGAGCTACGGCATAGGCCTCCACGGCATGGCCCTGCCCGGTCAGGCCCAGTCCTTCCTTAGTCTTTGCTTTCACCGAGATTGCGGCGCCGGGAATGCCCAGATCCATGCTGAGAGTGCTCCGCATCTGTTCGATGTAGGGTCCAAGACGGGGCGATTCGAGGATGATCGTCGCGTCTACGTTTCTGGGCCGAAATCCTGCTTCCCCCAGAACCTTGAGGGTTCGCTCCAGAAGAATCCGGCTGGAGATGTCCCGATACTGCTCGTCGGACGGCGGAAACAACCGTCCGATATCACCGAGGGCGCACGCACCAAGCAGGGCGTCGATCAGGGCGTGGATCAGAGCGTCGCCGTCCGAATGCGCCTCCGGACCCAACGTGCTCGGAACCTGTACGCCCCCCAGAATGAGGGCTCGTCCCGGCACCAGGCGGTGACTGTCGTAGCCGAAACCGATTCTCATGGCAGGTCCTCTTTGAAGGTGATTTTCCTGTTCATCCTGTCCCCGGAAACCGTAAACACCCCGGACCAGTAGGCGGCGTAGACTTCGGCGTCGTCGATGAACAAGCGGGGATTTGCTTTCGCCCGCCGGTGAGCCTCGAGGATCCGCCGGTATAGGAATCCCTGGGGTGTCTGGGCCAGTTTGTACTGTTCCCTGGGTAAATCCTCCAGGATCAATCCCGAAGGCCCGATCCTCTTTGGCGCCTCGTTGGCATCCACCACCGGAATGCAGGCGCCCCATTTCCGGGCACCTTCCAGGACGCTTTGGATTAGAGCCCGGTCGATCCAGGGACGGGCTCCGTCATGGATCAACACGATGTGCGGCGGCTGTTTTCGCAGGGATTCCAAGCCGAGGCGAACCGATTCCTGGCGGGATTTTCCTCCGGCAACGAAGCGGATCCGGCCGGCGTCGAGTTGGGGCTGGAGGAGGTGCCGTACCATAGGAATATCTGCTCGAGGTAGGGTGATGACGACTTGCAGGGTAGGTGTGAGCTCAAGAAACGGACCGACCGCCCGGCTCAAAACCGGCCGACCGTCCAGAGGGGCGTACTCTTTTTTTTGCTGATCCGCCCAGCGCTCGCTGGACCCGGCTGCGGTAATGATAACCGCGTCGGAGCTCAATTCACCTCCATCTTGCTCAGGACAAGCTCCTCTACCTCTTCCTTACCCTTTTGCAGGGAGAAGGAGATCTCGTCAACAAGGAGCTTCAAGGCGCTGTCGTACAGTTTCCGCTCCAGGATGGGAAGCTCTTTGATCCTGCTGCGATGATAGAGGGCGCGAACAACCGTGGCTATGTCCAGGACGCTGCCCTTCTTCAGCAGGTCCAGATTGTTTTGATAGCGGGCCTTCCAGTCCGTCGGCACAGGCTCGTACTCCTCGGAGATCAGCTTGAGGGCTTTGTTGGCCTGACGCTTGTCCACGATCGGTCGGATCCCCAGCTCGTCCGCCTTGTCCACAGGAACCATGATCGTCATGTCCGACACTTCCAGGTAGATTATGTAGTACAGAAGCTTTGTGCTGCGAAAAACCCGTTCCTCGATCGATTTGATCTGACCTACGCCCTGGAGAGGATAGACGATCTCCTGTCCCTTCTTGTATCTCAGCTTGCGGGTGCGGGATCTGCTGGTTTTTGTTTTAGCCGCGCTCTTGGCCGTTCCCGCCTTCGTGATGGAGGAGCGCCTGCTTCGAGTCGAAGTTTTCTTCGAGGTTGAATTCGCTGCCGCGGGTTTCTTGCCGGATGTTGCCTTTTGGGTAGTTTTTGTTGCCGAGACGCTCTTCTCACCCGTGGCACTGCTTTTCGCAGCCGGTTTCTTCTTGGATTTACTGTCGCCCTTTGCAGCCTTTGTCGTCTGAGAGGATTTCTTTGAAGTTGTCGCCATTACAGGGAGAATAATACAAAAAAAGGGAAACGTAGTCAAAGGAGTAACATTCGGTTCATAATGGTGCAATCTCGATCACGTCATGACGATCCGAAGAGTTATGTCCATGCTCGCTTTCCCCTTCCTGTTTCTCGTGCTCCTCGTGTTGACAGTCGTGTTCTGGCGCGAGTTGTGGACCTTGTTCGGTTCGCCCCAGGCGCTGCGGGAATGGATCCGCGGCACCGGAGTCGTCGCCCCCCTGGTCTTCGTAGCCGTGCAGGCCCTCCAAGTGGTGTTTTTTTTCATCCCGGGGGAAATACCCCAAGTGGCAGGTGGTTACATGTTCGGCCTGTGGACGGGCACGGGTCTCTCTTTGACCGGCATCACCCTGGGGGCGACTTTCAATTTTGTGATCGCCCGCCTATTGGGTGTACCCTTCGTCAACGTTCTGTTTTCAGCGGAAAAAGTTGAACGGGCGCGCAGAATTACCGGTTCCCCCAAAGCCAGGCTGTCTTTCTTTCTGTTTTTTTTAATCCCCGGAATTCCAAAGGATATTCTCTGTTATATGGCGGGACTGTCCGTGATGAAGCTCCACATCTTCCTGCTCTTCTCGACTCTGGGGAGGATCCCCGGAATCGTAGGCAGTGCTCTGATTGGAGACGCCGCCGCGGACAGACGCTGGATACTGGCCGGGACAATCTTCTTCGTTGCAGCGGTGTTGTTTGTTCTGGGCTTTCTCTTTCGGGAGAAGATCCAGCGTTTTCTGGAGGAACTCGGGCGCAGGCGTCGAAACAGGAGCAAGGTTTAAAACTTTACAACCCCGGGGGGCACCCGAAGAGCCCGGAAACGCAAGTACTTGAGGGGATGGATGTTCAGGACATTCGGAAACCATCCCTCCACCTTGTCCAGATCGATCAGGTTGAACGCCGGGGTATGGCTTATCGGCAAGACCACCGCCTTCTGAAGCAGCAGCCCCTCGCTCTCTCCAAGGGTTTCATACCGTTCCCGCCCCTCTTCCCCGAAAGATCGCTCGATAAGAGAGTCGAACTGTTGATCGGCGAAGCGGGCGTCGTTTAGATTGCTGTCGGTTGTCCACATCTGCAGGAAGGTCAGGGGGTCGGCATAGTCGCCGATCCAGGTGGCCGAGCCGATCGTAAAATCCGGCTTCTTCACCTCCTCCAGATAATCCTCGAAGGGGAAGGACCGAAAGATCACCTCCAACCCGAGATCCTCTTTCCAGGCCGTGGCCATAAGCTCGGCGATGCGCTGGCTCTCCGAGTCACCCGGCAGCTTGAATACCACCGCCGGCAAACCCCTGCCGCCGGGATAGCCCGCTTCTTCCAGCAGCCGAAGCGCCTCTTCACGGTTTGAGGTGTCGATGCCTTCGACTTCAGGATACCCGGGGATCCTGGGAATGAGATTGCTCGTCGGTAGAAGCACCTCATCCTCGTTGCGGATCCGCTCCCACGATGTGAGCAGGACCAGGGCCCGGCGGACCCGTTCGTCTCTCCAGGGTTCCTCAGTGCAGACGAAGAAGAAGTAGCTGGTAGCGAACAGGGGATTGAACACGATCTTGGTACGGTCAAGCAGCAGTTCGGTATCCCAGTTGTTCGACCAATGGATCTCTCCTTTGTTGAACCCCTGGCTGATGGCTTCTGGATCATCCATGAAACGAATCCGCAAGCTTTCCAGCTCAACCCTGGAGGCGTCCCAGTACAGCTGGTTCTTCTTGAGTACCAGCTCTCCCGGTTTTCGTTCGTGGATGTAATAGGGACCGTTGCCGATAAGGGTTTGATCCCGATCCCATCCCTCCCGGTCCCTGTAGGAGGAATGTACCGGCGCGAAGGTCATATGACAGAGTAACTTGAGAAAATGACTGGCCGGCCGTTCCAACTCGACTTCCAGCTGCGTCGGTGAGATCACCCGGATTCCCAGATCTTCGACATCCCGACCCAGGCGGTAATCTCTGGCTCCTTTGATTATGTCGAGCAAAAACGAGTACTCCGACCCGGCTCCGGGCTCCAGCACCCGCAGCCAGGAATCCAGAAAATCCTGGGCCTGCACCGGATCTCCGTTGCTGAAGCGGGCGTTTTCCCTCAAGGTGAAGGTGTATACGGTTCGGTCGGGGCTTATCTTCCACTGGGAAGCAACCGCCGGGATCGGCTCCAGGGAGAACGGGTCATAGCTCAGCAGACCCTCGTAAATGCCCGTGGACAGCTCGGATTCCATCGTCGTGTAGATATGCCGCGGATCCAGCACGAGATTTTTGGGGGCATAGACCAGGACGAACTCACTCGGCTCCTCCCGCTCTTCCTCCTGGGCGGGCAGGGCCGTCACAACCGTCAGGAGAGCAAGCGCCGCGAGGAGCAGTCGTTTCATGTCCATAAGGCAACAATACTGATTTTTGTCAGAAGAGGCTATACGAGCGGATTTCTTTTACCCGCAGCTTCACATCGGCTCGGGTCGTATAGGCGCCGGATTGAATGATGGTATGGGGCTCGTTCCAGATGAGGATCTCTCCGGTCACTTCTCTGGGTTTGTTGAAATACACGGGTCGAAGAGCTTCCCGCACGGCGTTTTTTAGAGCTTCCTGGAGAGCCTGTTGCTTTCCCTCCGGGCTGGGTGCGGTGAAAACGCTGTGAGTGCCCACCCCCGAGCTTGCCTCCACGGAGTTGCTGGACCAGGCCCGCCTGCGGGCAACCTGAAAGTCCTCCAGCTGGTAGGTGATCTTGACGAACAGCAGGCTGTCTTTGACATAGGCATCGGCTATTCGCATGTTCGGATCGCCCCAGAGGATCTCGGCGACCGGGGTCATGGCGAACTCCTCCCCGAGCTTTCGAACCGTGTCACCGGGGGTGTAACGGAAGCGGTAGCCGTAGATCATGCCGGAGAGGATCGACCGGGCTTCCTCCAGGACGCGGCGCTGAGCCTCTTCGGTGGAGAGGGGATAGTCCTGGTTTTCCTGCACCATCGGTTCCAGCTCACACCACAGGCGCACGCTGATCGGGTAGCCCTGAGCATGGCAGAGCAAAGGAAGGAGGATCAGGACCGCAATCGAGATGGTATGTCGCAGCATTCACCCTTAGTATCGGCAGAATGCTATCGGCGTCTGAAAAACACCCTGGCCGGATTGATCCCCATCCGGATGAGAAAGTACAGATAGCCGAAGAGGAAGCCGGCCAGATGGGTCAAGTGGGCGACTCCGCTTCGCGTTGCAACGAACATGAAGACCAGCTCCAAACCGACGAACACGAGCACGGCGATCCGAGCCGGTAACGGTATGAAAAAGTTGACGAATATGGTGGTGTCCGGAAAGAACGTGGCAAATGCGAGCATTACACCGAAAATCGCTCCGGAGGCGCCGACCACCGGAACCATGGCCATCCCGATGTACCAATTAACCGCAACCGTGGCTATTCCGGCACCGACTCCGGTTATGAAGTAGTACAGGAGGAACTCGGAGCTTCCCACTCTGTGTTCCAGACGGGAACCGAAAATGAACAACACCAACATGTTGATCAGGATGTGCCAGACACCCCCATGAAGAAACATGTAGGTCGCAACCTGCCAGATTTCCCGTTCCCGTACCACCAAATAAGGCGTCAGGGCGAGATACCTGAACAGCTGAGGGAACAACATCGTGAGCAGGTACATACCCACGTTTATGATGATCAGGGTAAGGGTGGCATTGTAGTAGCGATACCGGAGCGGACGCTTGTAGAAGGGAAGTTCATTCATACCTTGAAAGTACGTATCCGGAAGTCGATTCGTCAACCTGTGATGAGCAGGTCGACCAGCTCGGTGAGTTGATCCCGCGCTCCGGATGGAGGGGCCAGAGCTTCGAAATTCCCCTTGGTTTCCGCCAGAAGACCCCGTGCCTGCTGTTCCGCCTCTTCCAGACATCCGGATGGGGCAATCAGACCGATCAGTTCCTCAACGGCGTCCCTGGCCGCCTTTTCGTCCGGTCCGCCGGCAACCTCGAAGAATCCACGAATTATCGGCTTGTGTTCGGGGTAGCGATTGAGAAAGAGAATTATGGGCAGGCTCTTCTTGCCCTCGATGATGTCGTCTCCCCGCTGCTTTCCCGGTACTCCCGGTCCCAGGTTTTTCACGTCGTCGATTATCTGGAAGCAGGCTCCGAACTCCTCGGCAATCCGGCCCAGTTTTTCGGCTGTCTGCTCCGTCCCCCCGGCGGCGATCACCGCAGCCCTGGCGGCAAGACGGGAGAGGCCCCCCGTCTTGAGACGGCACATCTCGCGGTACTGCTCTTCGCGGGGAATGTTTTCGTGGTCTCTGTGCCACAGAATATCGAGGCCCTGACCGAAATGCAGCCTGACCATGTCTTCCACGTAGAAACGATGCAGAAGCAGTCTCTGGGCGTCCGTGAAGGAGGCGTTATCGATAACCCGGGCCGGAAGGAAGTACATCAGGTTGCCGGCGTTCAGAGCCAGATCCATTCCGAATTTGATGTGTTCAGCCTCCTCGCCCCTCCTCTGAACGGCTCCGTCTTCGATATCGTCGACGATCAGGCTGCCGTTGTGGGCGATCTCCACCAGCGGTGTCAGAGGAAGCGCCAGATGCCAGTCGCCGTACATCTCGGCGCAGAGAAGCATGAACAGGGGACGCCATCGTTTGCCCCCCCGACTCAGCAGATCTCGGGCCGGATTGCTGATCTGCTGCCACAACCCGGCGGGAATCGAGTTCAATTCGCGGCCCGATTGCCGGCGCGCCCATCCGTTGGCGATTCTGGCGGGAATGACCCGCTGAAGCTCACCTTCGATCGCCTCGATCTTGTCTTTCAATCGTTCGAGCAAAGGGATAGAATCCATTTGGTCAGTGTATCCGATCCTGAACTTTCTACAAGTGGTGCGATGAAAAGAAGCGCGGACTACTACAGCAGACTGGCCAAGCAGAAAAACTTCCCGGCGCGCTCGGTGTTCAAGCTCGAGGAGATGCAGGAGCGTTTTTCGCTGCTCAAAGCAGGTCAGAAGGTCCTGGACCTTGGATCCGCCCCGGGAAGCTGGAGCAAGTATTGTCTGCAGCGCCTCGGCCCGAATGGTCAATTGGTCGGGGTGGACCTGGAGCCGGTCAGCATTGCACAGCCTTTCGGTGGTTGCTACCGCTTTCTCCAGGGAGACATATTTTCGGGGGGGACCCTTGCCGCGCTGGGTGAGCTGGGGCCTTTCGATGTGGTTCTAAGTGATGCGGCGCCTCGCACCAGCGGCAGCGGCCTTGTGGATGCACAGGGTTCCCTGGAACTCGCTGAACGAGCCCTGGAGATTGCTGTTAACTCGCTCAATCCGGGGGGGCATCTGGTAGTAAAGGTATTTCAGGGAGGCGAAGAAGGACAGCTGCTGCACCGGATGAAATCTCTGTTTCGCCGAGCCCGGGCTTTCAAACCCAAGGCGTCTCGAGGCGAGTCCCGGGAAACGTACTTTCTGGGACTGTGCTTCGGTGCAAAAGTTGAAAAAAAAGCTTGATATACGGTATGATAGCCTTTATCATAAGGGTCGTATCCTTATTCTGATGACAGTCATTTTGACTGGAAGAAGACATCGCAATCCTCTCAATCCAGTTGTGATCGAAGATTGCGATATCAAGGAAAACAAAATTTATAGTCTAAGGGGGAATTGTGGGATGAAACGTCTAATCGTTTTACTCTGCCTACTGTTTTTAATCGTCCCGGCCTTCCTCTTCTCCCAGAACTTGGACGGCTGGACCGCCGCCTATGGGGATTGGAAGATGGTTGGAGATCGTCTGGTACAGAGGAGCACCAAGGCGGGGATGGCTCAGGCTTTTATGCGGCTTCCCCAGAGTGGTATCATGCAGTACGAGTTCGATGTCAAGTACGTCGACGGTGGTGCTGACATGTTTGCCGCCTTCGGGTTCCACATCGGCATCGACAGCGCCGCCAGAGGTAAAAGCTGGGGCAACGGCAAGTCATTCCTGCTCTGGCTGACCCTGGATCCGAAGTTCTACGGTGGTTCCGGTGTGTACGGCCAGGCCTACTACAGTGAGACTAACTCGATCATGGACATGATCCATGCACCTAAGGCCTATGAGCTTCCCATGGATCGGCTGGCAGACATCAATCTCGATCGAATGGCGATGTACGCCCTGCCGGTAAAGGTCCGGGTCAACTACAATACCGGAGATGTGAAAATCTGGGATCCGACGATTCCCAACTACTTCTACCGCTTCAACCTGGGCGGACCGATCCGCGGCGGCAACTACATCTCCGTGCGAACCAACAGTCTGGCTGCCAGTTTCGGGAACTTCAAGATCACGAGGCCCAGCAGCTTCTAAGCCCAAGCTGTAGAAACACTACAGCTAATCGAGAATTCTCAAGTCCAGATTTCCTTTGGGGAGTCTGGACTTTTTTCGGTTCGCCCGGCCGGGCCTACCTTTTTCAGCGTGGGATAGATTTTTCTAAGCGTAGGCTGTAGTATTGCTGCCAAATGAGGGTCCTCAGCTTCGGGGAACCGGCCCTGAAAGACGCACAATCCATCAAGACTCTGCGCCGGGTGGCAAGCCAGGCAGGCGAAACAGACTCCCGATTGGTGTTGGTGGTGTCCGCCCTGCTGGGTGTGCGGGATGCTTTAGCAGAGGCGGCGGAGCAGGCCGCAGAAGGTTCCGGCGGCTATCTGCAGCGGATAGAGGCTATCCGGGAGCCGATTCTGGAGATCATTCGCGGACTGTTCAGTCCCCGGGAGCAATCCGGTGTGATTACGGCGGTGCAGATTCTGCTGAATGACCTGGAGGATATCCTTCACGGAGTCCAGTTGATACGAGAGTGCTCCCCCCGGACACTCGATCTGGTATACAGCTTCGCAGCGCAAATCAGCTGCATTTTGATCAGCCGCTACCTGGACATGGAGGGATTTACCGTTCGCGCGGTGGACAACCCGTGCATCCTGCTGTGGAGGAATGCCCACGGAATGCTTCAGGTGGATTATCAGGCCAGCTACGATACGATCGTCGGCAATTTGGATAAGGCAGAGGGGATTCAGATCGTCGCGGGCGGAATTGCCCAAAACGAGCAGGGAGCGCTTACCATCCTGCAGCCGGACGGGGGCGATCTGAGCGCCTCCCTGATCGCAGCCGCCCTGAAAGCCGAACTCATCGAGATGTGGACGGGGATGGAAGGGGTGATGAGCGCCGATCCGAGCTACGTGGCGGAGGCCTTCGTGATCCCGGAATTGAGCTACCAGGAGGCGATGGAGCTGTCCTATTTCGGAGCCCGCATGATGCACTCCCAGTCCCTGGTACCGGCCATGGAGGCGGGAGTACCGATTCAAATTCGCAACCTGGATCGGGCGGAAAACCCCGGTACCCGCATCTGCGCCGACCCCGAACGCAAACAGGCGGCCATTGCCGGAATCGCCTCTATCGAGCCGGTGGCGCTGGTCAATATCGAGGGTGGCGGCATGGTCGGTGTCCCGGGGATTGCCGCGCGTATCTTCGCTACCCTGGCGAAGGCCGCGGTGAATATCATCATGATCTCCCAGGCCTCCTCGGAACACAGCATCTGCGTCGTGTTTCGCCAGCAGGAGGCGGACAGGGCGCTCGAGGCCCTGCGGGCGGAGCTGGCGCCGGAGATTCGGGCCAAGCAGATTCAGAATTTCGATCTACGAAAAGACCTGGCCATCCTGGCGGCAATCGGCGAGAATATGAGGGGGACTCCGGGGATCTCGGGCAAGTTGTTCAGTGCCCTCGGAACGGCTAAAATCAATATCCTGGCGATCGCTCAGGGTTCCTCGGAAACGAACATCTCCTTTGTCATCGAGAAAGCGGCAGAGCCGGAAGCCCTGAGAACCGTGCATCGGGCCTTTCTGGGTTGAATCATGGGTAGTTGAATCATGGGTCGGGTTGCCAATCGTTAATGGTAAAAGCCATTATGAATCGGAAAAAGACAGCAGCGAACAGAGAAACGGTTGCGGTGTTTGCGCCGGCTACCGTAGCGAACGTGGCCTCCGGTTTCGACGTGCTGGGTTTTGCCCTGGAGCGCCCCGGCGACACCGTGATTCTGAGAAGAATCACGGACAAACGGGTCGACATTCTCGCCGTGGAGGGGGATGACGGTCAACTTCCCACGGATCCGGACAAGAATACCGCCTCGGTAGCGGCCAGGCGTTTTCTCGAGGCAATCGAGTTTCCCTTCGGCCTGGAGATAACCGTACGCAAACAGATGCCGCTGAGCTCCGGGTTGGGCAGCTCCGCGGCCAGCTCGGTCGCTGCGGTCTATGCCGCCAACCTGCTTGCCGGCAGTCCCTTTACCGCCAGACAGCTGCTTCCCTTTACCATGCAGGCCGAGGAGGTGGCCTGCGGATCGGCCCATGCCGACAACGTAGCCCCGGCGCTCCTGGGCGGGTTCGTGCTGATCCGCAGCTACGATCCTCTGGATGTGGTACAGCTGCCCGTGCCCTCCGGCCTGGCCGTCGCCACGGTGCATCCCCATACGGAGATCAAGACCGAGGACGCCCGGCGCATTCTCAAAAAAGAGCTGCGCTTGAGTGACGCGGTGCGGCAGTGGGGTAACCTGGCCGCGTTGGTAGCAGCGTTGTTCCGCGGAGATCTGGATCTGCTGAGCCGCTCCCTGCAGGACGTCGTTGCCGAACCGCGCCGGGGATTGCTGATCCCGGGTTTCGCCAAGGTCAAGCAGGCGGCATTCGAGGGCGGCGCCCTGGGCTGCTCGATCTCCGGCTCCGGTCCCTCGGTATTTTCTCTCTGCAGATCGATGCAGTCGGCCCGAGCCGTCGGTGCGGCCATGCAGGGTGCCTTTACTCAGGCAGGTCTGGACAGCGACGTGTACCTGTCCGGGATCAATGAATCCGGACCCGTGGTTTTGGGGTCGGAGCCAGGTGGAGAGCGATGAAGTTCATCAGTACCCGGGTCGGATCGGCGACCGGAAAAACGCCTGTCACCTTCAGGCAGGCCGTGTTTTCAGGGCTGCCCGCGGACGGCGGCCTCTACGTTCCCGCCGAGCAGCCGGACCTGAGCGCCCGGATTGCAGGATTCTCGGAGCACACGAGTTTTCAGGAGCTTGCAGCGGATGTTGTTGAGCAGCTGATCGGTGATGAGCTTAGCTCGGAGGCGGTACGGCGCGTGTGCGAAAGGGCCTTCACCTTTGAACCGACGTTACGACAGTTGGAAGAGAAGCTGACCCTGCTCGAGCTTTTCCACGGCCCGACCTGCGCGTTCAAAGATTTCGGAGCCGCTTTTCTGGCCTCGGTGATGGAGGAGTTCCTTGTGCGGGAGAGTCGCCGGGCCGTGATTCTGGTTGCCACCTCCGGAGACACCGGCAGCGCCGTTGCGCAGGCGTTTCGGGGAAAGGCGAATATCGAAGTGGTGATCCTCTACCCTGCAGGCCGGGTCAGCGCGCTGCAGGAACAGCAGCTGACCACCGTGGGCGGCAATGTCACCGCCCTGGAGATCCGGGGTAGTTTCGACGACTGCCAACGACTGGTCAAACAGTCTTTTGTGGATTCCGAGCTGCGTGGTAGTCTGTCCTTGAGCTCCGCCAATTCGATCAATCTGGGGCGGTTGTTGCCCCAAGCGCTCTACTACATCTACGGCTGTCTCCGTTTGGGGCGGGGAACCGACGAAAAAAGGATGATCTGCGTCCCCAGCGGCAATTTCGGTAATCTCACCGCTGGTGTGTACGCCTGGAAGTGGGGAATGCGGGTTGACGGATTCATCGCCGCCACCAACATCAATGACGTGGTTCCCGAGTACCTGGTCACCGGGGAGTTCCGGCCGCGGCGCTCGCTGAAAACCATCTCCAACGCCATGGATGTGGGCTACCCCAGCAACTTCGAGCGTCTGGTGGTCGTGTTCGAAGGCAGCGCGAAAAAGATGCAAAGGTGGATAAAGGGTGTCGTGATCACCGATCAGGAGACCCGTGATACCATGCGCCAGGTGTACCAGGACAGCGGGATTCTGATCGATCCTCACACCGCCGTGGGTGTTCTTGCCTCCCGCAGGTACTTCGAGGATTCCCGCTACTCCGGACAGATCCTCTCTCTGGCTACGGCCCATCCGGGGAAGTTCGTTGACATCGTCGAGCAGGCCACCGGAACCGCCCCGGAGCTGCCCGCCACCTTGAAAGAGGCCTTGGCAAAAAAGAAAGAGGCGATTGTCCTGAAACCGACCCTCGACCTTCTCCGGGAGTTTTTACTGGACCGTTTCGCCTAGCGCTGTTTTCCTGTCGGTTGATATCCAAGATTGCCTTCTTCTCCCCCAAACTGATTCAACTCAGCCGCGGTCACAACGTACTTTCAGTGCAGCATCGGCCGGGAGTGCTTCCTGCCGTCTTTGTGCCGGTAAGGATTGGCTTTGTGTTTGCGGTAGTTGCGGTATACCTGGCAGGCCTGGTAGTAGCCCTCCGGGCTCCAGTATGAGGCGGATAGATCCGCCCGGTACAACTCGAGCAGCTGCGGGAACAGGGGAGAGTCCATGATCCGTTCGGAGCGGTAGATGGGAAGCCGCTTCAGCGCCGCCGGCATCATGTGGTAGCGCACCAGGAAAGTCACATCCCGCGTCCAGGAGGGGTCGAATCCGAGTCGACCGAGGAATCGCGCGGCTATTTCTGCCCCCAGCTCGGCGTGCCCGTCGAAGGCTCGTTCCGGAGTGCTTGCCGCTTCGGGTTTGCCGATATCGTGGAGCAGCAGGGATAGGGAGAGAACCGGATCGTTTCCTTTTCTGTATTTGAAGGTTTCCAGGATATGTTCCCAACCGTTTCCCTCGGGGTGGTAGTCCTTGTGATGGGGAATTCCGGACATCTTCTGCAACTCCGGCCAGTAGGTTTCGATGAAACCGCTGGAGTACAGCAGAGACAGTCCCTTGCTGGGATCGGCGCCGGTCAGCACGGCCAGCAGCAGCTCCCGTTGGAAGGTGGTATCCGGTTCGGCGAAGGGAGGTTCGAGGGCGAAAGACTCCGGATCCGCCTGGAAGTGATACCTGGAGACCAGTACGGCCGCCTCCGTCAGGTACAGCAGGGAGGAACCCCCCATCTGCCGAATCAGCTGCGCTTTGCGCAGGTCCGGATATACGTCCAAGGGGTCGAGAAAGACGCCCCGGTCCGGGTCGTAGAGAAGCTCCTGGACGGTAAAAGGTCTGGGGGGAGGAACCACATCTTCGTCGTAGCAGCGAAACAGGTAGCGCTTCTTCCCCCGGCGAACCAACGCTTCCTCATAGACCAGACCGGGATACTCCAAGTCCTCGAAGGTTCCGGCCAGATTGATCAGGGAACAATCCGTCAATAGGTGGGAGGAAGGTCCGGAAGGAACGCGAAAGTAGCGATCCAGCGCAGAGGTATTGCTGTGGTACACCTTGTAGCCGGAGTCCCGGAGGACTTCGATCGGCGTTTTCATTTTGCCGATATCCTGTCGAATCCGGTATAAGGTATCAGTTTTTCGGGGATGCGCACCGAGCCGTCGGCCTGCTGATGGTTCTCAAGAATCGAGATCAGGGTCCGGGATATGGCAACCGCCGTACCGTTGAGCATGTGCACGAACTGGTTTCGCCCCTCCTCTTTGAAACGGATGGCCAGGCGCCGGGCCTGGTAGTCGGTGCAGTTGGAAGCGCTGGTGACCTCGCCCCAGTCCCCCTTCTCTCCTCTGCCGGGCATCCAGGCCTCCACGTCGAACTTGCGGTAGGCCGGACCGCCCAGCTCCCCCGTGCAGGTGTCGACCACG
>CAZPQC010000041.1:0-27585 GCA_964588525.1 uncultured Spirochaetaceae bacterium
CCAGGCGCCGGTGTACGCAGAGCACTTCCTCAAGGTGATCGATGCCTCGGCCAGGCTGGGAATCGGGATCGCCACCACCTTCATCGGCCGGGACCATACC
Organism: uncultured Spirochaetaceae bacterium; assembly: GCA_964588525.1. GTDB lineage: Bacteria > Spirochaetota > Spirochaetia > SZUA-6 > DRHE01 > JAFGQJ01. The sequence goes on from CAZPQC010000041.1 coordinate 101, forward strand.
AAGAGCCTGGAGGACAACTTCAAGCTCTTCGACAAGGTCTGGCCGCCGATCATCAAGCATGCCGAGCAGAAGAAAGTAAAGGTAGGAATCGAGAACTGCCCGATGTTTTTTTCAGGCGACGAGTGGCCCGGAGGGAAAAACCTGGCCTTCAGCCCGGCGATCTGGAGGCGCATGTTCCAGAAGATCCCCTCCGAGTATTTCGGGCTCAACTACGATCCTTCCCACATGGTCTGGATGCAGATGAACTACATCCGCCCGATCTACGAGTTCAAGGATCGAATTTTTCACGCCCACATCAAGGACGCCAAGATCCTGTCCGACAAGCTGGCCGAGGTCGGCATCCTGGCCACACCCCTGGAGTATCACTCTCCCAAGCTTCCCGGACTCGGGGAGGTGGACTGGGGCAAGTACTTCTCAGCCCTGACCGACATCGGCTTCAAGGGCTCGGCCTGTGTGGAGGTGGAAGACCGGGCTTTCGAGGGGTCCTTCGAGGACCGCAAAGCTTCGTTGGTCCAGAGCCGGAACTACGTGCGCCAGTTTCTGCCCCGGATGTGAGAAAGACGCTTCAACTTCTTTTTTAGTGATTGTCTAGATATAACGAGGTCCGCCAGGGAGGTCTATTTAACGCTTGAAGGGCGTGTAATAACCCGTTCCCATTCACCTGTCTCAACGTGATCCAAGAGCCATTCACCGATGCTCTTCAGCGTTTTCAGTTTTATAGGGAGATTCTGCCGCCTGGCGGGTAGCATGTCTATGACCTCGAAGCCGCATTGGGCAAGAACCTTTTTCAGGCTGACACAACACGGTTCGGCTCCTCCTCCGCCGCCTCCGGCATAACAGATACCAATGACAGGTTTGAAGTTTTTGTTTCTGTTGGTACTGCTAATGATTGGTGCAGTACAGCGCCGCAGCCGATCCGTGAAAGCCCTCATGCTTTCACTCAGGTCCCCGTAATAGACGGGGGTGGAAAAGATAACCGCATCGGCGCCATCTATATTTTTCACTACACTGTCGAAATCGTCCTCTATGATGCATCGACCTTCTGATCGACAAATGCCCCATCCATCCTCCTCGCATTGACGGCAGACCTCAAGATCGAGGGAGGTCAGAAATATCTTTTCCGCATCGGCGCCCTTCTCCTCCAGCCCATCGAGAAGGGCCTGAGTCAAGGCCGCGGTTTTCCCCTGCTGATTGCGGCTTCCAAGAACGGCGAGTACTTTCATGTTCAATCTCTCCTTACGTCGCTACAGGTATTATTGAGGATCGTCTACTGCATCAAAGGTATGTATAAATCCGTTTGGGCACAAGTATGCGCCAAGGTTTCGCGCGTTCGGTCCACAGCCTTGGAATGTTCCGCAAATACCGCTTGCAATATACCTTAATAAGGCCTAAAATGGAGTAAAATAAGGTATATTAGGTACTATTATGGAACAAAGATTGTATTCAGTCGAAGAGATCGCCGGTTTTTTGGATCTGCATCCCAAAACCGTAAGACGGTTCATCAGAGAGGGAAAAATCAAAGCGCGAAAAATCGGCCGGGCGTGGAAGATACATCAGGACGATTTGAGAGAATACGCCCACGGTGAACTGGCGAACGGTTACGAAGAACCCGGCTTCGGCCCCGATACCAAATTGCATGACCGAATCAGTGTCTCGGCAGTGATAGAAATTCATGAAGGAAGCCAGGATGAAGCCTCGCGAATCTCCAACAGCCTGATCGCTGTATTCAACTGCAAGGATCCTTCGTGGGGAAAAAGCCGATACGATTTTATCTATTACCCGGAAACAAAAAAAGCTCGTTTCATTTTGTACGGCTCACCCCGGTTCTTGAGCGATATTCTCAAGGCATTCGAAGCGTTTGCCAAAGGCACGTCGGAGGAAACGCATAGCAAACCATGAAGAAAACAGGGAGTGTCTACAAATCGGAAGAGGGAAAAAAGAAAATACAATCTTACTACAGAGAGATATTGAAGCAGTGGCCGCTGAAGAATGAGTCTTACTCGATCCGGGCAAACAATATAGAAACTCACATTATCGAGTCCGGCTCGAGGGATGATCCACCCTTACTGCTGTTTCACGGAACCTCGAGCAACTCCGCCTCCTGGATGGGAGATGTGGCATTGTGGTCCCGGCACTTCCGGGTGTTGGCGGTAGACCTTCCGGGCGAACCGGGCCTCAGTGAAGATCGTCGCTTGTCGGTGTCCGATGCCTCCTACGCGGACTGGATACTCGGGATTTATTCCGAGCTCTCTATCTCTGAAGCTTCAATGGTAGGAATGTCACTGGGGAGCTATGCAGCGCTGAAATTCGCGACTCGCCGGCCGGAAAACGTGTCCAAACTCGTGCTCCTGACCACCGGAGGAATAGTAACTCCCAAAGCCGGTTTTCTTCTTAAAGCGCTTTTTCTCATGATGTTGGGGAAATGGGGAATAAAGCGGCTGAATCAGATGATATACCATAAGACTGAAGTACCTTCCGAGGTGCTGGAGTTTGGAACCATAGTGATGCAGAATTTTATTCCAAACACAACGGAACCCCTTTCTCTTTTCAGCGACGAAGAGATACTGAATCTAAATATGCCTGTACTTTTTTTCGGAGGAACGAAAGATGCCCTCATCGACAGCGAAAAGACAGGCAAACGGTTGAAAAGGCTCCTGCCCCATGCCGAGGTCAGCATTTTGGCGGATACGGGACACGCGATTTTGGGGAAATCGGAGGAGATACTGCGGTTCCTCGTCAAATGAGGTTTCCTGATTTGGAACATCCAGTTTTTTCAACACCGTGTTTTTGACTACCGGCCCTTCGACACTTGACAGAATCCTATATTATATATAATATAGGAAACCACTCATGGATGCCCCCGCCGGTTCCGCAGCCAGCCGCTATTCTCTCAGCCAGCAGGTACGCAACTACATTCTCCATAAGCTGGGAACCGGTGAGCTCGCCCCCGGTGACAAGCTCGTCGAAGCCCGCCTCGCCGGGGAGCTCAATGTCAGCACCATCCCGGTTCGCGAGGCTATCCGGGAGCTGGCCGCGATGCGGGTCCTGGACTACCAGGTTCATCGAGGAGTACGCGTCCGGGAAGTCACGGTTTCGGAAACCGTAGATGCCCTGCGGGTCAAAGCGGTGCTCGAAGCCCTGGCCGCCAGGCTGGCCGGGAAAGCGCTCAGGCGTTTGCTGGAACCCTTGCGGCGCTGCAGTGTTCAAATTCGGGAAGCTGCTCGCGGCCACGACTGGGTTGAGTACCAGGACCGGAACCAGGTCTTTCACCGCTTGATCGTGGAGACCGCGGGAAACCAGATCCTCCTCAACCTCTGGGATACCCTGGCCTTCGACGTGCGCACCCGCTTCATCATGGATTTCCTGCGGATCGTCGATCCCAACGACCTGGCCAAAGAGCACGAGGAGATCCTCCGGGCCGTGAAAAGCGGCGACAACGAGCGGGTGGCGGAGCTTCTTTCCTCCCATGCAAACGGACTGGTGGAGTACCTTCTGGAGCAGAAAGCGGCGGACAACGCCGGGGCGCAGCGCGGATCAGGGGAAGGCACAGCCGTCGAGCTTGATCGGACCTTGATCGATACCTAGCCGGAACGGGGTCCGATTTTTCTGGAATCGAGAATACAATATGGAGAAAAAAAGGAGTAGGATATGAGCAACAAACACTATCCCCATCTGTTTTCACCCCTCCGCATCGGGAACTTCGAGGTGCCCAATCGGGTCTGTCACGTGCCGACGGATATCTCCTCGGCAAACGCCGACGGCTCGGTGAACCAGCGAGTCATCACCTATCACGAGCAGGTCGCCAAGGGAGGCTGCGGCTTCATCATCTGCGGGGCTTCCACCCCGGACAGGTACACCGGCCGGCCCACCGTCACGTGTATCGGTGTGGATGAGGATCCCCTGATCCCCGGCCTGGCCGAGCTGGCCGAGGCCATGCACCGCCACGGCGCCAAGTCCTCCGTGCAGATCCAGCATCCGGGCCGGCAGGCCGCCTGGCCGCGCAAGGACCTGATCTCCGCCACGGACCAGGTGGCGGACATCCCCGCTTCCGCCGGCCACGAAGTGGTGTATGCAGCCGCGGAGGCCAAGGGCAAGGCCATCCGGGAGATGAGCGTGGAGGAGATCTACGACCTGGTGGACAAGTTCGCCGAGGGCGCCTGGCGGCTGCAGCAGGCCGGCTTCGACGCGGTGGAGCTGCACGGAGCCCACGGCTACCTGATCGCCCAGTTCATGAGCCCGTATGTGAACAAGCGCAACGACCGTTTCGGCGGCAGCTTGGCCAGCCGCATGCGCTTCCCCCTGGAGATCGTCCATGCCATACAATTCAAGTGCGGCCCGGACTTCCCCATCGGCATCCGCTACTCCGGAGAGGAGTGGATCGAGGGCGGCCGCTGGCTGGAGGAGAGCGCCAGGGCGGCGGAAATGTTCGAGGAGCATGGGGTGGGCTTCCTCGATATCAGCGCCGGTATCTTCGAGATGCCCGGCCCCACCATGGACCCGATGTACTACCAGCAGGGTTGGAACACCTACACCGCCGAGGAGATCAAGAAGCACGTGAAGATCCCGGTGATCACCAGCCACACCCTGCGGGATCCGGACTACTGCGAGAAGATCCTGGCCGAGGGCAAGACCGATATGGTGGGACTTTCCCGCCAGATGGTCGCCGATCCCTACTGGGCCAACAAGGCGGCGGCCGGCAAGAAGGAGGAGATCCGCAAGTGCATCTCCTGCCTGGTGGGCTGCTGGCAGGAATCCCTGATGATCAAGCGCCACATGCGCTGCGCCATCAACCCGGCGGTGGGGGATGAGCGGTTCATCAACTTCGGTCCGGCGGACAAGAAACTCAACGTGGCGGTTGTCGGCGGCGGGCCCGCGGGTCTGGAAGCCGCCCGGATCGCCAGCTTGAGGGGACACAAGGTCACCGTGTTCGAGAAGTCCAACGAGATTGGAGGAGCGATCCTCTACTGCTGCACGGTCCACGGCAAGAACAAGATGAAGTGGTATGCAGACTGGCTGCGCCGCCAGATCGCCAACCTGGGTGTTGAGGTCAAGTACGAGACCGTGCCCAAGCCGGCGGATCTCAAGGGATTCGACGCCGTGCTGGTCTCAACCGGCAGCAGGGTGGTGCGGCCGGACATCCCCGGTATCGACTCCGATCGGGTCTGCACCTTCGAGGACGTGCTGCGCTGCCAGATGAAGAACTGCGAGTACTGGCCCAAGGGCGGCAAGCCCGAGCCGGTCAAGGTCGGTGACACGGTCCTGATCTGGGGAGACTACTACGCAGCGGTGGATGCGGCCGAGAGGCTCGGCACCGCGGGCAAGAAGATCACCATCGTCACCAAGAACCGGGAGTTCGCCTCCTGGATGGAACCCTGCCACAAGGACATCATGGACAAGCGCTTAAGAGGAGAACAGGGAGAGGGGGTGTCCACCAAGACTTTCGAGCACCCGGTCGCGATCGTTACGAGCTCCTCGGTGCTCTCGATCGGAAAAGATGGTGAGGTCGTGCTGATCGACGCGAAGTTCGAACGCTCGACCGTGAAGGTCGACAATGTGATCCTTGCGGATGTGGAGAAAAACGATGAACTGTACGAGGAGTATCGCAAAGCCGGACTGGTGGCGACAAAGATCGGGGATGCCAAGCAGGTCCGCAACCTGCGCGGAGCGGTCACCGACGGCGCCAATGTCGGACTGACCCTGAACGAGGATCTGCGCCTCAACGCCAACGGTGCGATCATCGCCGATCTTCCAACCGACCCGAGTTGCCACGTGTAACCCCCGTCGGCGGAAATGAGAGAGAAAAGGTGTTGACAACTTGGAGGTGTCGGCACCATATTAAATTCAATTAGGAGGTGCTTTCATGCAAAGCAAGGTTTTCAAACTCGCAACGGTCCTTCTGGTGCTTCTGGTGGCAGGTACTGTCGCCCTGAGCGCAGGCGGACAAAAACCGGCAGCAAAGGGACTGCCCGTCGTGGGAATTTCCACAGGATCCTCCGGGACATCCTGGCGGAACATCATGATCGACGCCCTCGAGACAGTGGGTGAGGAGTACGTGGGGGCCAAGAAGATCGACAGCTACAAGCTGGTGAACAACGTCACCAACGGCGATGCCACCGAGCAGGCCAACATCCTGAGGGATTTCATCTCCCAGGGTGTGGACATCATCCTGGTCAATCCCAACTCCCCCGACGCTCTCAACGGCGTGATCAAAGAGGCTCAGGAAGAGGGGATCCTGGTGGTTTCCTACGACGCCACCGTGACCGCGCCAAACGTGCTCAACGTGACCCTGGACCACTACGCCTGGATGAAGAAGAACGTGGAGTTTATCGCTTCCACTCTGAAGAAGGGTAACGCAATCCAGATCTACGGTCTGGAGGGACACCCGGCCAACAACGACCGCATTCGGGCCACCTACGATGTTCTGAAGAACTACCCGGACATCAAGCTGATCGCCGATACCACCGGGTACTGGGATCAGACCAAGGCCAAAGAGGTCACCACCCAGATCATCGGCGGCGGCCAGCAGATCGACGCAGCCATCGGCCAGGACGGCATGGCCTTCGGGATCCTTTCCGCCTTCCTGGACGCCAACAAGCTGCCCAAGGTCATGTTCGGGGATCCCGGCACCGCCTTCTTCAAGGAGTGGAAGAAGCTCCGCGATAAGGGCGCGGACTTCAAGGCCTGCGCCCAGCCCAATCCTCCGGGAATCGGCGGCACCGCTTTCCGTATGGCCCTGCAGCTGTACAACGGCAAGAAGTTCAAGCCAGGCATCCTGGACGGTATGACTTACTACTACAAGGTCGGGATGTTCATCACCGACCAGAACTTCGACGAGGGCTGGGCATTGTTGAAGGACAAACCGGATGACTACCTGCTCAGCGAAATCATGCCGGAATCAGACGTTGAAGAGCTCTTTCAATAGAGATCGGCTGTTGAAGCGAATCGGTAACTGAATCAGGGTCGAGGGGATGGATCCTCTATCCCCTCACCCTATTTTTATACGGTATAACGCAATCTTCGCCAGTGCGATGCCTTCCTCCGATCGGAAATTCTGTTATAATACTTGAATCTCTGCTGCAATCGTTCAAATTAAGAATCAATCTACGTAGCAGGAGAATGAGGCGGGGAACTTGACGGTCCTGGAAGCCAGAGAAATAGAAAAACGCTTCGGAGGCGTTGTAGCTCTTGACCGCGCCAACCTTGTCTGCCGCCAGGGACGGATCACCGGTCTGCTGGGAGCGAACGGGTCCGGCAAGAGCACCATGTCCAAGATCATCACCGGTGTGTACAGTGCCGATGCCGGAGAAATCCACTACCATGGAAAAACCGTACGCTACCGCAGCCCGAATGAGGCCAAGCTTGATGGTATTGCCATGGTGTTTCAGAACCTCAGTTTGGTGGCCGATCTTACGGTTTGGCAGAATATCGTTCTTGGCGCAGAACAGGCCAGTGGGTTGTTTCTGAACAACAAAGCCGCCATCGAGCAGTCCCGGGAAATCGTGGAACAGCTTCTCCCCGGACTGGATGTCCGCCGGATGGTGCACGAGCTCAACCCCGGCGAGATGCAGATCGTCGAAATCGCCAAAGCCATATCGGAGGATCCCCGACTCCTGATTCTGGATGAGCCGACCGCCGCCCTGGAACAGGCACAGGTGAAGAGCCTGTTCCAGACCATGCGGGAATTGGTGAAAAAAGGCGTGGCCATTGTTTTCACCTCCCACCGTCTTTGGGAAGTCATGGAGATTTGCGACGATGTGGTGATCTTCCGCAATGGACGCAACGTGGCGGATCTCGATTTCAGCAAAGACGTCAAGGATCCCGAAACAATCGTAAGCCACATCACCGGCGAAGCCGGGAAAGCCAAGACGGAACGCATCCGCAGGAGGGAAAATCAGGAGATCGTTCTGCGGGTGAGCAACTTGAATTACGGAAGCTTTATCCGGGATGTGAGCTTCGAGCTCAAGCGCGGTGAGATCCTGGGGATCGGCGGTCTGGCCGGACAGGGGCAGCACGAGCTGATGCTGGCCCTGGCGGGGAACTACGCCGGAGTAGCCGGTGAGGTTGAGCTGAACGGAAAAAAGATCAAGCTCAACAGACCCGCGAGTGCCATCCGCAACAGCATCCTCCTGGTGCCCGGCGACAGGCAGCTGGAAGGGCTGTTTCTCGGACATTCGGTGTTTACCAATCTCATCTTCCCAAAGCTGGGGCTCAAGGCGCAGCCGCTGTTTACCCCGGAGAACAAGTACCGCAAAGAGGCCGCAGATATAGTCGACGTGCTTTCCATCATGACCCACAATCTCGACATGCCGGTGAACTCCCTTTCTGGGGGCAATCAGCAGAAGGTGGTCGTGGGCAAGTGGCTCGCCTTCGACACCAACGTGCTGCTGCTGGCCGACCCGGCCAAGGGGGTCGACGTGGGTGCCAAGCGTGACCTGTACGATTATATAACCGAGCAGGTCTCGGAAAACAAGATGAGTGTGGTCCTCTACGCCAGCGACAACGAGGAGTTGATCGAGCACTGCGACCGGCTGCTGATCATGTACGAGGGTCAGATCGTCGCCTCCCTGGAGGGAGATGAGATCAACGACGACGCCATCGTGGCAACCTCCATGCGCGTGCGGTAGGGAGAAGCGTGTTGAAAAACAACTCCGTGCTGAAAAGACTGATTTCCAACCCCGATTTTTCCAGGCTGCTCATTCTGATCCTGATGTTCGTCCTGACTGCGGTGCTGCAGCGCAATTTCTTTGCCATGAGATCCATCGTCCGGAACATCGATTCTTTCATGCCCCTGATCCTGATGACCATGGGCCAGGCGGTGGTGATCATCTCCGGTGGGTTGGACCTTTCGGTGGGAACGGCGCTGTCGTTGCTGACCTGCGTGCTGACTTCAGTGATGAGGGCGGGCGTGCCGATCACCGGTTTGTACGCCCTGGTCGTTACTTTCGCCGTGGCCATGGCCATCGGAGCGATCAATGGTGTCGGCATCGGGTACTTGAGGATCCCTCCGGTGATCGTGACCTTCGCCACCTCCTTCATCTGGCTGGGAATCGCTCTGTTCCTGAGACCGACTCCCGGCGGGGAGACCGTAGATTGGTTCCAGGCTTTCTACCGGATCAGGAATATCGAGACTGCACCCGCATTTCTCAAAGCGTTCGGGGAGATCATCCCGCCCTCGTTGATCCTGATCCTCATCGGCTGCCTGGTGTGGTGGATCGTCAGCCGCACCCGCACCGGGCGCTACATCTACGCGGTGGGCGGCAACAGCCAGAGTGCCTATGAAACCGGCATCAACACGGCCTGGGTGCAGATGAAGGCCTGTATGATCAATTCGGTATTCATCTTCCTGACGGCGCTGTTTTTCGTCGGCCAGAACGGTTCCGGGGATGCCCGGATGGGGGACCCCCTGACCCTGAAGGCCATAGCCGCGGCCGTTGTCGGGGGCATAGCCCTGACCGGAGGCCGGGGCAGCGTCTTCTTCGCCCTGATCGGCGCCCTTATCTTCAGCTTCGTGAGCAAGATCATCTTCTTCGCCAACATCCCCAATGCCTACCAGACCCTTTTCGGAGGACTGATCGTCATCATCGCCATCGCCGCCTCTCAAATTTACACCCTGTCCAGCAGACGGACCGGGCAGGAGAGCAAGCTGACATGAGCTTGTTGAGCAAGATCCGGGACACTCCGGTCTACAACGCCGTGGATCGCTACAAGAAGCTCATCATCGCCTTCCTGCTGATCGTACTGCTGTTCGTGGTTGGTGAGATCGTCCTGGAGACCTTCTTCTCAGTCGGGCAGATCCTGCTGACCGTCAAGCTGGCCTCCTTCATCGCCCTGTTCGGGCTGTGTCAGATGGTCGTCATCGCCTCCGGCGGCAGCGGTCTGGATCTATCGGTAGGCTACATGGCTACCATGACGGCGGTGTTCACCGCAGCCATCATGGACGGGCAGAACTCCAATCTCTGGATGGCCATCCTGGTCGCCCTGGGCCTGGGAATAGCCGTAGGGCTGGTAAACGGGGTGCTTACCGCCTATGTCAAGCTGCCCCCGCTGGTGGTTACCCTGGCCATGGCCAACATCCTCCAGGGGATCATCAACGCCTACACCGCAGGCAAGAACATCACCGGCAGACCCTCACCGGTGCTGCAGATCATCGCGGCCAAGTCCACGGGGATGTTCCCCAACATCCTGTTCATCCTGCTGATCGTCACCCCTATCGTGATGATCATCATGTACAAGACCAAGTGGGGTTTGAAGCTCTTCGGTTCCGGCGCGAACCAGACCGCCGCCTACTTGAGCGGCGTCAATGTGAAGATGGTGCGCTGCACCGCCTTCATCATCAGCGGGACCCTGGCCAGCTTGATGGGGTTGGTGCTGATCGGCAACATGGGCATCGCCTTCAAAGACATGGGCTCGAACTACGTGATGCCCAGCATCGCAGCGGTGGTCGTGGGCGGCGTTTCCCTGACCGGAGGGGAGGGCAACTACGTGGGGGTGCTGCTGGGCGCCATATTCCTGCAGACCCTGACCAACCTGCTCGTGGCCCTGGGCTGGGGGGATGCGGGCAAATGGACGGGATTTGGGATCGTCCTGTTCGTCCTGCTGATCGTCTACGTGAGCAACCGCCGGAAGCGCTAGCTCGCCCCGCAGTCCGCGTTCGGATCGCGGGCGCCCCGGGATTGACGCCCCGGAATCGACGCCCCGGGATTGACCTGCGCCCCCGCCCCCCGCATCACACGGTAAAAGGCTCCAGGTGCTTCTTGGCGAGCAGGAAGCCCGCTTGAACCTTCTGGACACTGCCTTCCCAGTTGGAATCCTCGTGCTCGATGTTCATGACCCAGTCGTAGCCGATGTTGTACAGAGCCCGGATCACAGCCTGCCAGTCGACCCGTCCCATTCCGGGGATACGGCGCTGCTGCACCTCGATGCCGGCGCTCAGGATCCCGTGCTGGTACATCTTTTCCTCGTCCAGGTCCATGTCCTGGGCGTGCACGCAGAAGATGCGCTCTTTGAAGTCGTAGAGGAAGCGGATGTAGTCGATGCCCTGCCAGATGAAGTGAGAGGGGTCGTAGAGGATCCCGTAGTTCTTGTCGGGAACCGCCTCGAAGGTGCGGCGGAGAATGGCCGGGGAGTAGCTCAGGTTGTCGCCGCCGGGCCAGGTGTCGTGCCAGAGCATCGGGCAGTGCTCGATGGCGATCTTCACGTTGTGATCCCCGGCGAACTTGACCAGATCCGGCCATACCTTCATGTACTCTTCGAAGTGCCTGTCGATCGTATCGGGCCAGCTTCTGCCCGCCAGGGCTGCGGGCCTGCCGGTGAAGGTTCCCACGACGCCGACGCCCAGCTTCTCCGCGCCCAGGATCACCGCTTTCAGATGATCGACGACCCGCTTCCGGTGTTCCGGATCGTCGTGCAGGGCGTTTGGATAGTAGCCCAGGGCGGACAGCTCTACGCCCTTTTCCCGGCACGAGCCCTTGATCTCATCGACTCTGGCTGCACTCAGGGCGTTCACGTCTATGTGCACCACGCCGCCGTACTTGCGGTCTTTTCCGCTGCCGGCGGGCCAGCAGGCCACCTCCACCGAGCCGAAGCCGTTGGACGACAGAAAGTCCAGTACCTGCTCGAAACTCAAGGATGGAAAGGCCGCGCTCATTACTCCGATCTTCATCCGTACACCTCCGAGAATAACTATTTCCGAGAATATCTATTTCCGAGAATATTCTCATTATAACCCTGCGGCCGTCCGGGAGCAAGCTCGTCCGTGCAGGATTTACGCGCAGGATCATGGTGCGCTGGACCGTGGGGCGGACCGGACCGTTGGTTGGGGATCAGGGCATCAACAAAAAATACGACCCTGAAAGTTGTACGAAACGTACAACCTTCAGGGTTCAAAAATTCACGGAACCCGCAAGTGTCTATCCGGGATCCTACTGGTCCGGGTTGGGCATCATGAAGTCCCGGACCAGGCTGGCAAGATCGGCGCAGCCGGCGGAGAACTGGCGGATCGTGCGCACCGTGGGCCCGAAAGAGTCGAACTCCGGTACCTTCATGCCATCCGGCTCGTAGGCCCGGCGGAACTCGCCGAACTTCTTGGAAAGCTCGCTCACGATCTTCGGGTCCACCGGATCGTCGATGCGGTTCTTCACCTCGATGTCGCTGGCATTGTAGCGCAACTGCCACTTGTACGGGGGTGAGATCACCACGTCCCCGCCGATGAACTCGCTCCAGTGCATGTGGTTGCGGAAAGCCGCCGAGAGCAGGCGCAGGCGGTAGCCCCGCTCCTTGAAGATCTTGTAGGTCCGCTTGAAGATCGCCACCCCTGCCCACTCCAGGTACCCGGGGTCGGTGATGATGCCTTCCTTGTTCATCACCACTTTGAGCCAGTCGTCGATCCGTCCCACCATGATGGTGCACACCGGTCCCATGGAGGCGATGTCCTTGCCCTCCTTCTCTCTGCGCTTCAGACCCCGCTCCACAGCCTCGGCCACGGCCAGGCACTGGGGCGTGGAGAAGCACACCGTGGCGTTGATGCTCACCCCCCGGTAGGTGGCCTCCTCGAAGGCCGGGATACCGGCTTTCGTCACCGGGATCTTCACGATCATGTTGGGAGCCAGCTGGGAGAAGTGCACTGCCTGCTCCACCATGGCCTCGGTGTTGCGGTAGAAGCGGGGGTCGGTCTGGATGGAAAGGCGTCCGTTCTTGCCCTTCTCACGGTCGAAGATCGGTTTCAACAATCCCGCTCCCTTGATGGAGATCTCTTCGACCAGGCGCCAGCCGATCTCATCCTCCGTGGCCGTGGGCATCTCCTTGATCAGCTGGTGGATGCGCTCCCGCCACAGGTCCATCTCCTTGGCCAGCACGTTGAGCACGATCACGGGGTTGCAGGTGGCCCCCACCGCCCCGTGCTCTATTGCGTAGGTCAGCTCCTGCACCGAGGCGCTGTCGTTCCAAAGACAGGTCGGGGTGGTCTGGGTCATCCGGTGCAGGGGACTCTTGTATTGTTGTTTCTCCGGTGTGGAACCGTTAGGCTTTTTTGCCGTGTTCATACCTATTTCCCTCCAATTGTATCATTTGTACGTATAGATGAAGAGGTATTGGATCCAATCAATTGACCTTGCATCTATCGAAGACCGTATCATAATTTCCTTCATGCGTCACGCACAGCAACATTTTCAATCCAGTGCCCAGACACTCCATTCAGAATCCGCATCGTCATAATTCAAATTGAATAGTACCCGTTTCTGCTAACACAAAAAGCGAGGATGCGCATATTGTTCTGAAGATATCCGACAGAACCACACGCTCGGAATCCGAGTGGGCATCTTTAAGCTTACCTGCGCCAAAAGTGATTACAGAGAGTTGCGGATGTTCGTTTGCGAAAAGTCGTGCATCGCAGGAAACATCCCAACCCAGAACAGGCTGATTCGGTTTTCGAAGGCCATATTGGGAGGCAACACGAAGAGCGATCTGTACGCTGCGGGAATCTGGATTTCCTGCATAGGCGTCGTTGTGAAGCTTATTAAAAGAAACGTCACATCGAATATCCGCTTGGTCGGCCCCGATCCTGCACAAGTAGGTTTCGATCCCACGCCGGAAGGCATTTTCGGTCCGAGTCTTTATCTCTTCAATCGAATGCGTTGGTAAGAAACCCTGAGCCCCTTCGAATACGAGCTTGTCGTTTGTCGTTGTTTCCTTCCCGGCTATCGTGACTTTTAAGCGGGATCTGTGGTAAAGCCTATCTTCGATGAACTCCCGTGCTATATATGCCCATTTGGCTATCGCAGCATCATTTTCCGAAAGAGAACCCATGTGCCCGGTTGTCCCCATGACCTTTACGACATAGGTATTTTCCTTGCGCCGGATCTGGTAATGATCGATCAATTTTCTGCAGCCGGTATCGGGATCTACGATTCGAGTTTTGTCCCCGTAGATATCAGTATATTTCTCGATTCCTCTCTCTATAATTTTTTCGATGATCTCTCTGGCTGGTAACTCCTCCGATGGTACGAGAATGAACTCTACCCGGCCGCAAATTGCCGACGGATGCTCCCCAAATGGGCCCAAGATCCCGGTGCATGTCTGTACCGGGCGATGAGGAAACAGAGGATGAGAACTCTCACGCTTCAGTTTTTCGCCTTCTTCCAGCAGCGCTATGATACCGAAAGCGAAAGCTTCCTCTATTGATCCATAATCCTCGTATAGTTTATCCATCGAACTGGCAATTCCTTCACACTTGATGAAGACAGCACCACGATTGGCAGGATGGACGTTGTTATCGGTGCACTCCAAGACCAGGATCGAATCGTATCGTTCGTTGATTCGTTTGTCTATCGCGAGATCAAGGGAGCCATTTCCTCCCATTTCTTCATCGATCACGAACATCGCCGTAAGTCTATTTTTCAATGGGATATGTCGCCGACGTAGTAATTTGTCGAGAATAATCAGAGTGCCAATTATTACCGCGATGTTTCCCTTGTCGTCGGCGCTTCCTCTTCCCGACAGAACATCCTCATCCAGCGCAGGTGAGAAATACGGTGGAACAGTATCAATATGAGCGTTTAAGGCAGTACCCCGACCTGAATGATCGAGCGTTGGATTCACCATATATATTAGATTGTGGCGTCCCTCATATATCTCTTCAGCGGCGCCGAAAGCATAGTACGGTATAGAATACGATGGATGATCACAAATCACAGGTGAGATTTCCTTAAAAACGGTTTGCGATTCCTGAAAATGAAGAGACTTGAGTTGCGTTTCGATAATACGAAAGACTCGGTGTTCGCTATCTCGCAGGGAAGACAGCTCCTGCGCTGTAGAGGTGTCGATAGAGCATATTTGTTCGAGGAAAGTGGTAATACGTTTTTGGAATTCCGGCTGTAGCGAAATATCTTCAATCTCCCGAACAACGTCCATATACTATTTCTCAGTAGGACTTTTTATATTGAGAGATTGACGAAGTTGATTTCTGATTCCGTTGATATGTACTTGGAATGCCCTAGCTGCTCCGCTCGGGTCGCCAGCTCGTATACAGTCTACAATCATGTTATGCTCGGCAAATCCGCTTGATCGAGCTGTCTCGAGAAGGTTTGTTTTCCGTATCTCCTCCCGCATAAATGCTCGTAATGTATCGTAGATGCTGCTGAACACACCGTTATCGCAGGAATCGACCATTATCTTGTGAAACTCATAATCAGCATCCGAAAGATCGTCTATAGAGGACTTCTGCATCGCTTCAGACATCCGGTCTACTTGATTTTCCAACTCTTTGATAACCGGCTCTGTTCCCTTGGGATCCGATCGAACTTTCTCTGCAAGCACAATCACTGATCGTCCTTCGATGACCTCACGTAGCTCAACAAGCTCGAAAACCTCGTTGGTGCGCAAAAGAATTGACCAACTAATGGCTTCAACCGAGATGTTTGAATAGTCACAGATAAAAGTGCCTTTGCGGGTAGAGGACCTTAAAATTCCAAGATACTGAAAAATCTTGACGGCTTCACGTACTGTCGACCTTCCTATTCCGAACATTTGTGATAGCTCAGTTTCTGTGGGGATTCTATCCCCGGGTTTCAATTGCCCGGAGGCGATCATATTTTTTACTTCGTCCATCACCTGTTGAACAATCGTCTGTTGTTTAAACTTTTTTACCTCCACCATAAGCGATCCTCTCAAATGGAAATGATTCCGCAACCCAAGATACAGTATATCATCTGATGCACTAATGGAATACGGTCGCCATCATCTTGACGGCCGATCAACTCGAAAACTCCAACGAGTACGAGGGCGGCATCCGGTTCAATTCGAGCTAACCTATTCGCTCAAATTCTGATTTCTGCGCCTGCCCGCCAGGCCGGGCGTTGCGACTATCTTCTCTATTCTCTACTACTTGATCGAACCGGCAGTTATTCCCGCAATCAGTCTTTCAGAAAGTAGTATGAAAATAATCAAGGTAGGTATTATAACCAATACCGAGCCGGCAAAAATCGACACCCAGTCGCTTGAGTATTGGAGTGCCGCATAAAGGTTGTAGAGACCCAGAGATAGGGTTCTATATTTCTTTCCCGTAATGAAAATCAGAGCCAACACATACTCATTCCACAGAAGGATGAAATTCACGATCACCGCCGTGATGATACCAGGCCCGGCCATGGGTACCATAATTCTGTAGAAAGTCCTAAATTCGCCGGAACCGTCTATAGCCGCTGATTCCTCCATTTCCGATGGTATGGTCACGAAAAAACCTGTAAGCAAGAACACTGTAAATGGTATCGACAAAGTGATAAATACGACTATGAGTCCAATCGGAGTATCTACCAAATGTATGGCTGATAAGCTCTTAAACAATGGAATAAACAGAAGCTGCACAGGTATGCCCATACCGGCAACATAGAAAAGCGTCAATGGATTTTTCCATTTCATATTCATTCTAGTCAAAGCATACGAAGCGGGGAGTGATACAACGATTATCATAGCTACGCTCGTCGAGACAATTAATAGGCTATTTAGTGAATATGAGGCAAAATTCAGCTCGGACAGTGCTCGCAAGTAGTTTCCGAAATTCAGCGCTTCCGGCAGTCTCCAGAGCTCTTTGAAGACGCTTTTGTTCGTTTTCAAAGATGCAATTATCGTCCAATATAGCAACATTCCCACAGATACCGACCAAAGTACCAGGAATACATGGCTAATTATTCTTCCCAAAGTAGTTCTATTGGACTTCATCACGCTCTCCACTCTAACTGTGTATCAGTACTCATAAATTTCTCTTCTCAACAATCTTCTGATAATCACTGTAAAGACGACTATTAGAATCAAAGTGAAAAAACCGATTGCTGTGGCATAACCGAGCTGAAAAATCGGATCACGTTTTCCAAAACCTACTATGTACAGATATATTGCATTTGTCCAAATTTCTCGAGGAGGTAATAAACCCCCGAAGGCATACAGTAGATCGAACATTCGTATAGCGATGAATCCCCAAAAAACCAACAGAATTGTCAATACTTCTCTTACCAAAGGCAGGGTGATCTTGAAAAAAATATATCCTTCATTTGCACCCTCCAGTCTGGCGGCTTCGTACAAATGATCTGGAATTCGATCAATACCCGCAAGCAGGATAATCAGGTAAAATCCCACATTTATCCAAATGACAACAAATAGTACACTGCTGAAGATGTGGTTATGATCTAGAAAAGCAAATTCTGCTAAGGATTCCATACCGAGCAGTTTGAATAGCGAATTGAGAATTCCCTTTCTTGGTGAGAATACAAGCAATCCCCAATAGATTGCATGGACAACAGGTGCAATAATATAAGGGAAGAATATAATACTTCTATATATTTTTTTCCCACGAATTCCAGAGTTCAACAAAAATGAGAACAGGAAAGCAAGTATAAAAATTCCTACTCCGCCGATAATTAGCAATACTAGTGTATTTTTCAGCGCGGCATGAAAGCTTGTGTCCCGTACAAGTCGGACAAAATTGTTGAAACCTACAAATTCCATTTCCTTGGAAAATCCCGACCATTTATAGAAACTGATTCTTAATGCTTCAATGGTGGGATAAACAAAAAAAGCTAAATAAAGCAGTAGGGAAGGAGCCAAAAAGAGCCACGCCGTATATTTTCTCCTTCTTTTCATCTATTGTATCCCTTTAATCTCTGATCAATAAAGTAATGGCTGTAGGAAAAACGAAGCAATCGTCAATCCTACAGCCTTTTTATAACTTTGGTTTATTTATTCTTCCAGTAATCGACGGTCTCTTTTGCCATGACCTCAACATATTTTTCCGGACTAATTTCTCCTGTAAATGCAAGATTATGATTTTTCAGATAGATATTCTTATGATAGTCAGGATAGTTGTCCGGCAGCCCATCGTGGGGGAAGAACAGCTTGGTCGCATTTTTTAGAGCTACTGTTGCTTCATTCAACTGCGGGGCACTGTCTACTTCCTTCAGAGCGCTCGGATTCGTGGTAGCTTCGATGTATTCCTTGTACTTATCAATACTTGTACAGAACTTCAAGAACTCTATTGTTGCGTCTGCTACCTTTGTGTCTTTGAAAATCGCCCATCCGGTTGGATATGACTCCATGTCGGTCAATTTTCCAACACCACCGGAGACTTCGGGAAACGGAAAAAATCCCCATTCCCAATCTGCATCGACTTGGGGATCCAATTCATTAGCTATCCAACTTCCGCACAGCTCCATGGCAGATTCGTGGGCGACCAGAGTCAACTGCCCTGCTGGCCACGTGAAACCAGTACAACCTTCGATGAAATATCCCTTATCGAATAGCTCTCGCTCCATTTCGATGGCTTTCGTAAATGCTGGTGCGCTCCAACTTGCTCCTGTTTTATCTTCTGCAGCTTCGAGTATTTTCCCCGGGCCGACTAATCTAGCCATCAACTGATAGTTCCACATATCATTGTAGAAGTCCACGCCTCCATCCTGTGCGATAGGTGCAATTTTACTTTTTTTGATGTCGCCGCAGAGCGCAAGAAACTCATCCCATGTTTTTGGTGCCTTCCAACCGTTCTCGTTCCAAAGATGTTTGTCATAAAAGAATCCATTTGTAAAAAGAACGTACGGAACTAGATAGGTTTTTCCGTTATAGGCGTATTGCTCGAGTGTTCCATCGATGAATACATCACGCCAAGCTCGATCACCTTCCCAATTTTTGGTGCCCAATGCATCATCAAGCGGGAGTGCTTGATCGTTCAATATCAGGGCACCTTTCAAAACAAAATGATCAGCATCGATAAGGTCTATGACCTGGCCTCCACTTCTGGCAGCCATTGCTTTGGTAAGAACCTCACGACCGACATAGTTGATATTGACTGTAATATCCGGTCGGACTTTTTTGAAATCATCGATCCACTGCTGAACAGCCTGCGCCCTGGTTTCCTGTTCATTCCACCAACACCAGTACTCAACGGTTTTACTTTCCGCGCCAGCGGCTATGTTTTCTTCACCCTTCTGGCACCCGGTCACCAGTACTGCCAATGATATAACCGCTGTCATTAGCAATAAAACAACCCTCTTCATGACTTCCTCCTGTCACATCTTCGTGTAGTAAAAGGCAACGCCTTTCTTTACAATATAGAAGCAAACGCTTCTATTATTGATCTTGATTTGAATTGAGATGTTTTTATAACGGTTCTACCTCTTGATCTGTTCCCCAAAAACGATACTCCTCGACTTCAATGTGTTGTGGCATGCAGCATATATGACGGATCACTTCCGCCATATCTGTAGGTTCCAGCGAAAATGGTGTTTCCGGCTCAGGAATACCGGCATTCTTGGAAAAGTTTGTTCTGCCTGCTCCCGGGATAACCGGAGTCACCCGGATGTTAAACGGCCTCAATTCGACATATAGGACTTTTGAAAATACTACTACTCCAGCTTTCGCTGCCGAATACACGCTGAAATTGGACCATGCCTCTGTAGCACAAGATGAAGAAATATTGATAATCGTTCCACTTTCTTGCTTTTTCATCAGGCCTGCAAATATTCTGCTTCCATAAACGACACTGTTGAGATTCAACGCGATGATTTGATCTATGGTCTCGATGCTCTGTTCGGTTGTCTCTTTAACTTCGATCGCACCCCCGGCGTTATTGACCAAAATATCAATTCTTCCGTACTTCGATACCACATGGTTGTAAATCCTCTGCCAGTCATCCGGCTTGGTAACATCGGCCTCGAGGCAGTCTATTTCTCCGATCTCTTCTTTCGCTGCCAGCAGATTGTGTTTGCTCCTGCCTATACCTACTACTCGTGCACCTTGTTCGCAGAAAAGTGCTGCGGTGGCTTTTCCGAATCCACTGCCGGCTCCAGATATCACAGCAATTTTGTTTTTTAGATCTTGCATGTTTATCCCTTAACAGATAGATTTGTCTTATTATACAATAATATAACAATATGTCAAGCAGTTTCTGGGATTATAGCAATTTATTTTTTCAGAAAATTTGTTTTTTTAAACGAAAGATTTCCTATTTCAGACCTAAATTAGGCATATGTGATGCTGAACAATGCTTGCATCGCAGGTTATTGGGTCATATTGACACGGTATTGAGACAAAAAGCGGGAGAAAGAGTGTTTGTGCGGTGCAGCAACCCAAACCATCATTTTCGGAAATTTGGGAAAAAGGTATTGATTAATATTCTTATTATTATATAATAAGACAATTAGTTATGACCCGACACCTGAAGTTCCACAGTAAAAGAGATATTGGAAAACAGTACTTCGTTGTAGATACATTGCGTGTCTCTACCACTACGGTTCACAGACTATACCCGATGCGGCAGTGTGGAATCAGTACGGAGAGGCGTAAATGCCGGTATCACGACTATTGACAGGGGTACAAAGTTACAGAAGGAGATCAACACGTTATGAGCAGATCCATTGATAGAAAGAAAGTCGATGCAAAACTGGCAATAGAGGGGGGAAAACCAATTCGTTCACGTCCACTTCCGGAGGAATCACCTGGAATCCATTATTTTGGATCCAAAGAAATAGAATATGTTACCCGTGTGGTAAAGGCGCGATCTCCATTCAGGTTCTATGGGCCCGATGTACAACACATGTGTGACCGTTTGGAAGCCAAGTTTCGTGAGATCTATGGAGTCGAGTATGCGCTCGGAGTCAGCAGTGGTACAGAAGCCATCTATATATCTTTGGCAGCATTAGGGGTGGGACCGGGAGATGAAGTACTGATCCCCGGTTACCTGTGGCCCAGCTGTTTAAACGGTGTTGTACGACTTGGAGCGATTCCTCGACTAGTAGATATAGATGAAACTTTCACGATGTCATCAGAAGACTTGCAGAAGAAGATAACACCGCACTCGAAGGCAGTTATACTCATCCATATGAGCGGTGTTCCCGGAAATATCGATTTGGTAATGGAAATTGCTCGAGAGAAAAAATTACACGTCCTTGAAGATTGTGCGCAGTGCAATGGATCAACATTTCACGGTAAGCCTGTGGGAACATTCGGTAACATTGGCATTTTTAGCTTTCAGATAAATAAGAGTATCACGGCGGGTGAAGGGGGAATGATTATCTGTAACGATAAGCACCTGTTCAATCGATGTTTCGGAATTCATGATCTCGGATACGCCAGAAACAACACCGGCATTCTGATGGATACGAGTTGTGAAGAGCAGTATCACCTGTGGGGTTGTGGAGCACGGATGAGTGAGCTTACAGGTGCGCTCGCTCTTGCCCAGATTGAAAAGCTCAATCAGATCAACAGTGCTATGAGCGCAGCGAAGCGAAGAATACGGGAGGAAATTGAAAAAATACCCGGCATTGTGCTACGACAAGTACCGGATCCCAGCGGGGATACAGGAGCTTTTTTGATTACCATCTATAAAGACAGCAATACCTGCCGGCAGTTTACCGAGGCTTTGAAAGCAGAGGGGATGAAAGGCAAGGGTTATGCAAAACCCTGTATCACGATGGACGAATGGGGATTGCATTGGTATTTCAATAATAAAAGTCTCATCAATAAAAAAAGCCTACATGAAAATGGTTGGCCCTGGAGCCTGCCTGCCAATAAATTCGCCCTGGAATACACTTACCGACGGGGTACTCTGCCCATGTGCGACGATTTGGCTTCGAGATCCGGTCTCTTCAAAATTCCATCTTGTTTAACGGATGATGATATCGAAGATATCATCAATGCATTCAAGAAGGTAGCTAAACATATACTCCGATAGAGTTCTTGAACAACACGTAGAGGGAGAATGATGGCAAAAGGTTTTTTTTCCAATGTTTTGTACGTAAATCTATCGGAAAAAAAAGCAACCGTAGAGCACTTTGATGAGGGGTTTTACCGAACCTACATCGGAGGTTCAGGATTAGGAGCAAAGATCCTCTTCGATAGTACCTCAAAGACAACCGATCCGCTTGGTTCTGAGAATCTGCTCATATTCGCTGTTGGTCCACTGACAGGTACAAAGATATTCAATTCCAATCGTTTCGAAGTCGTCTCGAGATCCCCGCTTACCGGTATCTATGGAGAAGCGAACTGTGGTGGCTACTGGGGGGAGTGCTTCAAGAGATGTGGATACGATGCCTTGATAGTATCAGGAAAAGCAAAATCACCCACCTATATCTATATCGATGGTGATAGTGTACGCCTCGAAGATGCGTCTCAAATTTGGGGAATGGATACTTTTTCGGCAGATCGGTTTTTCAAGGAGCGATACGGGACGAAAAGCCAGGCGGCCGTAATTGGTCCCGCCGGTGAAAACCTTGTCCTTTTTGCTTCCATCATGACTGGCGGCGTGCACGGAAGAGCGATCGGTAGATGCGGTCTGGGAGCTGTTATGGGTTCCAAATACCTGAAAGCGGTGATCGTGAAGGGGACCAAAACAGTTGAGGTTATGGATCAAAAAGGTATCGCCGCATTACAAAAAGAGATCGCTCCTCTTATGAATGCGGATCTGTCCAAAACGATAAGAAAATTCGGGACCACCGGTGGAGTCGAGTATTGCGAGCAAATCGGAAATCTACCGATTAAGAACTGGTTTCAGGGGAGCTGGCCTGAGGGCGCAAAAAAGATCTCAGGTCAAAAGATGGCCGATACGATCCTGGTAAACAACTATGCCTGCGGCCGTTGTGCCCTCCGTTGCGGCAGAGTTGTGCAAGCCGCAGGTGGTGACTATGACGAACAGGAAGTCGGAGGTCCGGAATACGAAACCGTTGGTATGATAGGGTCGAATTGTTTGATAGATGACCTTACAGCAATAGCAAAGGCAAATGAGCTTTGCAATCGCTATGGTATGGACACGATTTCCACCGGTGGAGTCATCGGTTTTTCCATGGAAGCGCATGAACGGGAATTGATCACGAAAGAAGATCTTGGCGGCATTGAATTAAACTGGGGAGACGGCAATGCTGTGATTGCAATGATCCACCAAATAGCGTTGCGCAAAGGTTGGGGCAATGAACTGGCAAATGGTGTTAGAAAAACGGCGGAAAAAATAGGGGGCATTGCCTCGGAATTCGCGATCCACGTAAAGGGATTAGAACCACCGGCTCACGATCCGAGAGCAAAAATGAGCTCTGCTCTCCAGCTCGCGACATCGAATCGAGGTGCATGTCACCTACAGGCATTTACGAGTGATTTCGACGAAGGACTCCATATACCGGATCTCGGTGTTCCCCAAATGACGGACAGATTTGCTACAGCGGGAAAGGCTGAGAGCGTCATACGAATGCAAAATCTGATGAGTATGTTTGATTCTCTCACTTGCTGCAAATTTCTTCTCTTTGCGGGGATTAATGTGAATCAACTTGTCAGTCTGATGAACTGCGTAACAGGGTGGAATATCGGATACGAGGAGTTCTTTCAGACAGGCGAAAGAATATTCAATTTGAAGAGACTGTACAACACGCGACTCGGTGTATCGCGAAAGGATGACGATCTTCCCTTGAGACTGCTCACACACAAAAGAGGTGGTGGAACCGAGGCTCTTCCTCCGTTACATCAAATGCTCGGCGAGTACTACGAGATAAGAAAATGGGATGAATTCGGTATTCCGACAGACGCGAAAATCAAAGAACTGGGACTTTGAGCAAACGATGAGGGTCCAAAAAGATTCTCTCGATACAGATATTATTTGAACTTAATCTGATTTTAAGGAGTAGCTATGAAAAGCGCGCAGTACAAGTTCTTTGTGCCAACCAAGCTCCTGTTTGGCGCGGGATGCTCCAACGACGTAGGGAAGTGGTTGAAAGATTTGGGAAGCTCCAAGATACTTTTGGTAACAGATGCGGGGCTCAAGAATATTGGCGTGGCAGGCCGGATTGAAAATCGCATAAGAAATGAAGACCTGACAGTTGTTACCTATTCCGACGTAAAAGAAAACCCCACCGTTGAAAATGTCCATGAAGGACGGGACCTGATAAAGAAAGAGAATATCGATGCCGTTGTAGCGCTTGGCGGAGGTAGTTCTATGGACGCTGCCAAAGCCATGGGCATACTGTCGGCTCATGACGGCAGTATCGTTGAATACGAACTAGGCTTGAAACCGTTTGTAAGAAACGGTCCTCCCCTGATAGCTATTCCAACAACATCTGGTACAGGAAGTGAAGCGACTATGGGGGCAGTAATCACAGATCCGACGACACATCGAAAGTTTGATGTAGTCGATCCGATGATGGCACCACGTTTGTCGTTGGTCGATCCACTTCTTACAGTATCCCTGCCAGCTGCATTAACTGGTGCAACAGGCATGGACGCCTTGACCCATGCGATTGAGGGCTATACGGCTACCCTTGCCAGTCCCCTTACTGACGCGCTCCACCTGAAAGCAATCGAACTAATAGGCAAGAATCTCGTGAAGGCATATACCGACGGCAATAATAAAGAGGCACGGACAAACATCATGATGGCGAGTTTAATTGCCGGCATCGGTTTTCCCAATTCCGGATTGGGAGCTGTGCATGGTTTATCTTTGCCTCTAGGTGGACGTTTCAATATACCGCATGGAATCGCTAATGCGATCATCCTACCCCATGTCATGAACTTCAACCTCAGTTCTTGTCCAAACAAATTCAGTGATATCGCCCAGGCGCTTGATGGAAAAAACAAAAATCCCGAGCAATCCGTTGAGGCGGTCTTGAAATTGCGAAAAGAGTTGAGCATTCCAGTTCTGAGATCCTACGATATCCAGTTGAAAGATCTTCCTCTATTGGCAAAAGATGCATTGGGCAGAAACTCTAACTGTGTAACAAATCCGAAAGTAGTTACAGAAGTCAATGCGATTGAAATCTACCGTAGCGCATTGGCAGAGAAATAGTTTCATATTGCGAGGGTAAAAATGGATAATGAAAAAAATATGACTGTACTCATAACTGGTGGAGGAACAGGAATCGGATTTTCTCTTGCTAAACGTTTCCACCGGGAAGGTGCGTCCGTGGTAATCTGTGGACGCCGAGAAGATATACTGAAAAAAGCTGTTGAAAAGATATCTACCCAAAACGAGCGGATAACTTATGTTCCTGCCGATATCAGCAAAGAAGAGGATATAAAAAATTTGATAGAACAAACGGTAAAATGGACAGATAGATTGGATATCCTTATCAACAATGCCGGCGCAATGCGTATTAATAAATCCCCTCAGGAAACGTCTTTAGAAGAATGGAAATCTGTGATTGATACGAACATAAACGGAACATTTCTATGTTGCCGGGAAGCTGCGAAAATTATGATAAAGCAGAAAAGGGGAAGAATAATCAACATCAGTTCTATGTCCGGTACGATTGTAAACAAGTATTTTCACGGAGGCTCGTACGAGGTCTCAAAAGCAGCTATCAATATGCTGACGAAGGTGCTGGCAATCGAGTGGGCTCCCTACAATATTTCAGTCAACGCTATTGCACCTGGTTATTATGATACAAAACCTAACAGGGATTTCTTCAAGACGGAGCCTGGTCTCTTTAAAAAAGTAACTGAGCTCATTCCTCAAAGACATTTGGGAAATCTTGAAGAATTGTGCGATTTTGTTTTTTCGATATCAACCACGGCAGCAAACTACTTGACAGGAACCGTAATTCCGATAGACGGGGGTTATACCCTGTGGTGATATCGTATCCGAAGGTGTGAGCTCTTTTAATATTTAAAGGATACAAAGTTTGGAAAGCATAAAATACAAAAAAAATGCTGAGGACGTGTTGGAGAGACTGAGAACTCTGACAAATAGAAAAGCTCAAGACCAGATATTCGCTGCTTTTATGCTACCGTCTAAGGCGATGAAAGATTTCCAGAAAGAGTACAAAGGAGATTTCATCACTGAGTACCCCGATCCAGAAAAGCGGATGAAGTTCTGGAAAGAGTTGCTTGAGGAACGAACGCTTCTTGAAGATGACAGCATTCCCGCAGCTTATCCTAGCGAGTTTGATCAAGGATTATACGGGGGTCTTCTAGGTGGCCAGGTTCGTTTCTTGAGTATGACGCAGGATGGCTATGTAGGTTCCGGTTGGATTTCTTCTATGGTCCCGCCGATACTTAAGGACTGGTCAGAGTTCGACGGACTTCACTTCAGTGCAAATCACACTTGGTTCAAGAGATACAAAAAGCAACTACGAATAATGACTGATAGTGCGAGAGGCAAACACGGGATAAGTCATATCATAGTCATTGATTCTCTGAATTTTGTGTATGAATTGATTGGAGCTACAGAAACCTATATCAGTATGTATGAAAAACCTAACATGGTGCGGAAGGCTATTGAGTTTGCCTATGAACTAAACATAACAATACACGACACCTTTTTTGATATTGTCGGTACACTGGAAGGTGGAACGTGTAGTTGGGTAGTGCCGTGGATTCCGGGCAAAATCATATGTGAAAGCCTCGATCCTTTCCATATGACATCGGTAGCAGATTTCGAAAAATGGGGTAGAGAACCAGCTGAACGTTTAATTCGCAACTACGACGGTGCTGTTCTTCATCTTCATGCAAATGGTTGGTATTTGCTGGAAACCGCGTGTACGCTGAGAGGCTTAAAGGCTCTACTATTAGTGAATGAGAAGGATCATACCCCCGCGATAGAAATGATAGCAGAGCTCAGGGAGCGATCCGGGGAAATACCTTTAAGCATCATGGTTGACTATGAGACATTTGAAGAGAAGCTAAAGCAACATACACTTCCAGGTGGCATATTCTACTATGTGTCGGGAGCTTCCGATATCAACATTGCGAATCGTTGCATGGAACAAGTGAGAAAATATCGAATATAGTATTTCCGTGAGTTCCTATTTAGCCGCAGATGGCAGTATTCCGTCAATAGATGGCTTTCTTGACGGCTTTCTTGACCCCCGCATGATTTATCCTTTCAATGTAACTGTAGATCAATGTAACTGTAGATCGAAGTATCTGTAACGGGGAGGTGGATATGAGTAGAACAGCCCGCGATATCTTTTCCCTGCAGGGCAGGGTAGCGGTGATCACCGGAGGAGGGGGGGAGCTGTGCGGCTGCATGGCCGAAGCTCTGGCAGCCCGCGGTGTGAAGGTCGCGGTCCTGGATATCAATCCGGAGAACGCCCAGGCTCGGGTTGCCGCGATCGAGAAGGCCGGGGGAGAGGCCAAAGCGTTTGCCTGCAACGTCCTGGAGGAGGGGGAGCTGGCCGAGGTGAGCAGCAGGGTGGCCGCCGCCTGGGGCGCTGCGGACATCCTGATCAATGGAGCCGGCGGAAATAATCCAAAAGGAAGCACATCCGCCGAGTTTCTCGAATCGGAGCAGCTGGATAATCCAGAGGTTACGAGCTTTCTCGACCTGCAGCTGGAGGGGTTCCGCAGCACCTTCGACCTCAATTTCCTGGGGACCTTTCTGCCCACAAAGGTTTTCTGCCGGGGCATGATCGAAAAGGGCGCGGGTTCGATTCTCAACATGGCCTCGATGAGTGCCATTACTCCCCTGACCAAAGTCGGCGCCTACTCGGCCGCAAAGGCGGCGGTGGCCAACTTCACCCGCTGGCTCT
>CAZPQC010000042.1:0-20962 GCA_964588525.1 uncultured Spirochaetaceae bacterium
TATTCGCTGGGATTGAAGCTCTTCGAATTGGGAAAGCAGGCCCAGGCAAACCTGGAGATCAGCAAGGTAGCCATTCCGAGCCTGAGGGGCCTCCAAGAGCAGCTCGATGAAACGGTCCATCTGACCGTTCTCGACGGAAAGGAAGTCCTCTACATAGAATGTTTCGAATCCACCAAGAGGCTGAGAACCTATTCCGTTATCGGTATACGAGCTCCCCTGCACTGTACAGCCGTGGGAAAGGCGATCCTCGCCTATCTGGATGAACGGTACGTGGAGGAGGTCATTCAAAGTATGGGACTGCCAAAGTTCACGGCGAACACGATTACCGACAGGAAGCGGTTGAACGCCGAGCTGAGAAAGATCAGGGACTGCGGCTTCGCCATCGACGATATGGAACATGAAGATGGGGTACGCTGCGTGGGAGCTCCAGTACGAAATCATACGGGAAAGGTCGTTGCCTCCATCAGCGTGTCCGGGCCGTCTCAGAGGATGACTTCGTCTCGGCTCGAGGAGATTGCTCCGTTGGTCATGGAGAGGGCGGCGGAGATATCGAGAAGATTAGGCTATAAACCCTGAAACGAATGGGTATAGCAATAAAAAATTCTTCGTAAGGAGGTGCTTTCATGAAAAGCAAAATCCTCATCCTGCTCCTGGCATTCGCAATGGTGGTACCCTTTGCCTTTGCCGGTGGCGGCGGCGGCGAACAGCCGGCTCCCGCCGGACCAGCCCCGGCGCCTGCCCCGAAGCCGGTGAAGATCACCTGGTCTTCGATCAGCGTCCCGGCGGATGCCCACACCAAGGCCATGTGGGTCTTCAAGACCGAGTTGGAGAAGCTGTCCAACAACCGCATCACGGTGGAGCTCTATACCTCCGGGCAGATCTTCACCCAGGAAGGTGAGCTGGCGGCCTGCCGCGAGGGCAGCCTCGACATGGCCTATTTCAGCGACAACTGGCTGGCGGAGTTCGTACCGTATCTGTCCATGCTCGGTGCCGTGTACACCTTCAGCGGCTGGGAGCATGCCGACCGGGTGCTGAACGGGGCGATCGGCAAGCAGATCTTCGAAGAGGTGGCGCAGAAGACGGGCGTTCGACCCCTGGCGGCTTTCTACCTGGGAACCAGGGAGCTGAACCTGGTGGAGAAGGTGGGACCGGTGCATACACCTCAGGACATGAAGGGCGTAAAGCTGCGGACCCCGGCCAGTCCCGCCTGGATCGCCCTGGGCAAAGCCCTGGGGGGCAATCCGACTCCCATGAGCTTCGGGGAGGTCTACATGGGACTGAAGACCGGGGCGATTGAAGGCCAGGACAACCCCCTGCCCACGGACAAGAACGCCAAGTTCTACGAGGTCACCAAGTACATTGTCCTCACCGATCATCAGGTAGGGACCGTGTGGCCGACCATGAACGAGAAGAAGTGGCAGTCCCTCAGCAAGGGGGACCAGGATCTGGTCATGCAGGCGATCGCCAAGGCCGGAGAGGCCTGCGCCAAGCAGAACCTGGACACCGAGGCGAGTATCCTGGACTTTTTCCGGCAGCAGGGCATGATCATCATCGAGGATCCGGACAAGAAGGCGTTCGCCGAATATGCCAAAAACTCGTATCAGACCGAAAGCAAAGACGTCTCCAAAGACTGGGATTGGACGCTGTACGACAAGATCCAGGCATTGAAGCCGTAATCGCCGGATCCGCAAAACATCGTACTGCATGACGAACAGGCCCCATCGCATCTGCGATGGGGCCTATCCCTGTAAAGGAGACAGTATGGCTGCAAAGACCCTGAAATTCTTCAAGCGGGCGGGCTCGTTCCTGCTCAACATCGTAGAGAGGGACATTCCCACCCTTACCTTTTCGGCCCTGTTCGTCGTTTTTATGATCCAGGTTTTCTGCCGTTATGTACTTGTGCCCCTGACCTGGCCCCTGGAGTTCACGCTGATCGCCTTCATCTGGACGACAGTCTTGGGAGCCTGCTTCGCCCAGAGGGACTATTCCCACGTGACCTTTACCATCATCTACGAGCGCACCAAACCGAAGGGACAGCTGATAATGAGGATCCTCGGCAATTTGCTGGTGGTCAGCTCCTTCTCCATTGCCCTCTACCCATCGTACAAATACGTGAATTTCATGAGCTTCAAGCATTCCGATGTTCTGAAGATCCCGATGAACATCGCCTTCTCGCCCTTCCTCGTATTTCTGGTCCTAATAATCGCAAGGTTCGGCTACGATCTGGTCATCGACATCCGCAAGTTGTTCCGGGGAGAAACCTAGTATGAACATCCCGCTGATCGTCTTTATTACGTGTTTCGTCCTGACCTTCGTACTGCGCATCCCCATCGCTCTTGGGATGATGATGAGCGCCATCTTCTACTTCGTCTTCGCACCAGGACCGGCGGCCGGAGTAGGCATGATGGCCAACCAGTTCCTCTCCAACATGGACGCCAAGTTCATCCTCATTGCCGTTCCCCTCTTTATCTTCGCCGCCAAGGTGATGAACACGGGGGAGGTGACGGAGATGGTCTTCCGCTTCGCCAACACCCTGGTGGGCCGCTGGCGCGGGGGAATGGGACACGTCAACGTCATCGCCTCCCTGATCTTTTCCGGCATGACCGGATCGGCGATAGCGGACGCCTCCGGGCTGGGGATCATGGAGATAGAGTCCATGCGCAAGCACGGCTATGACGACGGTTTCAGCTGCGGCATCACCGCAGCCTCGGCTACGATCGGGCCGGTATTTCCGCCCAGCATCCCCATGGTTTTTTATTCCATGCTTTCCGGGGCCTCCATCGGTGCCCTGTTCATGGGGGGGATGGTGCCGGGAGTCATCATGGCCGTAGCCCTGATGGGCTACGTGGCCTTCGTGGCCAAGAGACGCAATTACCCGAGGGGCGAGATCTACGCCTTGCGGCAATTTATCAGAAATACCGTTATTGCCTTTCCCGCCCTGCTCACTCCGGTGATCCTTCTGGGCGGTATCTATACGGGCGTGGTGACCCCCACCGAGGCGGGGGCGCTGGCAGGGACCTGGGCTCTCCTGATCTCTTTTTTCGTCTACCGGGTGTTGGGTTTCAAGCAGCTGATCGACGTCCTCGTGGACACGGTAAAGGCTACGGGCACCGTGGCCATCATCGTAGGAGCGGCCTACAGCTTCTCCTACATCGTGGCCATTGAGCATATCCCGGATATGTTCGCGAGCTTCCTGCTGAACATCACGGAGAATAAGTACATCCTGCTCCTGATCGTCAACATCCTCTTTTTGCTTCTGGGCATGTTCATCGATACCATGGCCATCACCCTGGTCTTCATCCCCATGGTGCTGCCCCTGGTCGAACTGCTGGGAATCGATCTGGTTCACTTTGGCGTGCTGATCGTGCTGAACATGATGATCGGTCTGACCACACCTCCTTTTGGAGTGCTCCTGTTCATCGTTTCCGGAATTTCCA
Organism: uncultured Spirochaetaceae bacterium; assembly: GCA_964588525.1. Taxonomy (GTDB): domain Bacteria; phylum Spirochaetota; class Spirochaetia; order SZUA-6; family DRHE01; genus JAFGQJ01. The sequence continues at coordinate 3,438 of CAZPQC010000042.1, forward strand.
AGACACCCCTGAAGGATGTGATCAGGGAATGCCTGCCCATGACGATCGTTCTCATCATCGTGCTCTTTCTAGTGACCTACATACCGGAAATCGTGCTGTTCGTGCCGAACTTTTTCGGCCAGTAGGGATCGGGAAACGACTCAGGGTGGATTCGATGTTGCCGGCGGAGAGGGTGTACACGGCCATCGATGGGAGAGTGCCGGACCGGGTGCCGGTTGTGCCCAAGATCTGGGTGGATCTGGGAGCGCGTCTGATCGGCATCCCCTTGACGGAGGTGATCAGCGATCCCCTGACCGCCCTGCGGGTGATCGCCCGGGCTGGGCGGGAATGCGGGGTGGATGCGGTGCGCCAGTTCCACTTTCCTCCCCGTCGCATCCGGGAGCAGGGGGAGCGAGTATTCGAAGTCGATGCTGACGGAGAGGCGCTGGGAGAGATCGACATGGCAGGAGGCCTGGGAACCCACCTGCTGGATCCGGGGCACTTCGACATCGAGGACCCTTACTTCATGGGCTACCACCACTACTGGTACGCGGAGGCGCCCTTTGTCCGGGACCTGGATGATGCCGGGAGGATCGCCGTGCCGCCCAAGGAGTTCTACCTGGAGCAGGGCTGCGCCGAGCGGCAACGGCAGGTGTTGGCGGAGCTGGGCGAAGAGGTGGCTGTGCTCGGGGACTGCTCCTCCGCCACCATGGCTTTTCTGGTCTGCATGAGGGGGATGAACCGGGCTATGTTCGACCTGGTCGAGGAACCGGAGCTGGTCCACGCCGTCATGGACAAGGGCGCGGCCATCGCCGTGGAGAAGGGGAAGTTCAACATCGATCTGGGATTGAAGATCCTGCGACTAAACGATTCGGTGGGAAACATGAGCGTCATTTCTCCGGAGCACTGGCGGCAGTTCGTCTTTCCCCACATGAAGGAGGTCTGCGACGCCCTGCACGCCTACGATCCGCAAGTGAGAATCTACTGCCACATCTGCGGTAATATCCTGCCGATCACCGAAGATCTGGTGGACACGGGACTGGACTGCATCGGACCCCTGGATCCGCTCGGGAACTTTACCCCGGCTCAGGTACGGGAGCGGGTGGGGGATGCGGTATCACTGATGGGCGGGGTCAACACCATGACCTTTCTGGAAGGAAGACCTGAGCAGATCATCGATGAATCCGTGGCCTGCATGCGTCAGGCCGGGAGTCGGGGCGGCTACATCCTTGGGTCCGGCTGTGTGGTCCCCCGGGGCGCACCGCGGGAAAATCTACTGGCCATGCGTGAGGCTGCCGATGCCTACGGGATCTATCGGCAGGGCCGTCTGGTGGAGAAGTAGCGTGGAAATCCTGAAATTGCGCAATCACATACCCATAGCCGCTCCGGCCCGACGGGAGCCGGCTGACGGCACCGAAGCGCGGTTCCGAGTTTCTTTGGGCTTCGAGCCGGCCTGGTACACCCGGCGCTGCGAGGTGAAGTTCACTGATCAGTGGCACCGGGATCCGGAGTACCGCTTCACGACGCTCAAAGCGATGAAGGCGGAGCTGGTCCGCACTTTTCCAAAGGTGCCTTACTGGAATCCGGGCAACAATCAGGATCTGGCCACGATTTCCGGTATCTACGGAGCCTATCCGGTTCCCCGCGCCTTCGGCATTCCCCTGATCTACGGGGAGGACCGCTGGCCGGCCCTGGACCCGAAGCGCAGGCTCTCCCCGGAGGAGATCGAAAACCTCGAGGCCGGCAAAGTGCTGCAGAGCCCCGTGGTGGAGGACATCTTCCGGCAGATGGAGATCATCGAGCAGAGGTGGGGTGTGGTCCACGGCTACCTGAACTGGCAGGGAGTGCTGAACAACGCCTTCAACCTCCGAGGTCAGGAGATCTTCCTCGACATGTTCGACAAGCCGGATCTGGTGCGGCATTTTTTCACGGTGATCACAGAGGTCATGATAACCCTGGCCCGAGAGGTCCAGGAGCGGCAGCGGGCCTCGGGCTTCCCGGTCGATCAGTTCAGCGTGAGCAACTGCGTGATGAACATGATTTCCCCGGAAGCCTATGCCGAGTTCGTCCGACCCTTTGATCTGAAGATCGCCGGGAGCTTCGAGCGCTTCGGGGTGCACACCTGCAACTGGAACCTCACCCCCTACATCGAGGTGCTCGCCGAGCTGCCCAAGCTCGGCTACCTGGACATGGGTATGATGAGCGACATGCGCCGGGTGCGGGAGACCTTCCCCGACACCTACCGGGCGGTTCTCTACTCCCCGGTCAAGCTGCAGGAGGGCGGTCTGGAGGAGATCCGGAAGGACATGGAGAAGATCTACAACGATCTGGGACCCTGCGATCTGGTGATGGCGGATATCCAGGCCTCCACCCCGGATGAGCGGGTCCGAGCATTGCTCGATATGTGCGCGGATATTGCGAGGAGAGAATAGAACAGAGGTGAAGACATGACAGCCAAAGAAAAACTGCAGTTGAGAGGAGTGATCCCGGCGATCGTTACACCGATGGATGAGCAGGGGAAGATCGATTTCGATCTCCTGGAAAAACAGGCCGCCTATCTTTCCGGGGCGGGTGTGCACGGCTTTTTTGTCGGCGGTACCACGGCCGAGGGCGCTTACCTGAGCACGGAGGAGAAGGGGGAGATCTTCAAGGTGGTGCGCCGGGTGACCGAAGGCAGGCAATTCCTCTGCGCCGCCTATATCCAGCCTTCCACCGCCGCCGTGCTGGAGCAGATGCGCGCCCTGGAGGCGACCGGGCCGGACTACATTGTCGCGGTGACGCCATACTACCTGGCGATGCGGCAGGAGGATATCCTGCAGCACTTCCGTCGTATCGCCGCCGCCGCGCCCGCCCCCCTGATCCTCTACAACATACCGGGGAACACCCACAATCCTATCGCCCTGGAAACCGTGGTCGGGCTGGCCGAAGAGAAAAACATCGCCGGAATAAAGGATTCCACCGGAAATTTCGTCGATTTCAGCCGGGGAGTGCTGGGCAAAAGCCCCGAAGGGTTTGTCTGGATCCAGGGGGAGGACTACCTTGACGGACCGGCTCTGATGATCGGTTGTCATGGAATCGTTACGGGGTTGGGCAACGCCCGCATCGAACCCTACCTCCGCATCTACCAGGCGGCCCGAGAGGCGGATTGGCAGACCGTACGGGAGTGTCAGGCTCGGATCAACACTCTATATGGAATCATCCGCTTATGCGGAAACTCCATCGCTGCCGCCAAAGCGGCAGCCGAGCTGGCCGGTCGGGGAAGCCGCTGGATGCGTCAGCACAGCCAGAGCCTCAGCGATACGCAGATGAAGGAAGTGGCCGGGATCTTGCGCGAGTTTGACTCAAAACCGGATTGATACCGAGAGAATGACTGCAGCCGCCCCGTAGTGGGCTTTCCGCCGGGCTTGGAGTCTTGAGGCTTACAGACCGTGCAGGGGCTGCCCTCCCTGCAGAACCCGGAGGATCTCCTCTGCCGCTTTCCGGCGCATCTCCCTCTCACTGTCCTCGCTGTACCAGGCCATGTGTGGAGTAAGGAGCACGTCTCTGCGCAGCAGGAACTCTACGGTCCTGGGATCCGAGTAATCGGGAGGCTCCTGCCAGAAAACGTCGCTTCCATAGAAGGAAACCCGTCCCTCGACCAGAGCCGTTTCCAGAGCCGCTCGGTTTACAAGGCCAGCCCGGCTGGTGTTGACCAGGACGAGCCCTCTGGCTCGCGCCAGCGTTTTCTTATCGATTATATCTCGGGTTTCGTGGTTCAGGGGAGCGTGGAGGCTTAGGATCTGGCAGCGTTCGATTAGTTCGGCGGGTGAACCCACCGACTCCCAGTCGCTCCGGGGCAAACCAGCCGTGGAAACGTAGGGGTCGTAGAAAAGGATCCTGGCTACCAGCGGCTGCAGGCAGTGGGCGACCCTTCGACCGATCCGCCCCAGCCCAAGGATGCCCGCGGTCAAGGATGTTGGACGCCGGAGCTTCTCTGCGGACGCATCTTCGATCCAACGGCCTGTCTTTGCTGCCTCGGTCAGTGGAAAGAGCATACGCAACCCCGCCAGGATCAGCGCCAGGGTGTGGGCGGCGACTTCCTCGACGCAGTAATCCGGCACATTGGCGACGATTTTCCCGAGCTGCCGGGCCGCTTCTACATCTATATTGTCCACCCCCACACCGTATTTCACGATGACCTTGAGGTCGGGAAGCTGCTCCATGACCCGCCTGGATACCTGTGCGTAAGAGACGAGGAAGCCGAAGGCTCCTCTTCCGCGGCGGATCAGGTCATCCTCGCTTCGACAGAAGGTGGTATCCAGCGTAACACCCGCCGGTTCCAGCACCGTCGTCTCCTCCTCTATCGAGCCGTGGTGCATGTCGGTTATCAGCACTTTCATATCGTTCCTCTATTTCGAGATTTCCGGGCTATCCGCCGGTGATCCTCCCGCCGGCTTTGCGGAATCCGCCAATCTTGGATACAGATCCTTTATCCTTGGATAAAGATCACTGTAGATCCGCTCATAGATTCCGGCGTACCGGGGATGGGCGGAAGCGTCAGGCTCAACGGTTTCGACGATCCGGTTCCTGCCGACCAGAGTCTGGAAACAAGCAAATGCACCAACCGCCTTACCGGCCAGCCAGGCGGCGCCGTAGTCGCTGCCCCGCTCCTCGCCGATATATTCCACCGCGGAATCCAGGGCATCGGCCAGTATGCGCCGAAAGAGCGGGCTGCGCGCCGCTCCACCGGTCACCGGGATGCGACGATCCACGGTCACTCCCGCTTCCTCGAGCAGCAGCTTGTTTCTGTACAGGCTCAGGGCGATCCCCTCCATCGCCGATCGGTACATCTCCGCCCGGCCGTGACCGGGGTGAAGGCCGAAGAGCACCCCCCGGGCGTGGGGATCCCAGAGGGGTGCCCGCTCCCCCAGGAAGTGGGGAAGGGTGAGGAGCCCGCCGCAGCCTATCGGCACCCGGGCGGCCCGTTCCTCCAGCGCCTGGTGCTGAACGGTTCCCCCGGTGTTTTGCCCGTCGATTCCCCCCGCTATTCCCCCGGCGGAGAAGAACAGCTTCCGCAGCCAGTCCAGCACCATGCCGCCGGCCGCCAGGCTGGCGTTGATCAGGTAGCCGTTCGGATTCCAAGGCGCCTTGGTGACGTTCATGCCCCTGGGCCACAGGTCAGCCTCCGTGTAGATGCCCCAGCAGCTGGAGCTGCCCAGGGTCATGGCGCTCTGTCCGGCCTCCAGGCAACCGCAGGCCAGATATCCTGCGGCCGAATCGATCGTACCGACGGCTACGGGCGTTCCCCGGTTCAGCCCCAGCCGGGACGCCCCTTCGCTTGTCAGGCAGCCGGCAATCTCGTCACTGGCTAGCGGGTCGGGGAGCTTTGCCGAATCCAGTTCCAGTTCGTCGAGAATCTCACTATCCCAGCAGTTGCGCCGGATGTCATAGGCGATTCCGAACAGCCCGGCGTGGCTCACATCGGTGACCAGCCTGCCTGTCAGCCGGCCCACCAGACAATCCTTCAGGCTGAGTATTTTCTCCGCCTTGCCGTAGATGTCGGGGAGGTTGTTCTTGATCCACAGTGTCTTGATCAGCCCGTAGTAGGGATCCACGGGATTCCCGCTGAGCCGGAAGATGCGCTGCTCACCGATCCTGCGGCGAACCTCCTCGGCCTCGGAAACGGCCCGGCGGTCCATCCAGAGGATGCAGGGCATCAAGGCCCGGGCACGGGCATCCACGGCGACCGCGTCAGGGGCCATGGCGCTGACGGCGATTGCCTGCACCGCCGAAGAGCCGATACCCGCGGCCTCCAAGGCGTCTGCGACGATCCGTTTCAGGGCGGTCAGAAAGATCGAGACCTCCGCCTCCCCCCGCGCCGCATCGATCTGCCGGGACGGCCCGCCGTACCCTCGACTGCAGCGGGCCAGGATCTGCCCGGCCTGGCCGAGCAGGGTAGCCCGAATCCCCGTAGTGCCCAGATCGATTCCAAGGAACGCCGCCATCTTCACTTCCTCGCCGCCATAACGGAACCTTACGGTTCGATCACGGCCTTCAGCGCCCCTCCCTCGGAGGCGTTTTTGAAGGCTTCGGATATACGCTCCAGGGGGTAGCGGGCGTCGCATATACCCCTCGTAAAACCCGAAGCGATCATCCGCATGGCCAGGCGGTTCTGGTAGAGGGTCGAGCCGTAGGTTCCGTGCACAGAGGCCAGCTTGTAGTGCAGCAGGTTGCTGTCGAAGCGGATCCGGGGTTGGTCGGGGGGAAGGCCGGCGAAGTAGAGGATTTTTCCGTACAGGCCGATCAGCTCCAGGGACAGCTCCTGGATTTCCGGGGAGGAGCAGGCCACGACCACCGCGTCGAAACCCTGCTTATCCGTGATCTCCCCGCTTCGCTCGGCCAGATCCTCCTCCGCATTGTTGATCGGGATGATTTCGGGGGGGAGGAGCCGCTTTGCCCGGGTGAGTTTTTCGGCGCGGATATCGGCCACGGCAACCTCCTGCAGCCCGCTGCGGAGAAGCAGCTTGGCCAGGAGCACGCCGATGGCACCGGCGCCGACCACCAGTCCCCTGCCCCCCAGGGGAACCGCACCCAGCCGCTTGAGTCCGTTCAGGGCGCAGGCCAGTGGTTCGGCGATCGTGTAGTCGGCCGGCTCCTGACCCGGCGGCAGGGGATCGGGCAGGGGGAAGACGATGCTTCTCACTCCCCGCGCCGGCACCCGCAGGTACTCGGCGAATCCGCCGGGGTAGTGATAGGCGATCGAGGTCTTGTTCGTACAGAACAAGCCGCGCAGGCAGTTGCTGCAGCGGCCGCAGGGAATGCCGGGAGTGACCATCACCATTGTTCCCGGCCCGTAGTCCACCTCCTCTGCGTGGATGCCGGCTCCAACCTCTTCGACCTTCCCCACGATCTCGTGCCCGATGACCGCGGGCAGCTCGATCTTCCGGTGGCCGTGGCGATAGATGCGCAGATCCGTACCGCAGATCCCGCAGGCCCTGACTCGGATCAGGATCTCCTCCGGCTTTATTTGGGGTTTCGGGATTTCCCGGATTTCGAATTGACCGGGAGCGACGAGCACCGCGGCTTTCATGGTTCAATCATGGTACGGCCAAGCGCTCCTGCGGGTCAATTGCACGTGCGGCTAAGCTTGTATAATCGCTGCCGGGTGATATGATAAGGACGGCCGGGCATGATGAACAAAGAGCTGCTGGAACTACGCGGAATCATCACGGTGCTGAACACCCCATTCAACGATGATGATGCGGTGGATCTGCTCTCCCTGCGGAAGAATGTCCGCTATGCCCTGGAGGCCGGAGTGGCGGGCTTTCTAGTGCCGGCCATGGCCGGCGAGGTGGACAAGCTCTCCCTGGAGGAGCGGCGGCGGATCGTAGAGGCGGTGCTGGAGGAAAACGGCCATCGGGTACCGGTGATCGGAGGCGCCTCCGCCGCCACGGCGGAGGAGCGGAAAAGCATCGCCGCCACCCTGATCGAGCAGGGTTGCGACGGTATCCTGGCCAGCATCCCTTTCCAGGACGAGGTCCAGTATGAAAGGGACGTTCGCGTTCTGGACGCCCTGGGACCCGGTTTCCTGATGCTGCAGGACTGGGATTTCCAGGGATACGGTCTTCCGATTTCCCTGATCGCCCGCCTGTTCGATCAGGTGGAGAGCTTCCGCTGCCTCAAGGTGGAGGTGGTGCCGGCGGGGGTGAAGTACTCCGAGGTGCTGGCGATAACCGAGGGACGACTGCACGTTTCGGGTGGCTGGGCGGTGATGCAGATCATCGAAGCCCTGGATCGGGGTGTCCACGCCTTCATGCCTACGGGAATGCACGAGCTGTACACCCGCATCTACGACCTGTATCAGGCGGGGCGGAGACAGGAGGCCAGCGCCCTGTTCGAGCGGCTGCTCCCCGTGCTGGCCTTTGCAAATCAGCACCTGGACATTTCTGTGCATTTTTTCAAGAGACTCCTGTACAAACAGGGGATCTACGCCACCTCCCGTGTACGGGAACCGATCCTGCCCTTCGACCAGGTCCACGAAAAAGTGGCGGAGCAGCTGATTACAAGGACGATGGAGCTCTGCGAGCAGTTCCGGGATTTGACGGACCGTTCGCCGGGGCAAAGCATCATGGGAAAAGCTGTAAGGATATACTCTTTAGATCAAGGAGGTGAAACGTGATTCTGGACATTCTCACTAACCGCCAAAGATACGGGGGGATGCATCCCGGTATCGGCAGGGCGTTGGACTACCTGAGCAAAACGGATTTCACCGGCATGGCGGATGGAAGACAAGCGATCGACGGTGATGAGATTTACGCCCTGCTCATGACCTACAACAGCGAGCCGGAGACAGTGCGGAGCTTCGAGGCCCATCGCAGGTACATCGATGTTCAGTTCATCCTGGCCGGGCGGGAGACCATCTTCTGGGTTCCAACGGAGGAGCTGGCGGCGACAGGCGATTATTCGGATGAGAAGGATATCGTGTTCCTCTCCGGGGAGGCGCGGGCGCGATTGCAGCTGACCCCGGGCAGTTTCGCCGTGTTCTACCCGGAGGACGCCCACAAGCCCAACTGCGCCTGGGACGCTCCGGAGCGGGTTCGCAAGGTGGTGGTCAAGGTCCGGCTCGGTTGAGACATGAACGAAGCCGTCCGCGAGAAGTTCCGCTTCTTCGAGGAGTTCTGGAAGGAGGAGGGACCCTGTCCCATCCTGTTCACCGAGCCTCATCTCGCGAAGGGCAAGCCCTACCTGCGACACGATCTGGTAGAGCAGCATCGGGATGCGGAAAAACACCTGGAAGAGCGTCTTCTGGAGATTGAACCGCATCTCGAGCTGATCGACGACGGCATCCCCACGCTGCGCTCCGACCTTGGTACCACCCTGCTTCCCAGCGGTCTGGGACTGCGGATCGAGGTGCAGCCGGAGCTTCACCCCTGGCTGGCTGAGCACCTCGGTCCGGAGCAGTACGCGAAGCTCGAGATACCCCGGGACCCGGAGGATCTGCTGAAAAACGAGATGCGCTTCTCCCGGCAGTTTTACCAACTGTTCGAGCGGCGCCGGGAGGCCGGCCTCATCCCGGCGGAAGTGTACCCCTACGTCCCGGACACCCAGGGGATCTTCGACCTCTCCCACCTGATCGTGGGCACGGATCTGCTCTACCTGCTCAGCGACCGTGCGGAGCAGGTCCTGGCGATCCAGGAACGCAGTCTCCGGCTGTTCCTGACAGCCACCAGGTTCTTCAAGGACCTGCTCGGGGAACGGAGCGCTTCGATGGTGCACGGACACGGCATGCCGATCGGGATCTGGTTCCCCGACACCGGAGCCCGCATCTCAGAGGACAGCGCCACCCTGATCTCCGCCGACATGATCCGCACGTTTTGCCTGCCCTTCATCCGGCGGGCGGCCAAACCCTTCGGGCGTCTGTTCATGCATTACTGCGGATATCACCCCGGATTCCTGGAGATGCTCTGTCAGATGGAGGAGATCTCCACTCTGAACCTGGGAAACCCGGAGATGTACGACCTGGAGGAGGTTTTTTCGCTCTGCGGCGAGAGCGGTACCGTCTACTTCGGGCACCTGCCCCTGCTGGACGGGGAGGACGGGGAGAGCTACCTGGAGCGTCTGGCCGGGCTGTGCAGGCGCCATCGAACCCGTCTGATTCTGGTGTCGAGCTATCACCCCCAGGGAAGCGAGGAAAAGGCCGCCCTGGTTGGGCGCTGGCATCGCCTGACCGGGCGCACGTACGACGGGAGAGGCGAGCGCCTGCCAAGCATACAACCACGGAAGGACAGCCATGGCAACCTACGATGATTTTGCTAAAATCGAGATTCGCACCGGCAAGGTGATCAAGACCGAGGCCTTTGCCCAAGCCCGCAAGCCGGCTATCAAGATGTGGATCGATTTCGGACAGTTGGGAGTCCTGACCTCAAGTGCCCAGATCACCCGGCGCTACGGGCCCGATGAGCTGGTCGGCAGCCAGGTTCTGGCCGTGACCAACTTCCCTCCCAGAAAGATCGCCGGTTTTTCCTCCCAGGTCCTGATCCTGGGTGCGGTCCCCGAAGAGGGGGACGTGGTGCTGGTGCGCCCCGATGCGGTGGTGGACCCCGGCACCAGGGTACTGTAGCCGCCGGCTGAGGAGTTCAGGGGGAGCTCCTCCCCGCCTCTCCTGTCCCTTCCGGAGCCAGGCGGCTCAAGCTGCGGATAGTGCGAAGATAGCGGGCAATCCTTCCCCCGGCCACCAGATGGGTCGAAAACATCACCTCTTCGAACACCTCCACCACGTAGGTCAGCTGTCCGGACCCGGCGGGAACCGCGGCGCTCAGCTGATCGGAGTATTCCAGGGGTGTGAGGAAAAAAACGTAGGGAACGCCCAGCCGCTCACCCCACTTCGTCAGGACCAGGAACGCGCGCTGGACCCGGCTCATCTGCACCCTCTTGCGTACTGAAAGCCGCCGGCTTTTGATCCTGCCGTGCTTCGGGCCCGAAGCGGCTTCCCGCTCATCTTTCACGGTCAGGAAAGCCCGCCGGCGGGACAGCCGCAGCCAGCGGAGGAAGCGCAGCCAGAATCGGACGGTAAATCCGAGGAAGACCCGCAATCGCCTCCACAGAGACGCAAACGGCCTCAACTCCCGCAGCCGGTCGATGAAGTCCTGGGACAGCAGGGGAAAAACGAGGAAGAGAAACAGGCCGGTACCCAGAAGCGTGGTGAACAGCCTTCGCAAGAACTCCACCATGAGCAGAGCCAGAGGACTTACAACCGGCGCCGGCTGAGCAAGGGGCATGGCCTGGTAGTAGCGCTGTCGTTCGATCAGGGTATTTTGCAGGGCCTCGGCCCATCCGGGACCGGCGGGAAAGCGAAACAGAGAGGCCAGCTTCCTGAGCAGGGCGATCAGAGCGGAGAGGGGCAGCAGGGAGGCGTTCCGGGCCGCCAGGATGACCGCAGCGGCGGTGATCGCCAGGATCGAAAGGCAGAACAGCACCCGTCTCCTTTCCAGAGCGAGGGGGAGGGGAATGCCGCTTCCCAGCAGCAGCTGCTGCTCTTCGAAACCGTGGAGAAGTCCTATCCCCAGCAGCCCCACTATGGTATGAAGGGATATCACCAGCTGGCCGCCGAACGCGGGCTGGCGCTTCAGCACCGCTGCGGCGATCAGCAGAGCAACGATCTGAATCTGAAAGACGATTGCCCCCGCCTTGATGTTTCGCAGCACGCGAACGGTGAGCCCGGCCTGGTAGGAGGAGTCTCTCAGGCAGTGGCGAAGAGCCGCCCCTCTTTTTCCCGTCAACGAGCCGAGCAGCAGTTCCCGCTCCCTCAAGCCGCAGTGGATGCCGTGGGAGAACAGCCACTGCAGCAGGGTCGCGGTAAGGGGGTAGATCAATACCGGGGAGAGATGAAGAGCCCGCCCCGATCGCACCCCCAAGAGGATGAACAGGTATCCGAAGGCCAGGGCCAGCAGCACCACCAGCTCGCGGATTCGGGCCAGAAAGGCTGCTCGTTCCTTGAACAGCAGGTTGCCCATCACCGCCTCTTCGATGCCGGCGGCCAGCAGCAGGGGCGCCAGCTGCCGGGGAAACCAGAAAACGCCTGGGAACAGCACCCGCAGAAGCTGGTCCGCGCTCAGCAGGAACAGCAGCGGCAGGAAGATCGAGAGCAGCGGATGCACCAGCGAGCGAAGCAGCCGCAGGTAACGCTTACCGATAGATGAGATCACTCCCGAAATCCTGTACGGAGAAGACCGAAAATTCCCGTCCGCAGAGCTCTCTGGCTGCCTCAAGCTGTTCGCCCAGAATAAACAGCTCCACGGTGCAGCCCTTTCCCCTGAGCTGTCTCAGCCGGCTGATATCGAGCTGTCCGAGCACGGGGGTGATAACCTCCACCCGCGTTCGTACCGGCAGCTCTATGCCGGAGGTGAACGGAAGCTCGCTGAAATCCGGCCCGCCCTGGGCCGGCTCCATCTTCCCCAGCATCTCCAGCAGGATGGTGGCGTGCCCGTGGGTACCCCGGATCTCGGCCACCGGAACCGCCTCCCCCCCTTCAAGCCGCGCCGAAGCGATCAAACCGATCTCCTGGCGCAGAGAGAGGAAATGCACGACCAGGGAAGCCGCCAGGGTGGCCGCCCGCTCGATGCGGTGGTAGCGGAAGCGCATCGGGTAGTCCTGGCTGTTCAGGTTGAGAAGAATCAGGACCGGGGCGTGGAGCAGGGGCAGATAGTCCATCACGAACAGCTGCCCTGTTTTGGCCGAAGCCTTCCAGTTCACCCGTCGCAGGCTGTCCCCGGGCAGGTACTCCCGTAGTGTTCGGTAGCGGGTCACGTCCTCATACACCGGGTTTTCCACCCGGATGGTGCCCGCCGGCAGGCCTTCGGAACTGAGCAGGGACAGGGGCAGCACCTCCGGATACACGATCAGGGTCTGGCTCTCCGCGGACCTCGCCCGGAAGGGGAAGAAACCCAGCGGATCGCTGCCCTGGATCACGGCCGGTCCCACCGTGTACTGCCCCCGGTTCTGGCTCTCGAGCGAATAACTCAGGATCTTCCGTTCACCGGGTCTCAGTTTGATGAGGAAGTTTCCCGGTTCGGAGGCGAAGAAGGTGTTCTGTTCGTCGACCACATTGAGGTAGGCCGCCGGCAGAAAGCTGCGGTTTTCCACGATGAGGGCGATCTCCAGGGGCTCGAATCGGTGTGTCCTGAGAACCTTGTTTTCTCTGCGCACCGTCACGTAGCGGGGGATGATGCGGGAGTACAGATAGGAAAGCCCGATGACCCCGATGTACAGAAGCACCACGAACTGCAGGATCCGCAGGGGGAAGAAGAGCACCAGAACGAGGAGAAGGACGAGCAGAAGCAGATGGATTGCCTTCACTCAGACGCCTTTGAGGACCGGAACCTCCACACGATCGATCGCCTGGGAGAGAAGCTCCTCCGCGGTGATTCCCTTTACCAAATGCTCCGAGCGTACGATCACCCGCTTGGCGCAGACCGGGATGAACAGCTCCTTGACGTCCTCAGGGATAATGTAATCCCGGCCGCGAATGGCCGCCATAGCCTGGGACCCCTTGTACAACGCCAGGGAACCCCTGGGGGACACCCCCAACCGCAGGCGCGGTTCATTGCGGGTCTGCTCCGTGATATCCAGGATATAGCTGCGCAGTGCCGGACTGACATGCACCTCCACCACCCGCTGTTGCATCTCCAGCACGGTTGGCAGTTCCGTGACCGCTTCCACGTCCGAGACCGGATGGGTGGTTCGTCTCTGGCTTTCCAGGATCTCCTCCTCCGAGGCGCGGTCCGGGTAGCCGATCTTGAGGGAGAGGAAGAATCTGTCCTTCTGCGCTTCCGGCAGGGGAAAGGTTCCTTCGAACTCCACGGGGTTCTCCGTTGCCATGAGGAAGAACGGTTCCGGCAGGAGGATGCGCCTTCCATCCACGCTGATCTGATTCTCCGCCATGGCTTCGAGAAGAGCGGACTGGGTTCGGGGGGTCGCCCGGTTGATCTCATCCACCAGCAGGATATTGCTCAAGATCGGTCCCTCCCGGAAGGTAAAATCCCCGCTCTTGGGATTGTACACGGAGACCCCCAGAACGTCGGCGGGCAGCAGATCCGGGGTGCACTGGATGCGTTTGAAGGTGCCCCCGAGGCTCTGGCCCAGCGCCCTGGCCGCGATGGTCTTGCCCACCCCGGGAACGTCCTCGATCAGTACATGGCCCCGGCACAGGAGGGCGATGAGCAGCTTTTCCACGGCCTCTTCCTTGCCGTAGAAGGCCTTCTCCGTGGATTTCCTGATCTGTTCGGCCCAGTCGCGAACCCGTTTCACAAGGCTATTATACACGATTTCGCCTTTCTTGTGGGATCGGCGCCGGGGACTGCGTGCGCAACGCCGGCCAGCGATCACCGGCAGTAATTCCGGGCAGTGATCGCGGCCGCCAACCGGCTGAGCCGCTCCCCCGGCCCGGCGGAGCTAAAGAGGGACGCAGGCTTTGTAGAGGTGCAGCGACCCGTGCATCGTGTAGGGACCCGTCGACGCGGGAACCAACAGGGAATCCCCCTTGCCGAGGGCCAGCGAAGCAGTTGTCTCGATCCGCCCTTCCCCCTCGACAATGATCATCAGCTCGATGGTGCCGCTGCCGGGGCTCCGGTAGGGCTGGTTCGGGTACACGTGAATTTCGGCCAGGCGGAATTCCTCCGCGGGCGTGTGGAAAACCCGCTGTCCGGGGACGGTTTCGGAGGATTCGGCCAGCCGAACGGCACGGCCCTCGAAACGCAGGATGGACAGCAGCTCATCCACGTCCACGTGCTTCGGGGTCAGTCCCCCGCGGATCACGTTGTCCGAGTTGGCCATCAGCTCGATTCCCGTACCCTCGAGGTAGGCGTGAAGCACCCCCGCCTGGAGGAACATCGTGTCTCCCGGCTGCAGGAGGAGGAGGTTGAGCAGCAGCGGCGAGAGCACCCCGATGTCCCCGGGATACAGCTCGGCCAGGCGCAGGAGCCAGCATGGTACGGCCGTCCGGGCGATCGCGCCGCCGTCCACCGGCTGGCTCTGCCCGCCCTGCTGGCGCTCGGCCCAGGCCAGAGCCTCTTGGATCGCCCCTTCCCGGGTCTCCGCATCAAGGTTCATGAGCGAGGCGAAGAACGTTTTCAGCCCGCCACCGTTCGGATGCTCGCCGAAGGCGGTGATCTGTTTCCCGATACTGGAGAATCCGACCGAACGCAGAAGATCGAGCATCTCCGGGATCGGCCGAAAGCCGTTAAAGGCCCAGAAGGGGGTAAGAGCGGAGATCACCTCCGGCTTGTGGTTTTCGTCACGGTAGTTTCGCCGGAAAGCATCCGGGGGGATCCCCCCCTCGTTCTCCCTGCGGAAGCCTGCTCGGGCCTGTTCGAGGTTGGGATGGGCCTGGATCGACAGAGGCTGGGCTGCGGCCAGCACCTTGAAAAGAAAGGGAAGACGTCCGGAAAATTTCGCAGCCACGGCGGGCCCCAGGATCCCGGGGGGATCCCGGGCGATCAGCTCGGCAAGGGAGAGCTCACCCCCATCCTCGAGAAGCACCCGCGAGGGAGCCTTGGGGTGCGCCCCCATCCACAGCTCGGCCTGGGGTCTGTCCGCAGGGGAGGACCGGCCCAGGAGCTCGGGGATGGCGCTTCGGGATCCCCAGGCGTATTCCTGGATCGTGTTGCGCAGACGAAAAACACCCGTGAAGGGAGATTTTGGCGGTCCTTTTTTCCTCATTCGAACTGTAGTACAATAGCCCCCCGAGGCGCATCGTGGCAAGAAGATACGTAATCGGCGTGGACAGCAGCACAACCTCCTGCAAGGCCATCGCTTGGGACCGATCCGGCAGAGCGGCGGCCGAGGGGCGCTCAGCGCATCCGACCCGCAATCCCAGGCCCGGTTGGTACGAGCAGGACGCCGAGCTCTGGTGGTCGAGTCTGTGCAGCGCCCTGGACGAGCTGTTCCGAAAAATTTCCCCCTCCCGCGTCGAGGCACTGTGCATCAGCAATCAGCGGGAGACGATCGTGGCGGTGGACCGGAAAGGATTCCCTTTGAGGCCGGCGATTCTTTGGTTGGACGAGCGCTGCCGAAGTCAGCTGGAGTTCATTGCACGAACCGTCGAGCCGGAGCAACTGCACAGGATTACGGGAAAGCCCCTCTCCAAGGTACCTTCTCTGCCCAAGCTCCTGTGGATCGCGCAGTCTGAGCCGGAAATCTTTGGCAGGTGCGGAAAATTTCTCGAAGCCCACGCCTTCCTCGTGCATAGACTTACGGGAAAGTACCGCACCAGCCTGGCCTGTGCCGATCCTGTGGGACTGGTAGACATGCGCTCGGACGGGTGGGCGGTAGAGCTTATCGAACAGTTCGGTTTCCGGCAGGATCAGTTCCCCGAGCTGGCGCGACCTGGGGAGATCATCGGCTCGGTTACCTCCTCCGCGGCGTCCCGGACAGGGCTTCCCGAGGGCCTGCCGGTGGTCGCGGGTGCCGGAGACGGGCAGTGTGCGGGGCTTGGCGCGGATGTTACCGGACCCGAACTCGCCTATCTCATATTGGGTACGGGGGTGATCGGAGGATTCTACAGCGACTCCTACCGGACGGATCGCGCCTATCGCACCCTCTATGCGCCTCTTCCCGAGTCTTACTATCTGGAGACCGTAATCAAGGGAGGTGTCTTTACCGTGGCCTGGTTTGTCGAAAAGTTCGCTTCGGAGTCGAACAAGCCCGGGTCGGGCTCCAGCGTCGAACAGCTGCTGGAACAGCGCGCCAACGGGGTTCCCGCCGGGTCGGAGGGTTTGCTCCTCGTTCCCTACTGGCTCAGCGCGATGAATCCCTTCTGGGATCCCGATGCCTCGGGTTCGATAATCGGCTGGAACGGGTCGCACGGCCCGGAGCATTTCTACAGAGCCATCCTGGAAGGGATTGCCTTCGAGCAGCGACTCGCAGTGGAGCAGGTGTACTTCAGCGGGGTACGGGACTTCGAGGAATACCGGGCCGTCGGCGGCGGCAGCCGCAACGCTCTGTGGTGTCAGATATTCGCGGATATCTGCGGGCGGCCCGTGGCGACGCTGGCCAGCCCGGAGGCTACGGCGCTGGGCGCCGGCATGCTGGCAGCTACGGCTGCGGGCTGGTTCCCGGACTGCAGAAAGGCGGCGACGGCCATGTCGGCACAGGGCAGGCGCTGGGTGCCGGATTCGAAGAACCGTGAGATCTATGAGAGAATGTACACGGAGGTCTATCGTTCGATGTTTCCCACGATCCGTCCTCTGAGCGATCGGCTGAGTGAAATCACCAGGAACAGGAGATCCGCCGGATGACTGTTGCAGAAGCAATCCGCGGTCGGATCATGGAGCAAGCGGCGGGCAATCGGGTGAGGCGGGCCCAGATCGGGCTGATTTACTGTGCCGTTCAATTGGAAAGCGGCAGCACCGGGGTGGCGTTTACCTTTCCCGCCGAGCGCTCCGGACGACCTTGCGGAGCCGGCCTGAGCGGTCAGGGGCATCTGGCTGGGAGAGACTCGGGAGCGTTGATCGAGCACCTCGGTGGGGAGGACCTGGTAAGCTCGGCCCTGGGTATGGCCGCCTCCAATGCCGTGATCGCCGATTCGTTCGCCGATCCGCGGGCATGCGGCGGGGATATTCTCGATCACCTGGACATCCGGGAGGGGGATCGCATCTGTATGGTCGGCTGCTTCCTCCCGGTGCTGGAGCGGCTGGGCAACCTCGCGGTCGAGGTAACCGCCGTGGATCAGGCGGCCAAGCCGGGGGCCGAACCCGCCGAGAGCAGCGAGCGGCTGCTGCCCGAAAGCCAGGTGGCGATCATCACCGGCACCTCGATCATCAACAACACGATCGACGACCTGCTTCGACTGGCTGCAGGTTGCCGGGAGGTGGCGATACTCGGGCCTTCCACCCCTCTGCTCGCCCAAGCCTTCCGGGGCTTTCAGGTTCACTGTCTCTCCGGTATCCGCATCGATGACCCGGATGCGGTGTTCCGCATAATCGGCGAGGGCGGGGGTTTCCGCTTCTTCAAGGACCACACCACCAAGCTGAACATCCGGCTGGACTGAGCGGCTCACCAGGCTGAGCGGC
>CAZPQC010000042.1:21062-27488 GCA_964588525.1 uncultured Spirochaetaceae bacterium
GGCTGAGCGGCAGCCTGAACATTCGCTTGACCGCACCCTGAAGAGGGATCAGAATAAGGCATTCTGGGTGCAGAGGAGGATCGGGCCGATGGACGAGAATCAGAAACTCCCGGTAAAGGTCAAGCTCGGTTTCGGGGTTGGAGATCTGGGGGGCAACCTCTACTTCACGGTGATCGCCTTCTGGCTGCTGAACTACTTCACCGACACGGTGGGAATCGCCGCCGGAATGGCGGGAATCGCCGTGGGCATCGGCAAGATCTGGGACGCGGTAACCGATCCGATGATGGGCTACATCTCCGACAGGACCCGGAGCCGCTGGGGCCGCCGCCGTCCCTACCTGCTGTTCGGATCCTTCGTCTGGTTCATCGCCATGATCATCCTGTTCACCAATCCGCAGCTGAACAGCCCCACCGCCCTGTTCGTCTGGGCCGTGGCGGCCTACTGTTTCCTCAGTACCGTTTTCACGGTGGTCAACGTGCCCTACTCCTCCCTTACACCGGAGCTGACCAAGGACTACCACGAGCGCAGCAGCCTCAACGGTTATCGGGCCGTGTTCATGGTCATCGGCACCCTGATCGGCGCCGGCGCGGCTCTGCCCCTGGTGGGCGCGCTGCCCAACAAGAACATCGGCTTCTCCGTCATGGGGGCCGTGTTCGGTGCGCTGATGATGGGAGCCGCTTTGACCACCTTCGCCTCGGTCCGGGAGCCGAAGCTGGTCTCGGCGGCGCAGCCGAAGACCGGTTTTTTCAAGTCCTACCTGTATGTCTTCAAGACCAAGCCTTTCATCATCGTTTTGTTGACCTACATGATGAACATGATCGCGGTGACCGTGGTCAGCGGCACGATGATCTACTACTTCAAGTACATCCACGACAATGAGGCCCTCACCACCGTAGCCCTGCTGATCCTGCTGGTTACGGCCATGATCTTCATCCCCGTGGCCGTTCTGGTTTCCAAACGAATCGGCAAGAAGACGACTTACGCCGTAGGGATGCTGATCATCTCCCTGGCCTGCATGCTGGTCTTCGCCCTCGGGCACGAGCTCGGCGTGGTGTTCGTTTTTGTGATGATGTTCGTGGCCGGCCTCGGCCTTTCCACCACCTACCCCATGCCCTGGTCCATGGTCCCCGATACCGTGGAGTACGGCTACCTTCAGAGCGGCGAGCGCCGCGAGGGCGGCTACTACGGTATCTGGACTTTTTTCAGCAAAGGAGGACAGGGATTGGCCATCGCGGTGAGCGGGTTGATCCTTCACCGTACTGGCTACGTAGCCGAGGCCGCCCAGACCGGCCTGGCGCAGCTGGGGATTCGCCTGTTGATCGGGCCGGTGACGGCGCTGTTCTTCGCCGGCGCGGCCTTCATGCTCCTCTTCTATCCCTTGAACGAAAAGCGCTACCAGGAGCTTCAGGATAAGATCAAGGCGATGGAGAAAGAACGGGGGATTCGCTCCGGGTGAGCAGCAGGACGCCTTTACAGAAGAGGGGTTTTCGTTTTACATATGCACCCATGAACTTCGTGGAAAAGATCGACGACAGAGTCAAGATTCAGCGGGTGCTGGTCAGCGTCTACGACAAAAACGGACTCGACACCTTGGTTCCGGAGCTGCTGCGGATCAATCCCGCGATCACCCTCTACTCCACCGGGGGGACGCACAGGGCGATCGCCGACATTCTCGGCGAGGCCGGGTCGGGTCGGCTGGTGGCCGTGTCCGAGTACACGGGACAGCCGGAGATGCAGGGCGGGCTGGTCAAGACCCTGGATTTCAAGATCTATCTGGGACTGCTGAGCGAGACCTACAACCCGGCCCACCGGCGGGACCTGGAGCGGACCGGGGCCGTACCCTTCGACATGGTGGTGGTCAACCTCTACCCCTTCCAGGACACGGTCGCTCAGAAGGACGTGACTCCCGAGCGCGCCCGGGCCAACATCGACATCGGCGGTCCCTGCATGATCCGGGCGGCGGCCAAGAACTTCCTGCGGGTCGCGGCGGTCGTGGATCCGGGGGACTACCGGGCAATCATCGCCGAGCTGGAGCAAAACCGCGGCTGCCTGTCCTTGGAAACCCGCTTCCGCCTGGCTCGGAAGACCTTCGACTACACGTCGGAGTACGACACGGCGATAGCCGCCTACCTGGGATCGTGCGCCCCCGAGGCGGTTCGCAGCAGCTACCCGGAGGTGCTGCCGTGAGCGGCGAAAGTCTGAAATCCGCCTATCGCAGCATCACCCGGGATCACTTCCCGGACTCACTCGAGATCTGTTTCTCTCAAGGGGAGCGGCGCCAATGCCTTCAATTCCAACGGGTGACCTGGCGTATCGAGGGGCAGGACAGGGGCCTGCGCTACGGAGAGAATCCCGATCAGGAGGCGGCATTGTACAAACTGGTCTCGGGAAATCTCGTGCTGGGGGAGGTTCAAAGCATCCAGCCGGGATGCTTCCTGGCCTCCGAGCCCGAGCTGCTGCAGTCAGGCAAGCATCCGGGCAAGATCAACATCACCGATGTGGACAGCGCCCTCAACATCCTGCGCTACTTCCGGGACGGCCCCTGCACGGTGATCGTGAAGCACAACAATCCCTGCGGCGTGGCCCTGGGCGGCAGCCTTGCCGAATCCTACCAGAGGGCCTACCTGGCCGACCGGCTCGCCGCCTTTGGCGGCGCGATTGCGGTAAACCGGGAGCTGGACAGGGAGACCGCGGAGCTGATCGCAGAGCAGTACTGCGAGGTGGTGGCCGCACCCGCTTTCGCCGACGGGGTCCTGGATATTCTGGCTCGGCGCAAGAACCTGAGGGTGATGCGCATCGGCAACATCCAACGCCTCCAGGAGTTCGTGGGTACCCGGGCGGTGGACTTCAAGACCCTGATCGACGGCGGGATCGTGGCCCAGTGGTCCTACGCGCCCCGCACGCTGGCTGTCGAGGATTTTCTTCCCGCCGAGACGGACTACCAGGGCCGGCAGTACCGGATAAATCGGGAGCCGACCGGCGCGGAGGCCCGGGACCTGCTGTTCGGCTGGCTGGTCGAGTCGGGCATCACCAGCAACTCGGTCATCTACGTGAAGGACGGGATGACCGTGGGCATCGGTACGGGAGAGCAGGACCGGGTCGGGGTGGCGGAGATCGCCCGGGACAAGGCCTACCGCAAGCTCGCCGACCGCATCTGCTGGCAGCGGCACGGCAAGCCCTACAATCTTCTGGATGATGAGCGAAAAAGGCGGGACATCGACGAGGCGGTGCAGGAGCAGCGAGGGGGCTTGGGGGGTGCCTGCATGGTTTCCGACGCCTTCTTCCCCTTCCGGGACGGCGTGGACGTGGGGATTCGGGAGGGAATCAGCGCCGTTATCCAGCCCGGCGGTTCGGAGCGGGACTTCGAGGTCATCGAGGCCTGCAATGAGGCAGATGTGGCCATGGTGTTCACCGGGCAGCGCAGTTTCCGCCACTAGAGGTGAGAGTACGATGAAAAACATTCCGGTGCTGTTTGTCGAGGGACGTTCGTTGGCCGAGGCCTACGAGCGGGCGCTGGTATCGCTGTACGAGAAGGGGACCAGGATCGCCACCCAGTACGATCAGCCGGGAGACCCCCTGAGCATCGACGCCACGATGAACATCACGGTGCTGGATCCCTGGGCCGACCCCATGATCCACAAGGCTTTCCCCGGCGGAATCGAGGATCTCCAGGAGTACGTTCTGGAGCTCTGCGGCGCCAAGGATCACTGGGTCAAGAACATGAACGATCCGGAGGACACCCGCTGGGAGTACACCTATCACATGCGCCTGAACGCCTACGGCAGCTGGCGGGAAGCGCAAGGCGGTCAGTCCGTCCGGGCGGGGTGCTTTTCCGTTGACCAAATCGAGCAGGTGATCAGCAAGCTGGTGGAGCAGCCCCACACCCGGCAGGCACAGATGATCACCTGGATGCCGAACATCGATTTCGACTGCTACGATCCTCCCTGCCTGCAGTCGCTCTGGTACCGACTGGTGTTCGATGACGGCGGGACCGCCTGGCTGAACTGCAACGTTCGCTTCCGCTCCAACGATGCCTGGGGGGCCAATTTCATGAACATGTTCGGATTCGTCCAGTTCAACCGGCAGGTCATTGCCGATGAAATCGCCCGTCGAAGCGGCAGCCCCGTAGAGTTGGGCCGGCTGAACTGGCAGGCCGATTCCTACCATATCTACGGCAAGAGCCTTGAGGAGGCCAAGGCTCGGCTGTTCGACCGTCTGCAGTCTACGAGCTTCGAGGAGCGGGTGTTCAACTTCCGGGATCCGCTGATCCGCCAGATCTACGAGGAGGCCAGGGAGGGGATCCTGGAGAAGATCAGAAATTTCGACGAGGAGCACCTGTCTGATTGACCACCTCCGCTGTGAAGGGATATCTTTACAGCCATCATGTACGAGAGAAACGTTTCCCAGATCGAAGAGATCGTTAAAAAGCAGAACGAGTGGCGCAGCAGCACCCTCAACCTCATCGCCAGTGAGAACGTGCTGAGCAACCGGGCCAGAAGGTCCATGGGCTCGGATTTCGCCCACCGCTACGCCGAGGGGCATCCGGGAGAACGCTACTATCAGGGCACGGAGCTCATAGACGAGGTGGAGAGCCGTCTCAAGAAACATATGAAGACCCTGTTTCACTGCCGGCAGGTCGATGTGCGGCCGATCAGCGGTACGGTGGCCAACGACGCCGTGTTCAGCCGCTTCATCCATCCCGGAGACGTGGTCATGGTCAACTCCACCCCCGGGGGCGGGCATATCAGTCATCACCGGGCAGGATCGGTGGGCAAGTATACGACCAACATCGTGAACTTTCCGCTGACCGAAGACGGCTATCACATCGACGTGGAGCGGACGATCGAGCTGATCCGGGCCATCTCGCCCAAGGTGCTGATCTTCGGCAAGAGCCTGTTCCTGTTTCCCGAGCCGGTAGCGGAGTTGGTCGATATCTGCAGAGAGCGGAATATCTCAGTGCTCTACGACGGTGCCCACGTGTTGGGGCTGATCGCCGGGGGCTGTTTTCAGAGTCCCCTGAAAGAAGGAGCCCTGCTGATAACCGGCAGCGTACACAAGACCTTCTTCGGATCCCAGAGAGGAATCATTTTGAGCAATACCGGAGAAAACGAGTGGCGGAAAATCGACAAGGGCGCTTTCCCCGGTTCCTCCTCGAATCATCATCTGGATACGCTCGTGCCTCTGGCGATCACCGTGTATGAGATGATGGAGTTCGGTCAGGAGTATGCCAAACAGGTGATAGCCAACGCCAAGCATCTGGGCGCAAAGATGCACGAGGCGGGAATCGAGATTCAGGGGCATGGGTTCGGCTATACGGAGAGTCATCAGCTGGCCGCGGATGTGACGAGGTTCGGCGGCGGCGATGAAGTCGCTCGACACTTGAAGGACAACAATATCATCCTCAATATGAATCTGCTGCCCCATGAACCCCTGGAGAACGTGGCCAATCCCTCCGGGATCCGTCTGGGTGTCCAGGAGATGACCCGCTTCGGTATGAAGGAGAAGGAGATGGAGGTCATAGCGGAGCTTTTCAAAAAATGCCTGATCGACGGCAGGTACGTCGGGGATGAGGTAAAGGAGTTCCGCGGGCAATTTCAGACCGTACAGTACTCCTTCGATCAATCGCCCGTGGAAGTTTAACCTCTAAGCATGAAGGACGTCCAAAACCAGCACGACCCGCGCCGGATCGAAATCCAAAAAGTCGGGGTGAAGAACGTCAAGTATCCGATTCAGGTGCTGGACAAGAACAATCAGACTCAAGCCACGGTGGCCACGATCAACATGTACGCCGATCTTCCCCACGACTTCAAGGGCACCCATATGAGTCGTTTCATCGACGTGGTGAACGAGTACTACGTCGACATCTCGATGCACAATTTCCTCGAGATGCTGGGCAAGGTTCGGGAATTCCTCGACGCCAGGCGGGCCTACGCGGAAGTGATTTTCCCGTACTTCATCGAGAAACAGGCGCCGGTCTCCCGGGAGCGCAGCATGATGGAGTATGTCTGTGAGTACATGGGCGAGGTGAGCGACCAGTACGAACACTTCTACGTGGGCATCCAGGTTCCGATTGCCACGGTCTGCCCCTGCTCGCAGGAGATCAGTGATATAGGCGCCCACAACCAGCGGGGAATCGTGCGCCTGAAACTGCTGTTCAATAAGTTCTTCTGGATCGAGGATGTCATCAGCATCGTGGAGCGCTCCGGCTCCAGCGAGGTGTATACGCTTCTGAAGCGGGAAGATGAGAAGTACATCACCGAGCAGGCCTTCAAACGTCCGCGCTTCGTCGAGGATGTCGTGCGGGAGGTTACGCAGAAGCTCGAGGAGACCGGGGACTTCCGCTGGTTCAGCGTGGAGGCGGAGAACTTCGAAAGCATCCACAATCACAGCGCCTACGCCTACGTGGAACGGGGCTCGATCGACTAG